>DATAMW010000001.1:0-7216 GCA_036266555.1 Patescibacteria group bacterium
CTTAGGAAGATACTGTATTCGAAACAAGCATCTAAAGTACCCAAGTTAAACACAGAGTTACCAATGTTTAGTTGCTGTTGATCAGCAATTGGGTGACCTTCGTAGCTGTACATGTATCCAGTGTTAGGAATTACTTCCAATTTAGAGTTCGCTGGAGTATGAACAGTGTACGAACGAGTGTAAGAAGCAGCGTTGCTAGCAGAGTAAGTCACCGAAATTTGGTGAGTTGGGCCAACATTTTGCTCAGTTACAGTTGTGATCTTTACATCATGAGCCTGAGTTTGAGGCGCAGATACAGGATCATTAGCGGCACCATTGTGTAAGTACATAAGTACTGCACCTTGTTGGTTATCGCCAATTGTTAAACCATCGTTCCAGTCAGCTTCACTGTTTGAAAACTGAGGGTGGTTCACGTCTACTGCAGCATCGATAGCTGGGAAGTCGTGACACAATGGAGTGTTTACGTCACTGTATGTGACAGGCCAGTAGTTGAAGGTTGGGACAGCCGGTGGGTTAGCACAGGTTTCAGCTAAAGTATTAGCAGCTCCATGAGTAGGAGTTAAGCTAAGTACAGAAGCGACAACACCAACCAATACCAAAGTCGCAAAAAATCCGCGGCTTGGCTTCAAACTAGCTTTTAACATTTGCTTGAATTGCATAATGTGTTGTTCTCCTTACCTTTACACACCGGCGAGCCGGAAATGGAAAGTTAAGATAATTAATAAGTACTTGATAAAGCAGATCTGCTAATTGAGCTGAGCTCTTTAACAAATCCAATAAGTATACCCTATTTGCCTGGTTTTGTCAAGGGGGCAATGGAAAAACTTATATTTTTTGTTTTTTGGTTGATTTGTGCTTGGCCTATAGGAAAAAATGGCTTAAATAAAGCAAAAAGCTCTAGGTGTTAGGCCGAGAGCTTTATTTTACTATATTCATATTGTTTTGGTAAATGGGTAATTAGGCGTTCGCCATGTGCTTCCAAAGTACTCCTTTGAACTCATTATTTACTATTAATGGAACTCCAGAAATCGATTTTACCTGTCTAGCAATCGACTGCATTGGGCAATAATGCTTAATCCCCGACTGACAGTGTGCACATAGGCTGCGCAACTGAGTCACAATATTCTTTTTTGATAATTCTAGGTCTGACATGGCTTTGATGTTAAATTTATTCTAAATTGCGGATTACTCCAACGACTTTGCCTTGGATCATCCATTCTTCTTTTGGATAGATATTTTGGTAATCAGGGTTCTCGGCTTTCAAGTAAGCGCGGTTCTTCACTTGGATAAAGCGCTTAACCGTGGCTTCGTCGTGGAGCAAGGCTACCACGATGTCATTATTCTTAGCCTCGCGCGTGGGGCGAACAATAACTAAGTCTCCTTCGTGAATGCCGGCGTTGATCATACTGTCTCCTCTAACTTTTAGAAGGAAGACATCTCTCCGACCTTTCACTAACGTTTGCGGTAAGTTCACCCACTCTTCTATAAACTCTTCGGCAAGGTGCGGACTACCGGCTTGAATGGAACCAAGAATTGGTACGCGGATTAAACCTTTATCCAAACTGTCTGACAAACTATTCAGTACTGTAATTCCCCGAGCTTTGCCATTGGTGCTAATGTATCCCCCATCTTCCAAAGAAGATAAAAGCTTAGCCACAGCGTTCTTGGATTTAACTTCCAAGTACTCAGCCATTTCCGACATCGACGGCGGCATGTTGTGCTCGCGAATCTGGCGGACAATAAATTTCAGTAATTCTTTTTGGCGGTCTGTGATGCTCATGGGTAAAAGTTATTTGATCTATCTCTATAGTATACAATCGTACACCCTATGTCAAACATATAAAAAACCGAACATTTCTGCTCGGTTTGAAAAGTTATCCACTTTTTTAATTCGCTCCTAAGAGATATTTGATAAACCCAATCAGGATATCCACCACATTCTTCAGAATGGGAATGGAAGCTGGTAGCAACACGACCAAGACAATGAGGAAGATAAAGTTTTTCTTCAAAGCCTGCACAATTGAGTAGACCAGAAAGACTACTACGGCAATAGAAATGAATGGGTGCAGGAAGTTTGGGAAAAATCCTAGGAATTGACTATAAAGATTTTGTAAATAATCCATGGTTATTTTTTGGCTTTTTTGATTTTAGAAAGTTTATCCACAACCACGATGTGCGGATAATCAAAAATATCTTTAATGAAGCGGTCGAATGTATCGACGCGCAATTTGAATTCATCGGGGCTCATGATGCTGTAATTGATATCAATTCCCAGCATAACTTTGCACTGTTTTAAGAACGTATCAAGTTTTGATAAATTAACTTTACCAATTACCAGCAAATCCACAGGCAAAGTCGGCTGACCAGTAAATGCACCAGACAGGAATGCGGCTTTTACATCACCTAACTTCCCTATCGCGGAAAATAACTCATCTTCGTAGGGCTTCTGATTCTTGGCCAACGAAATTTTAATTTCTGGCAATAACTTGTGGCGCGGATTTACAATGTACAGCTTGGCGCCATCGCGAGTAAACTGCTTGATCATGCTGTCATTCAAAAATTCCTGCAGCAACGGGTTTAAAGTCCGTTCGCTAAAACTTAATCGTTTGGCCAGCTCTTTGGCCGAATAGCTGCGAGGCGGGGCTAGTAACAAAAATGCTAAAAGTTCTGATCCATGGTTGGAATCCAATATATCTGCGTGTGTCATCATTAATTTAGTATATCATACTCAAAAAATGGTATAATGTGAATAATATGGCAGAACTTGAAACCCAAGTAGTTAAAATCCAACTCGGCGACAATAAGCAGGCCACGAGCTATGTTTACACCGCAGCTGAGACTGTGGACACTTCCGGCGTAGAACTTTACATGATCTGCGAGATGCCTCTATTTAATCCTGCAGCAGCACAAGAGTGTCAGCGTATTGCTGAAGCTATTGCTGCTTCGTTGCGCCGTAGCTATCGCCGTCCAGCCACTAACGGCACTTTTGAAAATGCTCTTGCCGTGATTAACGAAGAGCTCGGCAAACTGCAGAACATTGGCAAAACTCACTGGCTAGGAAAACTGAACGCAGTGATTGCTGTGAAGTCTGGCACAAAATTGTCTGTGACTTCGGTTGGAAAAATTACTGCGCTCCTGCAACGAGATGGCAACTTTGCACCAATTGCAGAGCCAGGCACGCCGCATCATCCTTTAAAAACATTTGAAAACTTTTCTGAAGGCAAAATTCGCTTAGGTGATTTGCTCGTGCTTTCTACGTCGCAGTTGTTTAATCACATTTCCATCGACCGATTTAAAAATATTTTAAAGCGTAATGATTTGCCTGATGCTGCTGAAGAAGTGATTGCCACTTTAAGTGACGTGATGGGTCCAGAAGTGGCTTGCGGCACAATTTTGGCAAAGCAAGTACCAGCTGGCAGTATGGATTTGGAAGAAGAAACAGATTTAGGCGCGTACATGGCTGCACCACAAGTGGCTTCGAGCAAGCAGTCAACGGATTGGCTAGATCGGATTAAAACTATGAGTGCTACTGCAGTAACGATTGGCAAAAATGTTGGCGGCAGTGTTAAAGAAAAGATAAAGAAGCGTCCCCGCTTAACCGACATGGTAAAAGGCCGCGACGGCGCATTGCAAGTGGTGCAAAGTCAATTTAAAAAAGTTACTAAACAAGTGCAGCCAGAAACTATTAAAGGCTACAGTCGTCAAAAGAAAATCTTTATGATCGCCGCTGCGATTTTGCTAGTGGCTGTGATTACTAATGTAGCAATTGCCAAATACGTCAACAACAAACCAAAAGTGGTGGCAATTTCTGATAGCGACATTTCTGCAATGGAAAAATTAGCCAGTGATGCCAATGCCGCGCTGTTGTATGGAGACGAGTCGCAAGCTAACAATTTACTCAGTGAATTGAAAAATAAATTGAATGGGTTAGCTGCTGTGCCAGATAATCAGAAAAGCAAAATTGATTCCATTCGCGACCAAGCTAACGCTTTAGATGCAAAATTGAACAACGTGGCTGAAGCTAAAGTAGAATCGCTGGGCACTTTGGGCAATGGCGGCCACTTAATTTCTGTGCCAGGCTTTTTGGCCACAGAGTCGAGCCGCACTATAGTTAGCTACAACAAGTCTACTAAAAGCGTTTCTGATTCAGCCTTAAAAACCAGCGAACCAATTACTATGAGTGGCTTTAACAAAGGCTCACAAGCAGTAATTTTCAACGGCTCTGAACTGTTGCTATGGGACTTTAAGACTGGCATCGTTGGGGGCGGGCTTTCTGATAGTGTGCCTAACTCAGACAATGCGCGTGGTTTAACAGTGTACAATGGTAAAGCTTATATCCTCGACCGTGGCGGCAAGAAAATTATGAAGTATTCTGTTGGCGATTCTGCCATTACTGCGCCAACTGCATCTTTGGAAAATATTGATGAACTCGCTAATGCTTCTGACATCACAATTGATGGCAACATCTACATTGCCACCAACGGCACAATTTTAAAATATAACTCTGGCGCCAAACAAGAATTCAATGTAGGCGTTTCCAATTTGCCAGACACCACAAAAATTTATACTGAGAACGGCTTTGCGAACTTGTATGTTTTAGATCCAGCTGGGAAACGCATTTTGGTGTTAAGCAAGGCTGGAGCAGTCATTCAAACCCTCACCAATGGCCAATTCAATGATCTTAAAGACTTCTCAGTAGATGAAAAAGGTAAAGCGATTTACGTTTTGAATAATAATCAGCTCCTGAAAGTTAGCTTTTAGCGAGGTCTTAATAAAAAAATCCCTGATTTCTCAGGGATTTTTTATCAAAACTTGAACTAGCGAAAAGAGTTACTTAAGAACTACAGTTCCACCAGCTTCTTCAAGCTGTTTCTTCAAAGCTTCAGCATCAGCTTTTGGAAGGTTTTCTTTGTTAGCTTTTGGTGCACCGTCAACGATGTCCTTAGCTTCTTTCAAACCTAGACCAGTTACTTCACGAACAACTTTGATCACGTTGATCTTGTTGTCGCCAGCTGCTGTAAGTTCAACTGTGAATTCGTCTTTTTCTTCAGCGGCTGCGCCTGCTGCTGCAGGAGCTGCACCCATCATCATAGGAGCGGCTGCGGAAACGCCGAATTTATCTTCTAATACTTTTACAAGTTCAGAAAGTTCTAGAACAGAAAGCTTTTCGATAGAGCTAACTAGATCTGCGAACTTTGCAGGAACTTCTGCTTTTGCAGTTGTTTCTTCATCTGCCATAATAAGTCCTTTCAATAATTAATTTTGCGCATTACTTGCGCGGGTTAGTCGCGTTACTTAGTAGCGACTGCGTTTAGCACATTAATCAAACCACGAAGGTTGCCTGCAAGTACATTAACGAATCCAGTAACTGGTGCATTAATGGTACCAACAAGTTGACCACGCAATTGATCTTTGCTTGGAAGATCAGCTAGAGCAAACATTTGTTCCTTGGAAGCAAATGTACCATCCAAAACTCCAGACAAGATGCCAATAGTTTTGACTTCTTTTCCAAAAGTTTTGATGATGCGTGCTGGAGCAACTTCATCTTCTTGAGATACAGACAAGATAATCGGAACTTTTAAATCCAATAAAGTAGAAGCTTCAATTCCGTTAGCTTCAAAAGCTTTTTTGATTAACGGAGTTTTATAAACTTTACTGATAATACCTTCTGCAGAAAGAGCACGACGAAATTTGTCGATGTCTTTTACTGTTGTACCGCGGTACTCAGAAAGTACAATGGACTTGGCGGATTTTAATCGATCGCTAAGTTCTGCTAAATCTTGTTCTTTTTGTGAGCGTGATTTTGCCATATGTGTATGTTTTCTTTTTGGTCTACTAATATAGACCGATGCGACCTTTATTAATGGCTACTATCTTTGACTAAGGTATAAAAAATACTCGGTTTCCCGAGTTCACAAAATGATGCAATCCCCAGCTTTGCAGCTAAGAATGGCGATCTGTTGTTCCTCGGCGGGTCAGCTGCTAAAAAGCGGCTATTTAAGGCTTTGCGGGATTTCCGCGTCGCCACCAACTGTCTTGGGATATGTAGTTAATAGGATTATAGCGAATTGCTGAGTGTTTGTAAAGGGTTATTTTACCTATCCAAAAATAAACTTTGGTAGATAATTTATTATAGCGATGAACTCGCGCGCGTAGTAAAACGCTAGGTCGTTGCGCGGATAGATGTCAGAATTCGGTGCGCTCCAATACACATCTTTAAATCCCGCGCGCTTGGCCAGCAAAAAAGCGCGTGCCAAATGAAACGCATCGCTAACAACAATGACTGAATCAGTTTTGTATCCTGCTGCTGTGAGCTTGGCTTTGGAATTGCGAATGTTGTCGTAAGTATTGTGCGATTGATCTTCCAAAATATATTCCACATGCTCAGTGGTATTTTTCTTAATCACCTTTTCCATGTACTCGGCTTCGGAAATATCAGCGTCGGCAATTTTGCCGCCAGACAAGATCATTACATCGGCTTTCCCCTGCTGATAGATTTGCAGTCCTTCTTTGGTGCGATTGGTTAACGCTGGCGTGTTAATGGCTGCGCCCAAAACAATCACGGCGTCTGAGTGCTTAATTTCTGGTTGGCTGTGCGCAATACCCCACACCAAACTGGCGTCAGCAATGACAAACGCAACTACGAGTACAACAATAATTTTTAAAATTCGTTTTATCATTTCTTGAGTTTTTTTGCAGGAGACTTTTTTGCCGAATTTTTTGATAGAGAAACAGGGAAGTAGTGATAGCGATATTTTTCTAAATCAATTTTAAAATCTTTCGAAACTGGAATTCCTTCAGCTTCAATTTTTGCTTTTTGTAAAAGGGGAGTGCTAATTAAATTTCCTTTAATACTGATCTCACCCGCCGCGTTTATCACCCGCCACCATGGCACTGAGTTGTCGCCGTCCAACAAACGCAGCATCCAACCAACTTGGCGCGCCGCACGCGGACTACCACAGACAGCTGCCACTTGGCCATAACTCACTAATTTCTTTTTCGGAATCTCCCCCACTGCTTTATAAACTTGTTCTTTAAAATTCATATATTTCTATGCACTAAGTATATCAAAATAAATAAAATTGGGTATAAAAAGAGGCTGTCAGGAATTAAATTCCTAACAGCCAGAAGCCGCTCCAGTAGCGACGCTAGTTGAGTGAGTACTGTAAATTATAGGTCAGTGCTTCGCCTATTCCGCTGAATCCTGCACTAAACG
>DATAMW010000002.1:0-25908 GCA_036266555.1 Patescibacteria group bacterium
TTCTCTGTTTTATTCTCTCACTTGCGTGAAACGAATTCACAGTGTATTTGACAAACAATTTGCGACCACCATTTTAAGGAATAAAATGATGAACAAACTATTTAATTTAGATGCAATGTTCACCTTAACATGATCTCTCACATTAAGGGTTTTGATTTACTTACAATTACATATTCTGAACGGTTGAATTTCAGAATACGTTACCACTATTTAATTTGCAAAGTGCTTGGCGCCACAGAGGTTTAAAGCAATGCGCATTCGTGCTTAAGATATAGCATGCGACTCTTGATTTCTAACTATGTGTTTATTGCAACCATATAACTACTGCTCACCCATTTAAGGGACAGTGCTACTTGCCTGGATTCCCAAAGAATAATTGGAATGGCCGCAGATCTGAGAGCAGTAAATATATAGTAACAACTTTTTTTAAAAAGGAGCTGGGAGCGAATCAACTAAAGTGCGCTAGGCAACAAAAAAACCGCAATAGCGGTTGTAAGGAGCGTAAGAAAAAACGCTAGTTACATAAGCCGCGTAGAGTTAGGTTAGTTGATGAATTTAACATAATTTTATGTGCTTTCTGAGCGAGTTAAATCGTATAGGAATAGTAATATATAGAGTAAGGCTTGTCAAGCCTTTTTTGCCGATTTTTAGCTACTTTTCGACCAATTTCAGGAAGGCTTTTTCATCTAGGATAGAAACCCCTAATTTTTGGGCTTTTTCGTACTTTGAACCCGGTTCAGAACCAACCACAACATAGTCAGTTTTTTTGGAAACACTGTCAGTAACCTTGCCGCCCAGTGATTTTATCTTTCCTTTAGATTCTTCGCGAGACATGCTTTCCAACGTGCCGGTGACGACAAAAGTTTTGCCAGTAAATTTGCCAGCCACTTTTTTGGGTTGCTGAATTATCTCCACACCATTAGCGAGAAGCTTGTTCACAAACTTTATATTTTCTTTATGTCCAAACCATTCCACTACACTTTGTGAAACTATTGGTCCGATATTTTCAATGCTATTCACTTCCTCCAAGTTAGCTGCGAGTAAATTATCAAGGGAATGGAAATGTTCCGCTAGATCTTCGCTAGTAGTTTCGCCCACATTATTAATTCCCAACGAGTAAATGAACCGCGCCAAGCTTACACGGCGGTGATCTTGAATCGACTTGATAATATTCTCCGCGCTTTTTTCTCCGAATCTTTCTAACGTGTTGATGTCGCCTGGCGTTAGCGCGAATAGGTCAGCCGCATCAGAAATTAATCCTTCGTCTTTAAAACGCGCAATTACTTTGGGACCGATTTCGTAAATATCAAAAGCGTTCACAAAGTGTTCCATGCCACGTTGATTTTTTGCTGGACAAGTTGGGTTAGTACAGTAGTATGCTGCAGAAGATTTTGCAGAAGCCGAGCCGGTGCCAATGTCCCGGCGCTCCACAGGAAAATCACAGACCGGACATTTCTTTGGCATTGAAAAAGTTTTCTCTTTGCCAGTGCGGAGTTTGGGAAGAACTTGAACAACGGCTGGAATAACATCACCAGCTTTTTCTATTACTACAGTGTCACCAATTTTTACGCCCAAACGCTGGACCTGATCCATGTTGTGCAAAGTGGCTTTGCTAATTGTTGAACCAGCTACAACTGTTGGCTCGAACACGGCAAAGGGGGTTAGCACGCCAGTGCGGCCAACATTAACCTTAATTTCTAACACGCGCGTGGTGGCACGTTCCGCTGGATACTTATAAGCTGCCATATAGCGCGGCGCTTTGCCAATCACTCCTAAGCGATCTTGGAACGCCAAATCATTTACAGAAATTACCACTCCGTCCGTGCCAAATGGGAACGAGTCGCGCAGCTTACCGATCTTCTCTATATATTTACCCAGGTCAGTTAAATTTTTCGCTACTAGGTCGTGGTCATCCACTTTAAAGCCATACCAAGTCATTAATTTATGCTCGTCAGAATGCTTATCCAGTTTAGTTTTGATACTGGCATCGATTTGCGCAATGTCATAGGCAAAGAAGTCGAGCTTTCGGCTCGCAGCCAAGGCTGAATCCAGCTGACGCAGACTACCAGCTGCAGCATTGCGCGTGTTGGCGAATAAAGTCTTGCCCAATTTTTCCTGCTGTTTGTTTAATTCAATTAAAACAGCTTTGCGCATAATGACTTCACCACGAACTTCTAAAAATTTCGGTGGCGAGGCTTTTCCATGTGCGTCGATGCCAACATGTAACTTTAACGGAATCGAGCGGATGGTTTTTAAATTCTGAGTGATGTCTTCGCCCACTTTGCCATCACCGCGAGTGGCGCCGCGAACAAACACGCCATTTTCATAAATCAAAGACACAGCCAAACCATCGAGTTTAAGCTCTGCGTAATATTCCAAGCCATCTTTGCCAGCAGCAGAACTCGGCAGTAATTTTTTAATACGCGCATCCCAGGCAGCTAACTCTTCGGCGCTGAACACATCATTTAAAGACAGCATCGCAACAGAGTGCGGTACTTTTACAAATTTATCAAGCGGCTGACCCGCCACGCGATTCGTCGGCGAATTCGGATCTTTCAGCTTCGGGAACTGCTCTTCAATGGCTCTCAGCTCGCGCGTTAAAGAATCGTAGATCTCATCAGTGACTTCTGGATCATCCAAAACATGGTACCGATAGCGTAAATCTTCAATCTGATCCTGTAATTTGGCAATGCGTTGCTTGGCTTCCGGCTCTGTAAATTTTCCAGGAAATTTTGTAGTCGAACTTTTAGTCATATTTACATTATACCTAGCAACTTATCCCCACGCCATAGCATAATCCAGATAAAATTATGATAAAATATAGATAACGATTTAACAAAATATGATTCCAAAATACAAAGTAAAACTATCTCCAAGACTTCAACTCGGCGTGGGTAGAGCTAGCGGCCGAGGAAGCATATTACCCTACGCAACTCTAATAGTTTTAGTGATAGCCGGTGGATTTTTCGTCCGAGCAGTCGGACTCGTAATTAGCAAAGATTCCGGTTCCAACAGCACCACTCAAGGCTCAGTCCTGGGTGCCACAGATACCCCAAACCAAGCCGACCTATTTGAAGATTACAAAGTCAAAAAAGGCCAAACAGTATTCTCCATTGCTCAGGAACACAACATTGAATGGACAGCCTTAGCCACCTTGAACAATTTAAAAGCTCCATTCGCATTAAAGCCAGACCAGATTCTAAAAATTCCGAAACAATAATATTCCAAGTACAAAAAAACTCGCCTAGTGCGAGTTTTTTATTCTATGAGTTCAAACAATTTACGGGATAGGAATTCTAACTTGGTAAGTACGAGTTAACCCAACATAGCTAGCCATAATGCGCAGCACTTGCTCCCCAACGTAAGGTAAGCCATCTGGCTGAGCGCCACCAACGCGCACTGTAGAAATACCAACTGAAACATCTTGACTGACACTTCTGCTAGTTAGTGTTAATTCATACTGGCCGCCTGGTGAAAATCCGCTGTAAGTTAAAGTTGAGCCTGGGTTGGCTGTCCCACTATAAACAGTGGTCGGGTCAACGCTAGTAGCAGAATAAACTTTCACATCAACATTCACACCAACAGAAGAACCGTTTGGCAACACATCAATTTTTAAAGTTTGATACTGCTGCGTGGTGTAGTCATTAACCACATACATTGGAATAACTTTTGTTACGCCTTTACCAATGAATTCCACACGAGGACTAGAGTCAAAGGCAATTGGCTGAGTACCAGGCATGCTCAGAGTGACGCCATTCAAACTGCAGATGTTGTATGAACTACCGCTTGGTGCGCAAGCCGGAACATTAAGAACCTGACCGCCGATTGGATCGAACGTGCGCTTGTACTGAAACAAGGCTTCTTCCGTAACGCCAAATGTACCGTACAAAGCTGGCTCGGTGCGGGATGAATCACCAGCAGAGCGAATTTCAATGAACACAATTGTAGCCAAGCTAAAAGCCACTGCTGTAATGGCAGCCAAAACCAACACCGCGAGCATTAAAGTCACGCCAGCCTGTGAATCAGTTTGAGAATTTTGATTATTTGCTAATATCATACACATCAGTTGAAATTGTTGTCTGGTAGTTAATCGTAGTTGGGTTAGTAGCATTCTTGTTAAGAACAAACTGGCCGGCAATTACTACGGACGGCTGCACTTGCGGATACGGCACCACATTAGGGTCTCTGGTTGGGCGCACAGTAAAAGTAAATAGCGATCTGTTAATGCTAAAGTTTCCTGAATTAAATAAAATATTGTTAGTAATCCCTAGTGGGGTTAGCTTCTTCAAATACATATCATTGCCGGAAAAATAGAAACAAAGTCTATCACCGGTTTTAGTAACAATACCAAGAGAAGTATTGCTTGATATTGCGTAATTACTCGCATTACATTCAATGGTCCAAGAACTGTAATCAATACGACCATTACGAACTTCCCTTGTAATAGTTTCTGAAAAAGTTCTGGTGCCTTGCACTACTTCGCGCAAAGCCTGAACGCGACGGTTAATTTGCAAAGTGTAATTAAACAAACCAAGCATCGCTGAAACTACAGTTACAAAAATTGCGGTAGAAACAATAATTTCTACTAACGTGAATCCGCTTTGCTGGTGGTTACGATTAAGTATTTGCATTAGAACACCCTCCAATTAGTAAGATAGGTTTTCAGCGTCACTGAACAATTTTTGTCTGGATTTACGTCTGGGGTCATAGTACAATTTTTGCCTTTCCACCACACCGAAGAAGTAATAGTGAGGCGGGGGCCAATATCAGCAGAATGATCAAACGGTGCAAAGTTGTCTGAAGTAATAGTAATTTTGCGGGCAAATCCGGAATTCCCAGTTAAGGCAGTTACCCCGCTCGCCCCATTGTATAGCACCCCTGAGCCAGAAGTAGTGTTCAAGCCATAGTCTGTACCTGTTGATGATAAACTCCAGCTGGAAGTTGTGCCTTCGCCAAATCGTAAAGAATAAGTGCCTACGGTGATGTTTCCGCCGCCGCCATTCATCCATTGCTTATAGCACAAACCGTCTGAGTTGCCAGTGGAAAAATTATAACAATCCGTTGAAAGAGTATCTTTAAGCCAATTAGTATCGCGAACATTTTTAACTGCTTCAATGCCTTCGCGAGCCAAACCCATTGCCACAATTTGCTGCTTAATCCCGTTGGTTGCGCCAAGAGAATAATTAGCCAATCCTAACGCTGCTGTAATCCCCATTACTAAAATAAAGCAGGCTACAATAGTTTCAATTAAGGTTTGTCCTTGCTGTTTAGCTTTTTGGTTGGTTTGTTTTGTAAAAAATTTCTGGTGCATTTGTAATTTGCTCTAATACGTTGCCATTTGGCCAGTGATTGGAACGACTTCCACATATGGAGAGCCTGGTCCTACCCCAGATAAATCTGTAAAGTATATTTTTGATGAAGCTTCACTAAGAGCTGAAGTTTGAATAGGATCTCGCAACACAGTTGCTATAGCACTGCCGCAAGTAGACGACCCATAAGCATAAATCTTTCCAAAAGGTGCACTAAAAACAATTTGCATACAAGTATAAGTGCTGCCATTCGATTGAATACTAGAAACTTTGATATTAGTCGGCAGATTAATGGTTTCTACTGCAGAGTGATAGCTATAATTATTATCAATTGAGTCGATAGTATACGAAGTGGAGTTGGTAGTAAAATTAACCACGTAATATTTAGCTGGTACACCTGCGGAAATATCTCTGGAAGAAAGAGTGTAGCTCTGCGCCTTCCGTAAATTGGTAACGGTTTCGTTTTTCGCCAAAACAATATTGCGCTTGGTTCTTTGACTGGCGAAATCAATTGCCAAAGCACCCATGATCAAAGTCATGATTGCCAAAACTGCCAATAATTCAATTAAAGTAAAGCCTGCTTGAGATTGAATTTTTGCTTGTTTTTGTTTCATTTCAGTCTTATTGGTATTTAAATTATACCATGAATATAGCCTAATTTAGAGTTAATAATTTCCAATACCACGCCCATAGCTGGTTTCCCCAAAATAACGATAAAATCGTGGCTAAGGCTAAGAATGTGCCAAAGGGAATGCGACTGCTAAAGTGTTTTTTGCCAGTGGCCATTAATACTATGCCAACCACAGCGCCTACAGTAAAAGACAGGAACAATGCCACTACTAAATTTTTTAGTCCTAAAGCCAGGCCCATGAACGCCGCAAATTTTACATCACCGAAACCCATCCATTTTCCGGTTTTACCGGTGAACCATTTGGACGCATACCACAACAGCCAAAACGGGATAAAACCAGCGGCCGCGCCAAGCAAACCCATGCGTATATTTATAAACCCACCAGCCAAAATGTCCAAAGCAATGAACAGCACTGCCATAACAACAATTCCAGGGAACACGACTTTATCTAAAATTAATTCGTGTTCAAAATCAATCACAAACACGGTAATACAAATTGCAACTGCCACTGCTAACTTAGCAAACATCAAACCACTGGCCAAATTGGTAACTGGGAACAGAAAGATGACTAACGCAAACAGTGCGCCCACTATTACTTCAATCAACGGATAACGGAAAGAAATTGGCTGTTTGCAATATTTACATTTACCGCGTTGCAGCAAAAAACTTAGCACTGGGACTAAATCGTGCCACACTAATTGACGATGACAGTGCGGGCAATGCGAGCGACCTTGGATTGACTCCTCGCGTGGCAGCCGCCATATCAATACATTTAAAAAACTGCCTATAGCAGTGCCAAAAATAAAAGCTAAAATTATTTGTAATGCTCCAGTAGTTAAAACTGCGCTCATGGCTTTAAAGTATTCCAACCAATATTAAATCCGCTGACTGCTTTAGACAAACAAAAGCGTAACTCATAGGTTTGCGGTGAAGCATTGTAATAATCAAAAGTGTTTGGGCAAGTTTTGGAAGGAAAAGTTTGCGGTGGGAAGTTGGCAATATACGGTCGCAGCAAATTGTTGTTTGTAAATTCAGTGGTCGCAGGATAGCGATTTTGATCTTTGTAAAATTCAGTAAATCCAGCAGTCATGGCTTGGGCGTCTTTGACCACCCGCTTTGATTGAGCCGCTTTTACGCCATTGTTCCAGCCCCACAAAGACAGTAGTGCCAAAACTACAACTAGAAAACCTAATAAGATATTTTGTGACCATCGGGACTGTATCATAGATATATTATACCACTACTCTCAGCTAATCCTGGGATTATTAACGAATTTATCGTCCTGAAAAAGTGATGACATTGTAAAAAGTTTTGATAATAATTTCCAAGTCAAACAGCAAGCTGCGGTGTTTAACATAGTACAAATCGTATTGAAGCTTCCGGCGAGTTTCTTCCAAAGACCCAGCGTATACGTGGAGCTGTGCCCAGCCAGTAAGGCCTGGTTTTACAGTGTGGCGCTCAGCGTAATATGGGATCTGTGCTTCCAATTCTTTCACAATATTAACCTGCTCTGGACGGGGGCCAACAATACTCATATCACCTTTCAAGATATTCAAACTTTGGGGCAGCTCGTCTAAACGGAGCGCGCGGAGCGCGCGACCGATGCCAGTAATACGTGAATCCCCGCGCTGAGTCCAAGTGTTGTTAACAGCCGCGGAGTCCATGGTACGGTATTTGTACAATGTAAACACGCGACCATTTTGCCCCACGCGCTGTTGTGAGAAAAATACTCCTCCAGAACTTTTGCCCGAGGTAAATAGCGGTGTAATTTTAATTAAGGCCGCTATAACTGGCAGCGTGACCAAAAAAACCACAGTGCCGAGCAACCCCAGCACAATATCAATTATTCTTTTTAGAGCGTCGAACAGTTGATGGGAACCATAATCGATGGATTGCAAAAACCACAACTCATTTAACACAGAGAGATGCACAGTGCGCGTTAAACTTTCATACAATTCATGATACTCCACGAATCGAATCCCTTGATTGCGCAACGCGAACAAAGCCGTGCTATCTTCTTGGCTTAATTCTGCGCGAGTTGGCACCACAACAATACTGCGCGCCACTAATTCCGAGTTGGGCTGAAGTGTTCCGGCAAAGTTTAATCCCAAAAGTCCATGTTGTTCAATTAAACTTTGCGCTTCTCCTGGTGATGGATGCGAACTGTGAATATACACATTGCTGCGGCGGTTAAAGATCGCCGCGTTGCGGATTATCATGTACCAAATAAAAATCCCTACGCCACTAATTAACAAGTGCACCAATAAAAATCTTCTTGGGGTAATTAATAAATTTGGTTGAAAATAAAAATACAGTACTGCGATAACTAAACACGCCAGCAAAGCACCCAGGAGCCGAGCTAAAAAAGTTTGCGTAGTGCGGAGCGAATCCCAATCAAATAATCTGTACGAAAATAGGACCACTAACCACATCAAGTAGACAACTGTAAAATGGAACAAGTGCGCGTACCAACTACTCAACTCTAATCCAGATGGATACCACAGCTGCATAGTTAAAAACAGGCCAATGTAGAACAAGGCAATAATTGGCACAACCAGCAAAGCAGTGGTAAGTTGGCGATAGTTTCTCATATCAAAAACTGGAGTTAAAGCTATAAAGTTTTGCTAAATTCATAATACACTGATTTCGGCAAAAACCTATTACCTACAAAATTAATGGCATAGCCAATGGGCAGAGTGACAACCCAAATTGGGACATATTTCAGCCAAGTATGGAATACCAGCTCTGGTTTTAAAAAGGCATGGATTGGGGCCACAAACCACCCCCACCAGTGCTCTTTCCACGTCCCCAGGGCTAACTGAGTTTCCGAAGCTGTGGTGGACTTAAATAAAAAATAAAGAAAAAAGTGATCTAAAAATCCTTGAGGCTCTTTCTTCAGCAACCGAAAACCAAACTGGGTCACTAAGTCTTCCAGTCCCGTACCAGAAAAAATTCTCAAATGATGAATCTCTTCAAAATAGCTTGGCCGAATTTTCAGCAGCCAATGTTCAGATTTTTCTGCAGGAATTTTGATAATTAATTTCCCATACGGTGCCAACACTCGAGCCATTTCTGCCATGGCTTGGATTGGGTTGTCCACATGCTCCAAAACGTCGCGCGAATAGACTACGTCAAACTCAAAATCCGGAAAATCTAAGCTCTCCACAGACATTTGCTGAAAAATAATTCCTGGGAAGTTTTTTTGCGCCTCTGCAATATTTTCTGCGCTTATGTCCACGCCCCAAAATTCATTTTCCGGCTGCGTTTTGGAAACATGATAGATAAATCTCCCTACCCCACAACCTGCATCAAGAATTTTTTTGCTTTCAATCATACAATAGATCTAAATATCAATGTCTGGAAAACTGACTGGAAAAGTTAATTTGGAAATGTCGTCAGTGCTGCGCATTTGCAGTAAAAAATATTTAATTAACGGCTGGTCAGTAAGGGACTGATACGCTTTTTCCATGGCATCAATGGATTTTTGCTTTTGACCTTGGTCAAAATAAATTTTCGACAGCAAGATCCATGAATACGGATAATCCAAACTATTACTAAAAGACAATTGATGATTCAACAGCTCATGCGCTTGGTCAACTTTCCCAAGTTTATAATCAGCGTAAGCTTGCCCGCCATAAATATTCCCAAAATTTGGCTCCAAGATTTTAGCCTGCTCAAACATTGGATCAATCTTATTTTTATATTCCTCATTGTGAGTAGTGATGTACAAGCGATAGTACAAATCAGCCGTACTCACATATGTACCAGCTGAACCACCATGCTGATGTAAAGATAAATTAATTAAATCAACAATATCTTTTTCATTACGATGCAAATTAATTTTCGCCGCTGCTAAATATAACTGTGCGCCATTATTAAAATGATTCAAAGCCAATGCTTTAGATAATAACTTTTCCGCTTGGGTATTATCTTGTTTTTTGTACGCTGTAATTCCATAGCCACTAAACACTTCGCTAGAAATAAAGCTCAGCGCGAATAATCCCAAAATTACAGCTGGGACTATTAAGCCAATTTTAGGCCAGATTTTCAGATCTCTTTGCACTGAGGTATAACTAGTGCCAAAAGCCACCATTAGGCCGAGAATCATCCATAATGGCACGCTCACAGGGTTAAAACTAGCTGCTACTAGCCAGCCAGCCACGGCTGCAATTACCCAAATAGCGCTTTGTTTGCCATAAGCTGTTTCGCGCCAAGCCAGGAAAATAGCTATGCCAATAATTATCAAAAAGAGCAGTGCTGCGGGTACCCCGAATGTAGCAGTTAATTGCAAAACTAAATTATGCGCATCATCAAACCGCTCATTACTCGACAGAGCACTATTACCCAACTTGCCAAAAGCAATAAAAAAGTTTCCCGGGCCAGTACCCAAAAACGGGTTATCTTTAATTATAGATAGTGTGTCGCTCCAAATTACATATCTGGTTTCTGCGGTGTAATCTGATGCTGCCACTCCCTTGATTGTGTCTGAGCGAATGATGGCAAAAAATCCCACATACAAAACTGCGGCCAATGCGCCTAAGCCCAAGACCCAGTAAATTACTGACTTTGGATATTTTCTAATTCCAGCAGCAACCAAAAACACTATTAGCGAAGCAACTAACCCTAGCAGGGCGCCACGGCTGCCAGATAGAACAATGGCCCACGTCATGATTGCGGCAGCAATAATATAATAGTATTTTGCTGCACGGCCTTTAGCTGTTTGCCATAACAACGCGCCTAACGGAATAGTGACCAGCAAGAACATAGCAAAAAAGTTTTGGTTCCCTACAAAACTCGGAATAATAGTTCGCGAATACTGACTCACTCCTCCATAATAAGCAATGTTAAAATATTGAGTGATGCCGAGTAGTGCAATTGCTAATCCATCAAAAAACAGTACGCGCAGCAAAGTTAAGCGGCGCTGCTCATCTTGTTTTACTGCATTCCAAACCAGTAAAATAAACAGTACCCAACCTGCAATAAAAAATACTGATCCAGTGTAACGACTGTATAACCCAATAACGCTATTAATAACGTCTAAAGAAAAAATGGCAGACAACGCAGTTATGGCCACAAACCCACCCAGTAACCACATAATAAATTTGTGTACATATACTTGCGGCCGAGTTATCAGCACTAGCACCCCAACCCCAGTCAAAAGCAAAAATAAGGGATATTTTACAGTTTCATATCCTTCCAAAAACACAGAAACAAACAACAAAGGCACAATGAAAATTGTAAAAAAAACTACCCCGAATAAACTATCATCGCGATGGGGCATTCTTAACCAAGATGGTGGAAAATTTTGGAACATGTTTACAGTCTAAATTACGCACTGGCTTTAGTCAAAGACTGCTTTAATGGAAAAACAAAATCCCTTCCAAACGGAAGGGATTTCGAGGTAACAATAAAGTTATTGAATACCGGCTTGAGTTAGAGTGTGAGTTCCAGCTGGGGTGATACCACCAGTAGCAGCTGAAATACAGAACAACAATTGGTAAGAGCTACTGCTTGTTGAAGTGTATGTGTAGTTTGTAGTTACACAACCATCGCTAGGAGTCGGAGAAGTTGGAATAGAACCCATGTAAGTAGGAGCGATTCCAGCTGCGAAACCAGCTGTGCCAGGATATCCGTTTGAACCGCCTACGGCAGCATCAAAGTAAAGTTCCAAAGCACTAGCGATTTGACGTACATCCGCGAGACGCTTAGCATCACGTGATTTCTGACGAGCAGAGTTCAGTGCTAAGAGTACCACCGAGGCAAGCAAACCGATGATAGCAATAACTACCAACAATTCGATAAGAGTAAAGCCTTTTTGATTTTGTTTCAATTTTTTCACCCCCATTCTCTTTTTGGGATAAGAATAAGCAGCGATTAGCCGCTCATCTATTATTAAAGGTCTGCCCTAATTATACCATAGAGGCAGACCTAGCTAAATTTCCACAAGTGAGTTTATACACAGGGGGTAAATCGCGGAGTTTTTTAAAAATTAAACCGCGCTTGCCAAATTGTAGATCGGCAGCAACACCCCAGCCACCAAAATACCCACGCCCAGACCTAACACCAACATAATAATTGGTTCTAGCAAACTAGAAAGCATAGAAACTTTGGCATCAACTTCTTTTTCGTAAAAAGTTGCTAACTTTAGCAGGATAGAATCAAGCTGAGCAGTCTGTTCTCCAACGCGTACCATTTGAGTAACCAATGGCGGGAACTGTTTGTACTTAGAAAGAGAGTCGCCAATGGATTTACCATTAGTCACCTGCTGAGCTACCTCTAACAAAATATCTCGGTAAACAACATTGTTAATAATGTCAGCAATAATTCTTAAAGCCTGAATAATTGGAATGCCGCCAGCAACCAAAGTTGCCAAGTTGCGCGCAAATCGAGCCAGATAAATTCTTTCTAAAATTGAACCCATAACTGGTAATTGCATTTTAAATTTATCCCATTCATAACGACCAGCACTAGTCATAATATAGTAACGAATTCCAGCACCAAGGCCGATCGCCGCTAGAATTACCATCCACCAGTAGACTTGGAAGAAGTCTGTAAAAGCAATTAAAATTTTTGAGACTAGCGGTAATTGCGCATTCTGTTCTTTTAACACTGATACTAAGTTTGGCAAAACAAATTTAAACATCAACATTCCCACCAACACCAAAGCAGACAGTACAAAAGCCGGATAAGTCATAGCGGCTTTTACTTTGCTGCGCAAATCATAATCCTTTTCTAACTGGTCAGCTAAATAATTCAAAGATTCCGCGACTTTTCCAGAAGCTTCACCTGCACGAACCAAACTAATATATATATTTCCAAACACGCGCGGGTGTTTAGCTAAAGCGTTGGATAGGCTATCGCCACTTTCAACAGATTGCACCAAGCTTTTAGTCACAGTGACTAACCCTTTATTGGAAACTTGACTTTGCAAAATACGCAAAGACTGCACAATTGGCACGCGCGCGCCAACTAAAGTAGAAAATTGTCTTGAAAACAGTACGAGATCTTTATAGCCAATGCGATTTGTGAAAGAATCAAAAATTTTAAAAACACTATCTTTTTCTTCTTTTAAAGAAACGATAATTAAGCCGTTATCTGTGAGCAGTTGTTCAGCTTTTGCTTGGCTAGTGGCAGTTACTATGCCTTTTTTAAACTCGCCGGTTTTATTTCTCGCTTGATATAAAAACTTCATAAAATAGGTGTGCAGTTAAATGAAAATTATGTGGAAATTAATGAAGCAAAGTATTCGTCATCCAAAACATAGTTTCGAGCTGTTTCTAAGTCTACTAATCCTTGCTTAACTAAATTAGCCAAGCTCTTATCTAGAGGGATCATACCACTTTCCATGCTGGTGTGAATAATATTGCTGATTTCGTAAATCTTGTTATCGCGAATAACGTTTTTGATGGCATGATTCACAATCATAATTTCTGCTGATGGAATACGGCCGCCACCTACCTTAGGCAACAAACGCAAACTAACTACACCCAACAATGTGTTTGCTAATTGAGAGCGAATTTGGCCTTGCTGGTCCCCTGGGAACACGTCTACAATACGATCCACGCTCTGGGCTGCATCATTGGTGTGCATAGTAGCAAAAATTAAGTGCCCAGTTTCAGCCAACGTTAAGGTTGCAGCAATGGATTCCTTGTCGCGCATTTCACCAACTAAGACAACGTTAATATCTTCACGTAAAGCTGCTTTCAAAGCTAAGGCAAAGTCTGGGGTGTCGCCGCCAACTTCACGTTGGGAAATAAAAGACTGTTTATGTGTGAACAAAAATTCAACTGGGTCTTCAATAGTTAAAATATGCTCAGATCGAGTCAGGTTGATTTCGTTAATCATAGAAGCCAACGCTGTAGACTTACCATGTCCAGTTGGTCCTACAACCAACACCAAGCCTTGGCGGTGTTCTGTAAACTGTTTAAGCATTGGTGGCAAATTCAATTCTTCCAAACTTTTAATTTGAGTTGGAATTAAACGAAAAGCCACTGCCAACACGCCTTGTGCAAAATATACATTGACACGAAAACGCGCGTTATCTTTATAGGAGTAAGAAAAGTCAATGTGCAGCTGCTTAGCTAAAATTTCTTTCTGAATCGGGGTGAGCATTACGCCCACTAAGTCGGAAATAGCATCAGCGCTAAATACCTGATAGTCTTCCAACCGATTAATTGCGCTATCAATACGCAAAATCGGCGGCTCGCCTACCGTTAAATGAAGGTCAGAAGCATTGCGCTCTAACGTAATGGCTAATAACTTATTTAGTTCTAATTCACTCGCTTTATACATATTTTTTGTTTACCTTTTTTAACTTTGTTTCGTTTTAAATTTGATTCACTGCTAATACTTGTTCCAAAGCCAACAATAAATCCCTTGGCCTGGTTAACCCTCTATTAATATGCAGTGATACACCTGACTCCATAATAGCATCTAAATGGTCTTCTCGCATAGTCAGACTCATGGTAATTACGGGTAAACTGGGGAATTCCTGCTTTAGTTGCTTTACAGAATTAATGCCAAAACTAATGTTTTCAGACGGATTAACTATTACTACATCTGGGCTCGACTCCTGAACCATTTGCTGCATTCTCTCCAAAGTATCAGAAGTGACCACATTCATGTTTACCCCAGAAAGCTGACTACTATAAAAAGACCGGTTTTCAGCCTCTGGCTCTACCAATAAAACCGTAATGCCGTTTAATTCCGCAAACGGTAAATTTCTTAATGTATGATGATGTTGAACCATGTATTGCATTATTGCTTGTTATTCTGTAGTCACGCGGATAATTTCGTCCATTGTAGTTTCGCCACGCAGCACTTTGATCACTCCATCTTGCTTCATGGTAATCATGCCAAACTTTGCGGTTAATTCGTAAATTTCATGCGCTGGCTTTTTGGCAAACAAAATATCTTGGAACTCATTCAGCATGGGCATGACTTCAAAAATACCCATACGACCTTTATAGCCAATATCACCACATTCTTTACAGCCTACAGCTTCGTAAGTTTTGTAATTCTTCAGATCAATTTTATCTAAATAGTCTTTAGGAATATTAACCATGGCCTCATCAATAACTTTTTTAGCAATGGCCGTCAGTGTGGTTGGTTTTTTACAGTTCTCACAGAGTTTACGCACCAGGCGCTGAGCCATAATTAGGTTCACAGATGCCGATAGTAAAAATTGCTCAATTCCCATGTTGCTTAAACGCGGAATAGCGCCAACAGCATTGTTAGTGTGCAAAGTCGAGAATACTAAGTGACCAGTTAAAGCCGCGTGAATAGCTAATTCCGCGGTTTCTTCGTCACGAATTTCCCCAACCATTACAATGTTCGGATCCTGACGCAAAATACTGCGCAATCCAGAAGCAAAAGTCAGACCAATATCAGGATTAATTTGGCTTTGGTTTACTCCAGGAATAAAGTACTCAACCGGATCTTCCAAAGTCACGATGTTGACTTCATTGGTGTTACGCAAAGACAAAATCGAATACAAAGTCGTAGATTTACCAGATCCAGTTGGTCCAGTAATAAGGAACACACCATGAGTCTTTTGGATGCTATCCATAACCCATTGCAACCCTTTGCCGCGCAACCCCAGCTGGTCCAAAGTTGGCACAGAAGTGGTTTTGTCTAAAATACGCATTACGATCTTTTCGCCATGCATCAACGGTAAAGTCGAGACACGCAAATCTACAGAAGAACTGCCGAATTCCGCATGAAAACGACCATCTTGGGGCAGGCGTTGTTCTTCAATTTTTAAGTTCGATAAAATTTTAATACGTGACACAATCGCGTTCAAAACATTGCGCGGTAAACGCAAGCTAGTGTGCAAAATTCCGTCAATGCGGTAGCGCACGCGCACATCATTTTCAGAAGGTTCAATATGGATGTCCGAAGCATTCGCCTCAATCGCATTTGATAGAATTACATCCACAATTTTGATAATTGGCGCATCTTCTGCTGCAGCATTCATTAATGCAGCCTTCTTTTGGTCTTCGCGCAAATCTATATTGGCTGCTTGTTCAAAGTCTTCGCTTTTCTGGATATCTTCCAACGCAGTACCAACCACTACAGACAAGTTTTTGGAACCTTTTAAGGCAGCACCAATCGAAGTATATGACCCTAAGTAAATATGAATTTGGTAATTAGCTTTTTGCCCCAAAAATTCCAATGCTTCCAAAGCCTGAATGTGACTAGGATCTTCCAACGCCACTTTTAAATCAGTGCCCTTGAGTTCGTAAGGAATCATGCGATAAAAAGTACGTGACTCTTCTGGAATAATACTCAGTACCTCTTGAGGAATATTGATATTGCGCAAATCAACATAGGGCAAGTTTAAAAAAGCCGCCCTGGCTTTAGCGACATCTTCTTCATCCAGCATCTTCTGATCAAGGACTAAATCAGTCACTTCTTGCGGGCTTGCCTGGTCTCCTGCGCCGCCATATTTGGCTGCTAATTTTTGAATTAATTGCTCATGCCGGTCTTCATTGATAAACCCATGATCAAGAAGAAACTGCGCAAAATGCGTGGAAGGAGCTTTTGTAACACTTTTATTTTCCATAGTTGCCTATTGGCTAATAATGTCATTTAGCTGCAAACCTGTATCTGCAGGAGTAGTGACTGGATATTGAAAAGTTTGACCGTTTTGATTAAATTTGTTGATTTTATCAAAATTTAACGAATTACCATGCGGCAAGATAATCGCTGCTGCAGTCTTAGGAGTTGCGACAGCATCAGCATTACCTCGTAAAGACAGGTAAGCTAAAATTCCTGCTCCAGCTAGAGCAACAACAACTACGATTGTGATAATGATTTGTTTACTTCGCATTGCTTGTAGTCTTTCCGTCTAATTGTTCGTAAGCATAAGCTTTAACGCTGACTCTGAATTTAGTAACACCTTCTCCGCCAAGCACTTCCACTGAATCAATATCCAACACGCGGCCGCTAGTTTCTACCAGTTGCAATAGATTCTTAAACTGTTCCATTGTGCCAGTCACAGAAGTAGTCAAGATAATAGTATGTAAAGTTCGGCCTGGTTGGTAAGGATTTTCTAATAATGGTTTGTCTCCAGCACTAACCGATTTTGAGGTGTCATCTGCACTAATTAAAGTTAAATTCATACCTGAAGAACGCACTAGGCTGTCTAGCAAAACGTAAACTTTGCTAACTCGCCCATTAAGAGGTAAGGCTTCGTCTACTTTAGCAACCTGGTCTGAAGAATCGTGTAAGTCTTGAACAAGTTGATTCAAAGATTCCTGATCAGATCTAATTCCAGCCAACTGCGTTTGTGCAGCTTTTAACTCGCTACGCTGTTGTGCTAATTGAGTCATTTTTGGCTTTAAGATAAACCAAGAAAATAACACTAACACAATTATCAAAAGAATTGCCTGGGCAAGCGGGCTGCCGTAATTTTTAATCGCAGGAGTGCTAGAAGACATTGTTTGTGGGTTTGTATCCATAAAATTACAGTCTCCCCTTAATATAGTCTGGGTTAAAGTTTAGTTCCAAACGTAATAGGGTGCTAATAGTAGTATCATTTTGTACTGTATCAATACCTACAATACGCACATTACTGAATTGCTGATTGTACTCAGGTAAGTCAAAAATCTGCATGTACTTTTCTACATCACTGTAATTCGGCAAGCTCACTGATAAATTCAACTTCCCATCACTTTTCGCTTCAATGTTGGTGTACTTAGCTGACTTTAAAGTTACGCGAGCCAATTCAGGTAATAGATAAGACCAGTAAACATGATTGCTAATTAAAGTTTCCAACTGAATTAACTGTTCCTGACGAGTAACTAATTCATTGCGATCTTTATTGGCTAAGGCTTCGGCTTGAATAGCCTGAACTTGCTGATTCACACTGGTTAATTGGCTACTAGTGCGCCAGTTGTAAAAAAACATGGCAGCATACAAAAAAACTGCTGCTACCATAATCAGCAAAAGCATTCGAGCAACAACGCGCAGCGTAAAGCTGCCGCCTAAGCCATGCTGTTGATCTCCGTGTAATAAATTAATTTCAGCCATTTATTTTTCTTGTTTTGTTTCTAATTTGATTTCTAAGCTTCTTCCCGAATAGCTAACCCAATCGCTATGGTCAGACTGACTGCGTATCTGGATAAAATCGCTGCAGCAGACTCATCATAGGTTACCTGGGCCAAACTATTTCCCAAAATAGTGGGCACCCCGAGTTCCGATTGAAAGTATTCAGTAATTCCTGGTAATTGCGCGCCGCCGCCAACTAAAACAATTCTATCTGTAGCGACATCATGAGAATTATAGATTCCAATAATCTGTGCTACTTCGGTTTTGATAATACTCAACACTGGTTTGACTGCTTCTGGCAGAAAGTCAGTGCCTTGTAAACCAAAATCAGTTTTGAATTGCTCTGCGCGTGGCGCACTCAAGTTTAAAGCTTGGGCAATCCGCTCAGTAATAGTGTCTCCACCAATACTTAAATTGCGGGTAAGCTGCAAGCTGCCTTGGCGAACAAAATTTAATCCAGTAACTTTTGCTCCTATATCTATTATAACATCATTTTTTGTTTTATCCACAACTATTGCCCGAATTAAGGACAAAGCTTCAATTTCAATAATTTCTAAGTTTAAACCAGCCAACTGAAATAGTTTTATATAGATGTCACGAATCTGATTCGGCACTGCAATCAGCAAGACCTTGCTGCTAGTGCCATCATCGTTATCGGAAATAATTGTCCAAGACAAAGTCACTTCGGAAAATGGCAGTGGAACGTATTTCTTTGCCTCAAACTGCATGGCTGATTCCATTTCTTTATCATCCATTTTCGGCATATCTATTACCGAAGTAAACACAGCCGAGTTCGGCAAACTCATCACACAATTCTTCGTGGTCGCGTGCGCTTTCTCTAACAAATTCTTAAGCAGGTCTGCCAAAGCATGTACTTGCTCATCAGTTGTTTGCGAAGTGATCGGTTCTGCGATATCAACCATGCCGTATGTCACCAAACGAGGTTTATCACCTCTATCAATTTGTACAATTTTGATAGATGACGAACCAATATCTACGCCTAACATGGAATTTTTTTGTCCGAAAATCATTCTTTGAATATTTGTTTGAATCTGGTTGCAGATCGAGTTTTTGTTTCTAAAACAGTGGAAATTTACTTTTTAAGAATACTATATTAGGGCACTATTGTCAAAATACTCCAGATTTGTTACAATACGAAAAGTCAGTACAAAAAGCAACAGATTTAGGGCGATTAGCTCAGTTGGTTAGAGCGCGTCACTGATAATGACGAGGTGTCAGGTTCGATTCCTGAATCGCCCACCACTAAAAAACAAAATATGCGATATTTTCTAGGTCCGCTAGTTATGGTTCTCGGAGTTGCCATAATGAAATACTCATTTTGGATTACTCAGCAAACCGGCAAAATTGATTTTGCTGAAAAGTATTTGCCTGCCCCTTTGTCTGGCACCTATACTTGGTGGAAATTAGTTGGTCTGGTATTCATTATTCTTGCTGCATTGTGGATGGGCGGATTCCTGGATTTTGGAGCAGCCACGACAACCACAGGAATTTAGTGTATAATATCTAAAGTAAATAAAAGCCCTGCGAGCAGCAATGTTCGCGAGCGAAATACTCGCAAGGGCCCTTAGCTCATCTGGTAGAGCGCCTGCTTTGCAAGCAGGAGGTGACCGGTTCGATCCCGGTAGGGTCCACCAATATAAAAACCGTCCATATGGACGGTTTTTATATTTTAGCGGTGCACGCTATGTCCGAGCGGTTAGCGAGGACGCGGGTCCACAGCGTGGACCTTATGCCCGGAGCGGTCAGCGGAGGGCGAGGGTCCACCGCGTGGCTCTACAATAAAAAAGAAGCAGCGATTAAACTGCTTCATACTTACAACTAACTAAATGCCTAAAGGCCGTCGATTAATTCCCACAAAACTGATGCTATTCTGGGCTTGAGGACATGATGAGTGGCACCGGCCTGAATCATGGCTGTGTTATCATCTGCAGACATAGCCACAATTGGACCTGGAAACCCTTGCTCTACAGCAAACTTTACCACCTCAACGCCGTCACCGTGTTGCACCAACGAACCATCCACAGATATCAGCTTGAGATCCGGGTTGGATTGGATTAAAGCCTTGGCCTCCTCTGGTGTTGCTGCAGTAATTACTTCAGCAACATCGTGCAAAAAATCACATAAAGCTTCCCGCACTTTCACCTTGTCTTCAACGATTAAAATTTTTGGCAATGACATAATTTTCCCCCTAATAAATTCTCCTTCGAAATTTGATTTAGTAATATAGCTCAAAATTCCGACTCTGTCAATAGGGCAAATAAAAAGTAGCTGCTTTGAGGGCAGCTACACAAAGGAACGAGCGAGCGTTAAACAGCAACGAGTATGTCATTGATCATGGCTTCAAGAAAGCCAACAGCGTACAGCTTGTCTACTTCATCAGTGGCACCAGCCTTTATAAGATCGGCATTGCTGCGATTTGAAATCGCCACGATTGGGTTTGGGAACCCCCTGTCTTTGGCAAACTTCACGACTTCCACACCATCACCTTGATGCGGGAGCCCATCATCCACGGCAAGCAACAAAGCGTCAGGGTTCCGGTCAATGGCAGCAAAAGCTTCGCCCACTGTTTCAGCAACAACAACATAGACCATAGGAGATAATTCGTTTACAAATAAACTTTGTGAGCGATCATTATCCTCAACGATTATCACCTTTGGTAAACTCGGATTTTGAATAGTCATACATCCTCCTCAAGATTTAAAATATATCAGACTCTGCCTAACTTGGCTAATAAAAAAACACCGCAGATACGGTGTTTTAAAATTTATTCTAAACCATGAGCATGAACGCGGCCAGCATTGCCACGAATGCTGTATTAGCAATGAGAGGCAAGTGCTGTACGTGACGGCGAATAGCAATCGCTAATGCCAGACAAGCTACAAGAGAAGCAAGAATTAACAACACAATTTTTTGTTCCCAGGCCTTTGGATTAACAACTTTTCCTAATACGCTGATCGATGCGCCTTCCACTTCTCCATTGTTGAGCGAAGCGTTCAAGGTTGGCGAGAACTGGCTAACATCAGCATGAGTTAAGTTGCCGTTAATGTCGTAAGCATAAACAGTTAAGTTTGTGTCTGGAGTTAAACTAGCCATTGGAATATATCCGTACCATTCATCTGTCCCAGTTGGATCTAACATGATGCTTCTTGTGCCATAGACTGCAATTAATTTTGCAGCATCACCAGAAGCTGTAACAGTAACGTACAATTGATTTCCCTGTAAAGAAGTTTCAGTTGATTTAATTTCCAACGACTGTGTTGCTACCGGAGTGGCTGGCAAAGTTGGTTGTGATAAATCTACAGGAGCAGAAGACATTGGTGGAGTGTATTGTGGCGGAGTAGTTGTGGTTGGTGGTGCGCTCGGTGCTGGTGCATGGGCAACAGCTGGTGCCGGTGCCGGAGTAGCAGGTTGCGCTACTGGCGTTGGTGTTGCCGGCATAGAAACTTTTTGTGCGATCGGCGTGCCAAACATTTGTACTACGATTGTAGTTTCGTGACCATTGAATGTGCCTTTTGAAATTCCAATTCCAATTTCTTGAAAAGCTTTGTTCATAATATTAGCACGATGACCTGGACTATTCATCCAAGCAGTTTGTACACTTTCGGCTTCTGTAAAATCAATGGCTAAATTTTCACCAGCTGTTAAGTAGCTGTAGCCAGTGGCTTTAATAAAAGTCCAAGGAGTATCACCTGATGGAGTGTTGTGTGCAAAATATTGTTTGGCCAACATGTCGTTAGCTTTAGCTTGAGCAGCACTAGTTAGTAAACTGTTCGGAGTGAGTGCGGCTAATCCGCCTTCGACTCTAGCTTGGTTGGCTAAACTAATTACTGTTGATGTAGTAATGGCCGAAGCATCTGCAGTAACAACTGGTCCTAACGCTACTAAAGAAATCGCTGCAATTTTTACAGTGATCAACAGTAACGAAAGCAAAGCCAACATGCGGTGGCTTAAAATGTGTGGATGATAGTTGTTGCGCGGGTGCGGAATAAAATGATCGTGTGCGGATACAAAAAACTTTCGAAACGTCGGGAATTCGATCGATCGAAAATTAGATCCATATGAAAATACGGCTGAGACTGGTTGCATTGAGTTTTCTTTTTGTTTTTTTTGGCTTATTTCGTAGCTTTTTTAAGCCTATTCAATTGTGTTTTTGTTTCGAAGAACGTTTGTAACTTCTATAGGTATTATAGCATACTTTGAAAATAAAATCAAGAGTGCTTTAGGTAAAAGTAAAACTGCTGCCTCTTCACGCACCTCGGGCTAGATTGTTAAAAACTATTATAACAACCTTGCTCGGAACCGTTCAGAGCCAGCAGTTTTACTTTTTAAATACTCTTGGTTTTATTCAAGGAAGAGGACGGCGGCCATGAAGCCAATACCAACTAGGAACCAAAAGAATTGAATGATCGATTTACGAGTCGAAACTTCTTTGTGAAGTTCTGGAATTAAATCTGACATTGCAATGTAGATGAAACTTGATCCTGCGAACGCCAATAAGAAAGTTGGCGTCCCTTGCAAGTTTTTTGCGAACAGCAACACAATCGCTGCGCCAAGAATAGAAGTACATGCAGACAAGAAATTATACAACGTTGCTTTTTTCTTGCTCCATCCCCCGTGAAGCAGGATAGCGAACTGACCAATCTCGTGCGGGATCTCATGAAAAATTACTGCAAGAGTTGTGGCGATTCCCAACGGAACACTAACCAAAAAACTGGCTGCAATAATTAAGCCATCAATAAAGTTATGCAAACTATCACCAATGGTTGCTAAATAAACTACTGAGTGAATTTGTTCATCGTGCTCATCATGTCCTTGATGCCACAAAATAAATCTTTCCAGCACAAAGAATACCACGATGCCCCCCAAAAAGTACACTCCCTCTTTAAGACCAAACCCAATTGCGCCAAGCTCGGGTAAGAGATGCAAAAACACATCACCTAACAAAGCACCAGCAGAAAGACTAACAAGATAAAACAAAATTGAACGCAAAAAACGTTCGTTAATTCCTAGTGTCACTATGCCAATTAAAGACAAGGAACTAACAACTAACACACTTCCAAAAGTGTATAAATATATTTCCGACATAATTATTCTTTACTGATATTTTCTGAACAAGTCTATGCATATTATAGCTGAGTTCAGGCATAGGGAAAAGGCGGGCAAGTTGGTTAGAAGTGCCCGCATAATTGCGACCGCAAAAGTTTGCTAGTGCTCAATGGTAATTTCGCCATAGTAGGTTGGGTCATACGCGTACGGCGAACAGCTTTCTGCTGGATCAATTCGCAGACCGGTAATTATTCCATTCCATTTTGAGTTGCTCGGCATCCAGACATGTAAGTTCTGCGCGCCGTAGGTTGTGAAGTATGGCACAGATTTATCTTCGGACCAGTTCGTACTGGTGCTCGTGGTAAAATAGACCTTACCAACGCCCGTGCTACAGCCGTTGTACAAATCTAAATAGACCTGTCGAAAATTGGCTGCCTCTGCCGCAATGGAACTACTAGTGCATTTGCCCAGCCGCCCACAATTAGTTAGGCCACCGCGGCGAATGTACGGATCATTGCCTGCGTCTACCCACAGCGCGCCGTTGCTCACTCCCCACGACTGAATGCTAAACAAATCCCACAGCTCGCGATTACCATTTTGACCGAAAGTCCATCGATAGCCGCCAGTCAAAAACGGAATCGGATTATAAGTCCGTCCACTGACCTGGTAACTATCGTCTTTTTGGTTCAGTTGCCCGGCCGCTGGGTAATACGGTTCTGGGTTGCCATCGTCGCGATCGACTTGGAAGTGCAAATGCGCGCCTGTGGAATTTCCATGACAAGGATTTTTTGCACCACCGCCCGTCCGCCCGATAAACACGCCAGTACTGACCCAATCGCCAGCGTTAACAGGCGAACTATTCGTATATTCCCTGGCGCTTAAATGCCCGTAAATATAGTAGACGTTTTCTGCCGGGTTCCAGGGGTTTTGACTGCGCAGAACAATTAGTCCGCCCCATGAATCGTCGCAGCGGCTAATAACCACTTGCCCCCAAGACACGGCAAACACACTGGTACCCGACGGAACAGGAATATCCACGCCTGGATGCTTGCCGCACCCTTCGCCTAAACACCCTGAAGTTGCACCACCATCTTGATTATCCCGGTACAAAGTCCCACCAACAAAACCAATTGAGCCAGTAGTAATGCTGCCGTCATACGTGCCATTGTAGTCACGCAATCCGGACAGCGGTTTAGCTAACCCAGTTGGTTCCAAAGTAGCCCAGGTGCTAAACACACCCACACTTAAAACACCAACAAGCACTAACACTTGAAAAAGCGCTTGCATCATTTTCTTTTGCATTAATTTTTCCTCCGTTTATTTTTTTCACTGAAATTTCCGATCTGAGTTAGCGCCAAAATATGCGACTTTCAGATCAAGAATTCATTATGCCTGAACAGTGATAAAACTACGGTCAAGAAAAACCAAAACAAAAATAAAACACCTCTGGAAAAAATCAGAGGTGTTTATACTTTTATCCTATGGTAATCTTAAGCGCCATACAACGAACACTCTGTCAGATGCAATAGGTTATCGGTGAGTTTTCCATCTGCCTTTGTACGAAGGTACGGCAACTTACCGCTCTCGCGAACAACAACAACAATTGCAACATTTCCATAAAGGTCTCTAGTGTAATAAAGATTGCGATTATTATCAATTGCCCATATAACGTCTTCACGTTTTTGGATCCAGCCTGAACCGCCCAGGTGGGTGATATGCTCATGGGCTGAATTACGGTTTGGCTTTGTGACACATGTCACTCTTATCTCGTTCATATATTTATATATTATTTAATTAATTAGGGGTACAAAAAAACACGCCTTTAACAATAAACGTGCTTGCTCTAATCAATTTAATAAAATATATGGTCGCCCTAGGATGTAAAAAAGCTTTGCTAACTCTAATGGTAAATTCGCAACTGACACAAAAACTGGCTGAAAAAGCTTTGCTTCTTTAACGTAACGTGTTATGCGTGGTAAAAAATCTCGCCAGTTATATTTCCCAGTTCCGGATCGATAGTAATTATCTACATCAGCAATATTAAAAATTAATGACTTAACAGTCTCAGCTGTCCAAAGAGACTCCTTGAGAATACTTTGAGAGTCTGGCATTAAAGCCTCATAAATTTCCCTTGTAATTTCTTCTCTGAAAGAAGAGGTAGTGTCTGAAAAGAGCGAAGGCTCAGTTGTGGAATGATAGATTTTTGTATCAGTTCTTGCTGAGATACTATGACTAGCCTGAAGAACCAGCGCATCAATAAAATCACTGTTTAACCATAAATCACTATTCTTTTGATTTTTTATCGTCATCGGTTTTCGCCCCTAAATTTCAAAAACTATCAATACTTAAAAATCATATCAAAAGATAAATGGCTGGTCAATCGTTCACCTAAAAAACACCCTTACGGGTGTTTGAAAAAATAAAATTTGTTTAATTTAAGCGAAATTTAACAACTATATAGCGATTGAAATGTTTTCCACCAACTACGCGTCTTTTTGTAAGTTTTAACAGTGCGCTTTGCTTCGAAAAGCAATGCGACGACCATCAGAATGACATGACCGAAACTTCGAAAAGTTTTGGAGATGTGATTATCCTTAGAAAGGAGGTGATCCATCGACAGCTTCCGCTACCGATGCCTTGTTACGACTTAGCCCCAGTTACGAGCATCGGATTGGACCCTAAATAAATAGAGGCTTCATCCGCTTCCCACTTCCATGGCTTGACGGGCGGTGTGTACAAAACCCGAGAACGTATTCACCGTAGCGAGGCTGATCTACGGTTACTAGCGATTCCAGCTTCATGAGGGCGAGTTGCAGCCCTCAATCCGAACTGAGGAATGTTTTGATTGGA
>DATAMW010000003.1:0-38221 GCA_036266555.1 Patescibacteria group bacterium
TAAATACAACTCAGTTACATTCTACGCGCAAAGTAATGGGAAATCTTTGATTCTCGGGGCTGGTTCAATTTCCAAAACCGGTAGCAAGTACACTTACTCTTACACTTGGAACAATGCCCCAGCATCTGGCTCATATAATGTTTATGCCAGGTCTGACACAGGAATAACTAGTGATAAAGTTTCAATAAACGTTCCTTAAGTATATTAAAAGCCGAGTTACAGGAACTCGGCTTTTTTGTGCCCACTCTTTAATATATGCCACTAAAGCAAAGCGGTTGGATAAGCACTGAATGACCTGATGCGTCTTTATCCTGATAATCACAGGGTTCAAGAATAGTCATATCATACAAGGAAACCTTAGCAGGTGATGAGGTTGGCTTGATTTCCACGAATTTTGTCCGTGGGGTAACCGAATCTCCAACCAAGGCAACTACTTTTGCCAAGATATAACTCCATTCAAATGCAGGCGCTTTTTGGATACTAATATTGTATTGATCCATAGAGGCTTCGACAACCCCTTCAACCGATCCCATGCTTTCAAAAAGCGCTGTCGGCTGACCCGCAATAGTTGGTCCATCGAAACCGCGGTAAGTATACTTGCCGCCACTAAACCATTCAACTCTTCGGTATCCTATCTGGCGGTTAAAATGCAGATGGACGACGTCTTTATTGGGAGTATGCGCAATGATGTACCCAGCTGGTGGCTGCGGCGGTATCTTTTGTGAAAAAACCGAAACCGCGAAAATAAAACAAACCAAAATTAGCAACCAATATATTTTCATCTCTTTTCCTCCTGAGCAAAATTCTACCCCTATTATAAATCTCAATAAAGGTTTAGTCAAAAATATTTTACAAAGACATTTTTATATAACGCGATGGTTCAACTCCCAAACTTTCTGTATTCACATGTGGGAATTGTTCTTGAATATACATGTGCACAAACTTGCGTTCATACTTTGGCATCGCAGGGAGGCTAACTGTGTTGCCACTGCGCTTCATTTCTGCCACTTCTTCTTTAATCATTTGTTTAATATGATATTGGCGTTTCTTTTTGTAATCATCAACGTCAACTGAGAAGAATACGCGATTATCTTGCGCTGGCTCTGCATTTTCGTCAGCGCCTTCTCCAGCCACACGCTGCGCACTAAAGTGCCGAGCAACCATGGTATGGATAATGTGTTCAAGCGAATATAATGTGGCGCCTTGATGACCAATTAACATTTTCGCATCGCGACTGCGGATATTAAACACTAAACCATCAGCCAAACTGTCTTCATATTCAATTTGCGCATCAACTCCAGCGCGCTGCAAGACTTCGCGAATCGTGTTTTGAATATATTCAATTATCTGATGATCTGCCATAGTTTTAAGCTAAATTAAATTTCGTTTGCTTTGACTACAATTTCGTCAGGAACATGAGTGCGGTTAAAGTAGTATTGTTGGCCAACTGCGAATAGCGTAGTGATGATCCAGTAAAGCGGTAGTCCAGCTGGTAACTTCCAAGCAATATACACAGAAACCAAAGGCAAAACATACAAAGTTGGGATAGTCATAGCTTTTGCAGTAGCATCCATATTGTCTTGATTCTGACTCTTCATCATCAACCAAGACTGCCAAAACTGAGCCATACCAGCAATAATTGCGAACGCAATGTTCGGGCTAGCCAAGTCAACAATACCGAATAGTTTGGAGTTCAACATACCAGGATTATGGACAAAGTGATAAAGTCCTGATAAATTCCCGCGCAATGCTTGACGGAACACTTGATACAAAGCAATTAGGATTGGCAGCTGCACCACGAGCGGCAAACAAGACGAAAACGGATTAATACCATGTTCTTTATAGAGCTCAGTAATGGCTTTAGTTTGTTCAGCTTGATCGCCTTTGTGTTTTTCACGAAGCGCTGCGATCTTTGGCTGGATAGAGCTCATTTGCTTTTGGCCTTTCAAAGACTTGTGCATGAACGGCGCCAAAATAAATCGGATAACCAGAGTAATCAAAATAATTACCACGCCAATGTCGTGGCCAGGAATAATGTTGTACAACCCAACCAACAGGTTAAGAATTGGCTGATAGATTCCTAGTGTGTAAATGTGTCCAATAAAATGTAGCATAGTGTTTGTTTAAGTAGTGTAATTCGCTTGGAGCACGGTAGTGCTCCGTCTCATTATAGTTTAGTCACAGGATCTGCGCCAGGTTGCGCGAATGGGTTGCAGCGCAAGATTCTCCACGCTGCTAGCGCACTACCTTTAACAGAGCCGTGTTCGTGAATAGCATCAATTGCATACTGACTACAGGTTGGTTGATAGCGACAGTATCCATAAGGCCATTTAGCGCGGAACCATCCATGGTCTGGCGATAAACTCTTTTGGTAGATTTTAATTGTAAAAATTAATATTTGTTTCATTGCTTTGTTAGTTCAAAGTTTTGCTGGAATTTAAACTTTTCATTACTTGTTCGCGCAATTCGGTTGGAGTAATCTTCAAGGCACTAGATTTTACCAACACCGCGTAGTTACCTGGTTTAAATTTTGAAATTAATGGGCGCACAGCTTCGCGAATTATTCGCTTCAAACGATTTCTATCAACTGCTCGCTTGGAAACCTTTACCGAAGTGATAACAGTTAGCTTGGCTGGTTCATCGCCTGGAACAATCTTCAAAACAAAAAATGGATTAAAAAAACTCCGCCCTCGGGCTGTTGTTTTTTTAACGTCAGCTGATTTAGAGAGGCGGTGTTTTTGAGAAAGCATATAAATCTATTGGTTTACTAGCTTGATCTATTAGAGTGCTTGGGGGATTAAACAGTTAGTTTTGCTCGACCTTTTAGTCTACGGCGAGCTAATACTGCACGTCCGGTTCTAGTCAGCATTCTTGTCAAAAACCCATGGACTCGTTTTCGCTTTTTTACTTTAGGCTGGTAGGTTCGTTTCATTGGGTAATTATACTGAAGTGGGCATATAAAGTCAATGATTAGCCAAGTTTTTATCAAATTTTCCTTAATTTTAGATAAATTTTTGGTTTAAGCACACTCTATCCACACCTTGTTAACAGCGATTCAAAAACATCTCTTATTTAAGCCATAAATATGCCTATTTTACATGTTGATAACTTGACTGGTAGAATGAATTATCAGGCAAAATACTTCCTAAAAAGGCCGTGAAAACCGATAGAAACAAAGAAAATAATGACAAACCAACAATTATGGCAAGCGATCATAGGAGACCTGGAAGTAACCTTAAGTAAGGCTAATTTTAGCACGTGGTTCAAAAATACTGGGATTATTGAGAAGGAAGATGACTATATTGTGGTCGGGGTACCGAGCAATTTCACTCGAAACTGGATATCCGAGAAATATCACACCACCATGCTTAAAGCCCTTAAAAGCATTGCTCCTGAAGTAAAGACAATTCGGTACTATGTTGGCCATTTTAAGCCAGAAAACGCTACTCAGCCGTCATTAATGGACTCTGCGCCAAACTCCACAGCAAAAGAAGATGCTTCTGAGAGAACCGAGAACTTGAACCCAGGACAAAAATCTACTGCTGCGCCTAAGGTTGGTGGCCTAAACCCGCAATATACCTTTGAAACTTTCGTGGTTGGGCAAAACAGTGAATTAGCTTATGCAGCCAGTACTGCTGTAGCCAAGACTCCTGGTTCACAATACAACCCATTGTTCATTTATGGGGGAGTAGGACTTGGAAAAACCCACTTAATGCACGCTATTGGTAACAAATTACTGCAAAGTGACCCAAATTTAAAAATTCTTTACGTCACTAGTGAAAAATTCACTAATGATTATGTTGCAGCGCTTGGTCAAAAGCGAATGGACAGTTTTAAGGCCTTATACCGCAATGTGGATATGTTGTTGGTAGATGACATCCAGTTTATTGCTGGTAAAGAACAAACCCAAGAAGTATTTTTCCATACTTTTAACGAGTTAAGAGATAAAGGCAAGCAAATCATTCTGACTGCCGACCGATTACCAAGAGATATTCCTGCAATTGAGCAACGATTAGTGTCCAGATTCGAATGGGGAATGGTTGCTGATATTAGCGCCCCAAACCTAGAAACCCGAATTGCCATTCTACAAACCAAGCTTGGCAAAAAAGGCGTGGTAATTGATAAAGAAATCACTGAATTCATTGCGGAAAATGTTGTTAACAACATTCGCGAGCTAGAAGGGGCGCTAAACAAACTGTTAATCTATCAGCAAATTGAAAATAAACCGCTTACCCTAGACCAGGCCAAGAATATTCTCGCTAGTATTGTAAATGCAAAGAAGAAAGCCGTCACTTTGTCGAAAATTGCTGAGTCAGTGGCCAACTTCTACAGTATTACTATGGAAGATTTGTTAAAACAGTCTCGCCGCAAAGAATATGTGAAACCAAGACAAACCGCTATGTATTTAGCCCGTAAAGAATTAGGGAGTTCATTCCCGTCTATTGGTGAGTTCTTTGGGGGAAGAGACCACACCACAGTAATGCATGGGGTAGAAAAAGTAGAGAAAGCAGTTACGGCCAACGATGGGATTAAACAAGAAATGGAATTAATCCTTGAGAAGATTTACAACTAACTGCTCACAACATGTTCATAACTTCTGGATAGCGCTTGTATAGCTCAAGAACAAAGTCGGGATAACTTCGCACTTGTCCCCAGTAGAAACCCTCAACAATACTTTATCAACATTTTAGAAAATCTTTATCAGAAGTTTATCAGGAATTGAACTGACACTTACACACAAGAAAAAATAAATTAACTTGTGTTAGTTAACACCGAAACCGATTAATATTTAGCAGTTATCCCGTAATCCCCAGCCTTTATTACTATGTATTTCCTTTCTTTAAAGAATAAATAACAACACTAATGAAAGTCATCTGCACACAAGAGAATTTAAGAAACGGTTTACAGCAAGTTTCACGAATTGTTGGATCAAGCCAAACCCTACCGATTCTAAATAATGTTTTACTCCAAACCGAGAATGGCCAATTAAAGATTTCTGCCACAAACCTCGAAATGGGCATGAGTACTTCAGTGCGCTGTAAACTCGAGAAGGAAGGATCAGTTTGTATTGCGGCAAAAGTTTTACTCGACCTGGTAAATAACTTGCCGAATGAAAACATTACCATCGAAGTAGGGGATGCAGAAACCTCCGTAACCACAGAACGGTATCAAACTAAGATTAAGCATTTACCAGCGGAAGACTTCCCGTTAATACCAGCAGTAGAAGATGGCAGCTTAGTAGCAATTGCCGCAGCAGATTTAAAAGAAGTGCTCGATTCAGTGGTTTTCTCTGCCAGTACTAGCGAAACCCAGCCGGAAATTTCCGGAATCTCCTTGCGATTTGAGAATTCGAAAATGGTGGCCACAGCCACAGACCGCTATCGCCTTGGCGAAATGAGTATTCCCGTCCAGACCACTGATGATCGCGCCGTAGTAGTGCCTCACAGAAGTATTGCCGAGCTCTCTCGCATGCTGGCTGGCGTAGAAGGATCTGTTGGGTTAAACATCAGCGCCACGCAAATGGCCTTAACTGTGAACGACACTTATATGGTCACCCGACTAATTGACGGACAATATCCAGAATACGCGCAAATCATTCCCAATGAACCAGGCAGTATAATTACTTTAGAACACAGCGCCTTACTCTCCGCTTTAAAAACTAGTGGAATTTTCTCCCGCGGCGCAGGTAGTGTAACCTTGGGCTTTGACTCAGAAAAGCAGATTATCCAACTGATGTCCGCATCTCAAGGAGTCGGTGAAAGCGTTGTCGACATCCCGTGCCAAATTACTGGTGAAGCTGGCTCAGTAATTTTGAACTTCCGTTACATGCTCGATCTTTTAACCAACACCAGCCCAGAAGTAATTGATGTACATATTATCGACGACACCAAACCCGTAGTATTTCGGCCGCAAGGAAAAGACAACTATTTATATTTAATAATGCCTATCAGGCTCTAATTCGTTAACAATGAAAATCACTAATTTACAAATTAAGAACTTCCGCAACTATCCTGGTTTGGATTTAGCAATTACCAGTGATATGGTTGTGCTGTCTGGTCCAAACGCCGTGGGTAAAACTAATTTACTTGAGTCAGTTTATTTTGGCTCGCTGTTTAAATCTTTCCGTGATGATGCGGAGTTTTTGTTTTTGCAAGGGACTAACCAAGCTGAAGTAAAAATAAATTTAGAACGTAATGGTCAAGAACATTTGCTTGAAGTATTTTTAGAAAAGCGTGATCGAATATATGCAAACTTTAAAATTGATGGTGTAAAGAAAAAGCGCAAAGAAGCACAAGGCTATTTGAATGTAGTAATTTTTGAACCAACGGATGTAGATTTGTTCACACAGATGCCAGAAGCACGCCGTAAATATTTGAACATGGTACTTTCTCAAAAAAGTTTTGAATATTTAGATAACTTAGCGCGCTACAAAAAAGTTTTGACTCAGAAGAATCGTTTACTCCAAGACATGCGTGCTGGGCGTGCCAGCCAAGACGCACAATCTTCTGTTCAGTCTTGGAATGAACAATTGGTAGAAATCGGCTCGCAGATTATCATGGAGCGCAAGAATTTTATAAATTTTTTAAACCAGCATATTTCCGAAGTGTACGCTGGAATTTCTCAGTTCCAACGAACCATTGAAGTGGTTTACGAAACCATTCCTGGAGATACAGTAGAAGAGATCCAAGCCGAGTTTGCCGCAGCCTTGGAAAAACTAGGCGCACGCGAGGCAGCGGCCGGAACTTCGCTTTTGGGCCCACATAGAGACGATTTCGACCTCCAGAGCGAAGGAATTTACTTAGTGTCGTTCTCTTCCCGTGGCGAGCAGCGCAGCCAGGTTTTGGCTTTAAAAATCCTTGAACTGGAGTATTTGTCTAAAGGCGAAGATACCCCGATTTTACTGCTCGACGATGTGCTTTCCGAACTTGATGACACTCGCCGCACTTTCTTATTAAAATACTTACAAGGCAAATTCCAAACTTTTATAACCACGACGCATCCACTGGAAATGGTGGGGCAGCATGTAACACTTAGTCCGAGTGCGCAAGAAACTGAGAAATAATCGATAAATCGAAAATCGCCATCCTGGCGATTTTTTGTTACTATAAGATCATGAAAATAATAGGAATAAATTCGTCCCTTCGGTCTAAGAATAATCCCATCTCTCAACATGAAAGTTTTACTAGAACTTTGCTGTCCGAGAGTTTGGAGTATATAAATAAAAAACACCGCGATGTTGAGGTAGAAATAATTGATTTAGGAGATTATAATATTGGATTCGAACAAGGGGCTTATAGTAGTGATGAAAATTTTGTTCAAATGGAACATCTTGATCAAGATGACGATATGAAGAAGTTGTATAAAAAAATACTGCAAGCAGATGGCATAATTTTTTCTTCGCCGACTTATTGGGGCTACCCTTCAGGATTATTGAAAACTTTTATTGAAAGATTAACCCCGCTTGATGAGATATCTGATTCTTCAAAAAAACGAAGATTGCAAGGCAAGGTGGCTGGGGCGATTTCGACTTCCAAATTTGACGGCGCTAGTAGAGTTGCACAGGATATTTTAAGCATGGTTAACTACCTGGGGTTTATTATTCCTCCCCATGCATTTGCATTTCATACTGGGCGTACAACTAGTTCTGTATTGGAAGATGACAATGATTTTAAAGAAGACTATTTTGCGGTAAGAAACTCACAGATAGTAGCTGAAAATGTTTACCTAATGTGTAAGGCTCTTAAAGGTAAGAGCTGGAAGATTTATCAAGAGTTTACTCACCCATTAAGTAAGGCTGAGAAGAACGGTGTTTTTGATTTAAAAAAAGAAACACTAGCAGCAAAGAAGGCTGGTTTTTATAGAAACCACAATAAGAAAAAAGGCTTGGTTTAATGAATTATATTTATCTAGGAGGTGGATAAGTTGCGCTTTAATTTCGAGTAAAAAGGTATATACTTTAGGTATAAATTAGATAGGTCTTGGTCGATACTTATCAATATAAATTATTCGAATAATTTCTATAAAACATATGACTAAAACTATTATGTATGTAGCTGGTGTGGTGTTTATCGTGCTAGGACTACTAGGTTTTATTAACGATCCGATTTTAGGAATTTTTGATGTTAATGCTTTGCACAACATCATTAATTTGGCTGCTGGTGTTTTGGCTCTAATCTTTGCTAGTAAAGGCGAATCACAAGCGCGTACGTTTGCACTTGTTCTTGGCGTGATCTTTGCACTATTAACCATTCTTGGTTTCATGACAGGCAATGGCAACATGCTTGGCTTAATTGCTAACAACATGGCTGATACTGTTTTGCACTTAGTGCTTGCAGTTATCTTCTTGTTCCTTGGTTTAAAGAAATCAGCCCCAAGCGGTTACTCTGGCGGCATGTCTACTGGAATGTAATCTGTTAGCCTTAATTGATAAGGCTGATAATAAAACACCTCGCACAATGCGAGGTGTTTTTAATTACTACAAATATTTTTTCAATTTCGGATGATCTTTTAGTTTTGCAGTTAACGCTTTTAGTTCTGTGCTACTGTCTTTGTCTGCTACCAAGATTGCATCTTCTGTTACTACAATGACTAAATCTTTTGTGCTTAGTGTTGTAACCAACTGCTTTGGGTTATAGTTGTATACCAAAGTGTTTTTCCCGTCGTGGTCGAGGTGCAAACCTTGAGTAATATTTTCATGAACCTTCTTTGATTGCGCGTCTTTAATTACTTTCCAGCTGCCAACATCGATCCAGTCGAAACTTGCTTCAATAGTGTAAAGATCTTTTTTAATCTTTTCGAGAATACCTTGTTCAACTTCGACCTTTGGCATTTTTGGATACCATTTGTCGATGGCTTTTTGCTGATCCTTGGTGCCTAGAAACGGTTTTATCTTCATCAAGATTTTGTAAACTTCTGGCAAATGCTGCGCATAAAGTTTTAATAAAGTGTCCGTTTTCCAAATAAAGTAACCGCTATTCCACAGATGTGCGCGGCCTTGAACAAACTTTTCTGCCCTAGCTTTGTTGGGTTTTTCTGTGAAGGACAGTACTTTGTACAAAGGCAAACCGTACTTGTTGCTAATCTTTTTGCCCTTTTTAATGTAGCCAAATCCAGTATGGGCAAAGGTTGGGGGAACCCCAATAGTTAAAGTAGCTTCTGGATTAGCGTTTAAATATTGCTCTGCATTGGCCAACAACTTTTTGAAGTAGCCATTTTTCTCATTGATATTATGATCACTCCACATAGTCATGAACGAAGATTCTGGATCTTGGTGGTTCATAATCAACGCTGCCAAAGCAATTGCAGGACCGCGGTCACGCAGCACTGGCTCTAAAGAATAATGACTGGTAGGAATGCCAGGCAACTGTTTTTTTATCAAATCTTTATATTCGCTCAAGGTTGCAATATAAACCTGATTCTTCTTAGTCCATTGCAGACAACGTTCGTAAGTATTCTGCAACAGAGTTTTGTTGTCGATTAGCTTTAGAAGTTGTTTTGGTTTAGACTTGCGACTAGCAGGCCACAATCGCGTGCCGCTGCCGCCAGCGAAAATTAAAATATTCATAAAAAAGATTAGTTGGAAATAATTATGGTCTTGGTGATTCTTTGCTGCCGTGGCTTTCGTACAGCTCAAGAATAATACTAGCAATGCGCGCTGGGTTGGCAACGTTATCAAATTGAAAACGTTCTTGCGCTCCAGCGGTTTGAATGAACACAGTGCCGTAGTTTAACAAGTTGCCAATCAGCCCTTTGGTTTGACTAGTAACATCTTCGATAGTTTCAATGTTCAATTCCGAAACTTCGTGGAACAGCAAACCCACTTGGTCGATATCAACAATCCGTTCAGCGCTAACAATGTGTAAATTTAAATAGTACAAAGTGTAAATTACAAACAGACCAACAAGCAGTGCTAAGAAATACAGATGACTAATGATTGTAATAACTGCATCAGTGCGCGCTGTTAATGCTAAAACATCACTGTTGAAAAGTAGTAAGCGTACCAACCACGGCAACAACGACAAAACTGCAACAATGAAAACTTTGAAAAATAATCGAAACCAATGTTCGCGCACAGCTAAAATAATTTTTTCATCCGGTTGCTGGCTGGGGAACAATTTTTCGTAAGATACAGTTTGTGGAATCATAAAATTAGAATAGTTGTTGTAAAGTGATGAACGCTGTTAGCGCTCCCAAAAAAAATACTGCACCAAAAGCTAAGCTGATGATAACAGTAAAAGTTAATTTTTGGCCGTAGCGGATTAATACGTAAGCAGTTAGCAAAGATACGAGCGCTAAAAGTCCGACCAAGACAAGAAAAACTATTGAGGCGATATTGTTAATTTGAGAAGCATTCATGTATAGATTGTAAATTTATAGTAATGGCTGTTCTTTTGGTTCCGCACTTGGCGCAGAAGCTGGCGGCGTGTATCCCAAATGGGTGTAAGCGCGTTCAGTGGCTTGGCGGCCTTTGGGGGTGCGAGCTAGAAACCCAGACCGAATTAGGAATGGTTCGTGAACATCGGCAATAGTATCTTCTTCTTCCCCAGTGGAAGCTGCAATAGTGTTTAAGCCTACAGGCCCACCTTTGAAAGTTTCTATGATAGTAGAAAGAATCTTGCGGTCATGTTTGTCTAGGCCGAATTCATCAATTTCCAGCAGTTTTAAAGCGTTTTCTGCATCTTCAATAGTAATTGTATCATGGCCGGAAACCTGAGCGAAGTCGCGCACACGCTTAAGCAAACGGTTGCCAATACGTGGAGTAAAGCGGCTGCGCTTCGCAATCGCCTCAGCTGCTTCGCTATCCAAAGTGGTTTTTAAAATTTGTCCGGAGCGGGCAATAATTTTTTGCAAATCATTATGGTCGTAATAGTCCAGGTGATAGATCATACCAAACCGATCACGAAGAGGAGCAGAGATCATGCCAATGCGAGTGGTAGCACCAATTAAAGTAAACGACGGCAACTCCATTCGCACACTGCGTGCCCCAGGACCTTTGCCAACCATAATGTCCAGCGCACCATCTTCTAAAGCTGGATACAAAACTTCTTCCGCAATTTTATTTAACCGATGAATTTCATCAATAAATAAAATGTCGCCTTCGTTTAGGTTGGTAAGCAGAGAGGCCACATCACCCGGACGTTCAATGGCTGGACCAGAAGTAGTTTTAATCCCTGCGCCAAGTTCGCGCGCCACAATATTTGCTAAAGTAGTTTTCCCCAAACCTGGTGGGCCGTACAATAAAAGATGTTCCAAAGATTCACGACGAATTTTGGCAGCTTGAATAACAATACTCAAATTAGACTTTAACGCTTCTTGGCCAATAAAGTCTGGCAGAGATTGCGGACGAAGAGTTAGCTCCAACCCTTGATCTTCAGGAGTAGCTGCTTCTTCTAAAATAATTTCTGAGTCGCTGGAAGTAATCATGGGCGGTTTTTATTATGGAGTAGTGGTTTCGCTCGGCGGTGTTGTTGGGGGATTTGTTGGCGGCGCCAGAATTGGATTTACTCCACCTGGGGGAGTAGTGCCTTGGCCAGTTGATGTAACAAACTGTTCAGTCTTGTGGAATTTAGCAGGTGGTTGATACACAGAGTTGAACACGTCTTCACGAGGCTTCATGCCTGGCAAAGTCACAGTACGCTTCCAGGTTGCTTTCATAGAACCATCACCTTTGCGGTCGTAGGAATAAGGAGTGCCGAGTACCACTTTGCGGCCGTCGTAAGTGCCGTAAAAATCAAATACTAAATAGTTGTCGTCTTTAAAGTAAGGCCAAATTAAAATGTTGTGTCCAGTATCATTGGTGAATTTTAAATCAGCAGACCCTGGATAGATAGTCGCATCTGTACCTTGTGGTGCGTAATATTGTACTGCGTAAGAATGATTCCGTCTCGCAGTAATTGGCAAGCCAGCATGCATGGCAGCGCGGAAAGTAGTCGATGAAACTTGGCATAAGCCGCCGCCGAATTCTGGAATAGTGCCCTGGTCGCCTTTAATGACTAGTTCAGGTTTGAATCCTGTGGAGGCATCTACATCACCTAAATATTTGTTAAAACTAAATTCTTCGCCAGGCTTAATAATTATTCCAGTCATTTTCTTTACGCCAACTTTGATGTTCCAACGGCGATTTGCAGGGCTCCCGTTAAACTTTGACTCACCGCGGCCAATCAATTCTTGCAATCCTAAACCACCTAAGTCAGCTAAAGAATTTTTTGGTTGTGTGGCGTTAACTGTTAACTCAATTTCATTGTTGCCTTTGCCTAACTCGTTAATAATTTTTAATGTGCTTGAGTATCGGTCGAGCGCTTTGCCAGTTTGTGGGGGAGTGAATTCTGTAACGCGGCCATCTTCTACTTTCATTGATGGTTCGCTCGCAGTAGCATTTACACTGCTCGCAATTTGCCCTGTCCAAGCGTATACAGCAGCAGGATTAAACTTGTAAGTTTGCGTAGCAAATTTATGATCTTTGTGTTGCATCCAATCAATAATGTATTCGCGCAACGTGTCGCCGTAAATTGGCTGAGTATTTGTTAACAGTGAGCCTGCGCGTTTGGTGTACAATCCACGCCACTCTTTAACTAAGTTTGGAGGAACAGTAGCAAGGGTGCTGGTGCTAGTTGAAACAACTGGACTGTATGTTGGCACTGGTTGTTGGTCAAACGGACTAGCAGCTTGTGCAGTTTTTGGAACCACGCCAATTAGTAAAAATAAAATTCCAGCTGCAGCTAAAAATTGTGGAGCGTAAAATTGCGCGCCACGGGGATTATCAAGTTGAATTGTAAAATTATTTTTGATCACGATGTAAATAAATTATAGTTGCGTTTGCAGGGAGGTCTTTGAGAATTTTGTCTGCCCATTCAATAACTGTAACGGTTTCGGGGCGGCCCCACCATTCGGTAATGCCAAGCGATTTTACTTCATTAAAATTTTTAGTGCGGTATAGATCTAAATGGTACAGAAATTTTTTCGCAGTTTTAGTTGATGCGCCGCGTTGCGCCGGGATTTCAAACTCCTGCATCATCACAAATGTTGGGCTGGAAATGGTTTGCTTGATTCCGAGAGCTGCCCCCAAGGCTTTGGTAAAAGTAGTTTTGCCACTGCCGAGTTCACCAATTAAGGCAAGCACTTCGCCACCTTTAATAGTCTTGGCAATTTTCTGAGCTGCTGCCGTAACTTGCGACAAAGGCAACTCGATTTTGGGCTTAGTTTTGGGCGCTAATGCTTTCATTTGTACCTATATTGTAGCCCGATTGACCTCATTAGTAAACTTCGCTATAGTGATAAGCTATAACGCATATGACTGACACTAAAACCCCTGAAATCCAAACTATATTAAAAACCATTGGCACTGCAAAGCAGATTGCTATTGTTTTGCCTGAGCAGCCTAATATTGATCAAATTTGTGCTGGAATTGCCTTATCTACAGCAATTTCTTCAAATTCTGCCTCAGATCAACATAGAACCGTGATGCTTTTTTCCGCCGCCGCCGAACTTCCCGAACTGCTATTTTTGAAGAATGCGCCACGTATTAATAGAGCACTGAATAATAGCGCTCAGTTGGCTATCAAAATTTCTAGTAAAAATGCTCAACCTGGTGAATTACGTTATGAAAAATCTGACGACGGTTTAACAGTTTTCGTCACCCCTAAAGAAGCAGGACAGTTTAAAGAAAGTGATGTCTCAGTTTTGCCAAGTGCTGGGAACTTCGATCTAGTTGTAATTATTGGTGCAGCAAATTTTGAACAGCTTGGCAGTTTGTATAAAGAAAATACGAAACTATTTTTTGGTACCCCACATATTAACATCGATATTAATCCAGCGAATGAATTTTACGGCACAATTAATTATGTGCAAACAATTGCCAGCAGTATTTGTGAAGCAGTAATGGATTTAGTGGAAGCCATGCCAAACGCTTTAGCGAATGAAACCGTGAGCACTGCTCTGCTTGCTGGAATAATTAGTCAGACTTCCAGTTTCCGTGATCCAAAAACTACACCGCAAGCAATGTTAAAAGCATCACGCTTGGTAGAAGCTGGTGCAAAGCAACAAGATATTATCCAACATCTTTTTAAAACTAAACCATTGCCGTTGTTGCAGCTTTGGGGTCGGGCATTGGCACGACTCACTGCGTTGCAGGAAAAACAAATTCTGACTGCAATAGTGACAAAATCAGATTTAGAAAAAACTAATGTTGGTGTAGAGTCGTTGCCAATTGTGGCGCGCGACATTGTAGAAATGATCACTGGATATTCGTTAGTAATTTTATTAGCCGAACTTCCTGCTGGGGGAGTACAAGCAGTTGTGGCTGGATTACCATTTGAAGATTTAGCAAACATTGCTACGCAGTTAGGTTCTGCAGGCGAAGCGATCCACCTAACTCAACTCACTGGCAAGTATGAATATATTTCTGTGAATTTAAAACAGGACTTGGCGCAGACACAACAACAACTCAGCAAACTAATCGAAAACCGCCACTCTGTGGTATAATGAAGGCCTAGAGCCTTCTTTTTTTTGCAAAGGCCCCTTGAGACGAAACAAAATTCTGTAAAAACAAATGTCTAATTTTCTGTCCTCAAATCCGAAAGATCTATCACGTGCTTTAGAAGATGAGAAGCGTGATATAGAAGAACGCGAATCGCAAGGTCGCGCTAATTCTTTGGGTATGCAATATGTTAATCTGCAGAATTTTCCATTGGACTTAACTGCCCTGTCGATTATCACTGAACAAGAGGCGCGCGAAATTGGCGCAGTGCCGTTTTACAAAGAACGTCATGATGTGCGCATGGGTACAAATGACCCAACAAATCCGGCCTTAAAAGCCAAAATTGCAGAAATGTCTACAAAGTTTAAAGTCGAGCTGTACTATATTTCTTTGTCGAGCTACGAATCCACAATGAAGTTTTACAGCAAAGTAATTCGCCCAACTTCGACTTTTGAAAATGCCATTAAGTTTGGTGACTCTGGCACGCAAGATGAGTTACAGGAGCTAATGCAAAACCGCGCAACCAATGCCAGTGACTTGTTGACTGCAATGTTTGGCGCAGCTGTATCGCAGGGTTCTTCAGATATTCACTTGGAGCCAGAAGAACACATGGTCAAAGTCCGTTTGCGTATTGATGGAGTGCTGCACGATGCTGCTCAAATGCCAAAAGAATCTCACAATAGCGTTGTGTCCCGAATTAAGTTGCTGGCGAAATTAAAATTAAATGTCACGAATGTTTCGCAGGACGGCCGCTTTACAGTAATGCACAATAACGAGCCGCTCGATGTTCGTGTTTCGATTTTGCCGTCGAGTTATGGCGAAGCCATTGTGATGCGTTTACTTGGTATTGGCGCAGTCGACGTTAGTGTAAAAGATTTAATGATCCAAGGCCGCGCTGGTGAAGTGGTTATTGAACAACTTGATAAACCAAATGGCATGATTCTTACTACTGGTCCAACAGGTTCTGGAAAAACCACTACGCTGTACGCGTTCTTGCGCGAGCTAAATAAACCTGGTGTAAAAATTATTACTCTGGAAGACCCGGTAGAATACAAAGTGGAAGGCATTCAGCAAACTCCAATTGACCATCGTGTTGATTTTAATTTTGCAAAAGGATTGCGCGCTGTGTTGCGTCAAGATCCAGACATTGTGATGGTTGGTGAAATTCGTGATCCGGAAACTGCTGAGACTGCTTTGCAAGCAGCGCTGACCGGACATATTGTGTTGTCTACTCTTCACACCAATGATGCAGCTGGTGCTGTGCCGCGTTTGGTCACCATGGGTGTAAAACCATTTACAATTGCACCAGCGTTGAATGCAGTATTAGCACAACGTTTGGTACGCAGAATTTGTCAGGCATGTATTAAGCCAGTTGAGTTGCAACCAGCGTTGTTAGAGAAAGTGGAAAAGTTGTTAAACGAAATTCCGGCGAATGCGAAAGTCGAAGTGCCTCGTGGGGCAGACGGGAAGCTGGCGTTCTATCATTCTGAAGGATGCAAAGAGTGTGGTGGTTTAGGGTACAAAGGCCGCATGGGTGTTTATGAAGTTATGGAAATAAACGATGAAATGCGCGAACTAATTTTGAAAGAATCCTCAATTATTGAGATTAAAAAACTAGCTCATACGAATGGCACTATGACCATGGCTCAAGATGGATTGCTGAAAGCTTTAGCAAAAATCACTGATGTAGAAGAGGTATTCCGGGTAGTGGGGTAGGCTAGCTACTATTTTCCAAATTTACAAGATTGATAAAAACCGCTTAAAAAAGCGGTTTTTTGCTGTTTAAACTTGGCTAATCTTGACAATTCGGCTTAAATATGGTACAATCTTGGGGTTACAAAAATTCTTTGGAGGAACAATCATGAAAACTATCTTTTTACTTTTAGTCGTGCTTTTCGCATTTTTCGGAATCGGATTTGGTCAGACAATGACCCGGTCATCGGCAACACTTGACCCTAAATCAAGGTTTGAGCAAACCGTTGGCCTTATCGATCCGACCAAGCCACGTCTGGCAAAATCAGAGGTTGTCGGCCCGTCATTGGGTAACGATAAAATCCCTGCATTTGGGCCGGGCGAGAACCCTGTGTTCTTACTTAGTTCGAATCATGAGTTTGTCCAGCCGGGCGAAACCCTTGAATTGAGTCTTGTGCCGATGGTAACCACTAACAGAACTTTCTTCGGTACTATCCAGAATTTAAAACCTGGGTATAGCGGCGATTACGACGGCACTGAAAGAGTTGGTTACTGCAACGCTGACACCGCGTCTGGTGGAAGCATCAACGGCATTACCGCGATGCAATCCATCCACATCCTTAGCAGGAAATTTAATCCTGAGGATTCTTATGGTAGGAATCAGTACAATGTTGTCATCACAGATGACAACGGCACATTGGTTCAGCAAATCTTGCTGGATGTATATCTGGTGAACGCTGGCCAGTATAGTCGATGGTTCTACATCGACACCACGCGCCAAACCTCGAATGGTCTGGTGTTGACCGGAAACTTCCCTGTTAGTAGCCCGATCTTTTACATGGTCTCTGCAGGAGATCGAACCGGCTTGATTACAGGCCCTTACCCGGAATATGCGGCTTACGCCTCAGATAACGGCAGGCGTCTTGTTCTCTCGGGAACTGTTGAGTATACCAGAGACACGGCAGTCACTATTACGGCCTGGTCTCCGGGAACGAGGCAGGCATTCGTTAAACGGGATGCACTCGTGCAGCACCGCGAACAATAAAAGATAAACAACTGACTGTCGCGCAGATCCTCCCAGATTTGCGCGACTTTTTTATTTATCAATTTGTGCAAAATAAAAAGGCGTGGGAGATTCACGTCTTTTATTTTTCAATCGCGAGAGTTTCTGAACACAGCGCGCTGCCGTATTTTTCTAGAGATTAGTTCTGGCTTGTACTCGCCAGGGGTTATTTGCAGACCAGATTGACATTCATCGCATTTGAACGTGCCGCTGCGAAAACCCACAATCCGGGGAATCGTCACTGGCAACTCAAACTTTTTGCAGTGTTGACTAGGGCAATGGGCATACATAGTGTTTCCTCCAAAACAGAATTTATCAATACTTTAATTATACTACACCTCACTTTTTTTATACCCCAAAACCAGCTACAATGAGAGGAGAAATAACCATTTATGCCTAAAAAAACTGCAACAAATCGATATATGTTGATAGACGGGAACGCCCTGGTGCACCGCGGATATCATGCTATCCCAGCGCTGACTAACAAAGATGGCGAGCACACCAATGCGGTTTATGGCTTTACCATGATTTTGCTGCGCGCTATTAAAGAGCTCAAGCCAACGCACATTGCTTGTAGTTTCGATTTAGCTGGCCCAACTTTTCGTGATGAAATGTATGCCGACTATAAAGGTACTCGTGTAAAAGGTGATGATGAATTGTACGCTCAATTCCCGCGCATCAAAGAGATTGTTCGCGCGTTAAATATTCCAATTTTTGAGATTGAAGGTTTTGAAGCAGATGATGTGTTGGGTACTTTAGCAACGCACATTTGCGCAAAACATAAAGACGTAGACTGCGATGTAATGATCGCTACTGGCGACTTAGATAGTTTGCAACTAGTAAACGAGTGTGTAAAAATTTACACTTTGCGCAAAGGTTTAAACGATACCGCAGTGTACGACATTGCAGCAGTAAAAGAACGTTACGGTTTGATGCCAAAACAAATGATTGATTACAAAGCGTTGCGCGGTGATCCGTCTGATAACATCAAAGGCGTTAAAGGCATTGGAGAAAAAACTGCTGCACAATTAATTCAGGACTTCGGCAGCTTAGAAGATTTATACAAAGCCATTAAGGCTGGCAAAACTGGTGACAAAATCAAACCTCGCGTTTTGAAGTTATTAGTAGACGGCGAAAAAGAAGCCCAACAAAGCTACACACTCTCTAAAATTATTTGTGATGTGCCGTTGGAGATCGACATCCCGTCTTATGAATTCAAGCGCACTGACTTAAATAAAATGATGAAGTTATTCCAAATTTTGGAATTTAAAACTTTAATTGATAAATTGCCAAAAGGTTATGTTGGTATAACTAGCGATGGCGGAAAACCAGAGCACATCGACACTATTGATGGCGAAGAAGACGAAGCCCCAGTTGGTGATGTTGGCAAACAAACCTACAAGTTAGTAGATACTCAAGAAAAGTTAAATGAACTGTTGAAGAAACTGAGCAAGCAGAAAGAGATTGCTATTGATACAGAAACAGACCAACTTTACCCAATAGATGCTAATGTTATCGGCACATCAATTAGTTTTAAATCTGGCGAAGGCTACTACATAACCCGCCCTGTTTTGGACAAAAGCAAAGAACTTCGCGAATTAATAGAGAGCGACAAAGTAGCGAAAATCGGTCACAACATGAAATATGATTTTCTGACTTTTGGAAACGCTGATATAAAGCTGAACCCGCTGTCATTCGACACCATGATTGCGTCGTATGTTTTGAACGCGGGGGTGCGTCAGCATGGACTCGACTCATTGGTGTTCAATGAGTTTGGATATCAGATGCAATCGATCGAAGAGTTAATTGGCAAAGGCCGTAACCAAATTTCTATGGCAGAAGTTGATGTAGAAAAAGTCAGTTGGTATGCCGCAGAAGATGCAGACATGACATTGCGCTTGAAAGAAATTTTTGAACCGCGTTTAAAGGCTGACGGCTTAGAGAAAATTTTTCATGATATTGAAATGCCGCTGGTAGAAGTGTTGGCTTGCATGGAGCGGTTTGGCGTAAAGTTAGACGTGGGTTTGCTAGAAAAATTGGCAGACCAAGCTGAAAAAGAAATTGCTCAATTAGAAAAAGATATCTACAAACTCGCTGGTGAAGAATTTAATATTGGTTCGCCAAAACAATTACAGGAAATTTTATTTACCAAATTAAACTTAACTTCTGGCAAACGAAACAAAACTGGTTTGTCCACTGCCGCTGGTGTGCTTGAGCAATTAGTAGGGGAGCACGAAATTATTGAAAAGATTTTGAGTTATCGTGAATTAACCAAACTACAGTCGACTTATTTGCACGCGCTGCCTGCACTGGTGAACGTGCGTACTGGCCGGGTGCATACCAGCTACAACCAAACCGTGGCTGCGACTGGCCGCCTCTCCAGCACTGACCCAAACTTGCAGAACATCCCTGTGCGAGGGCACGGCATTGGCTCAGAAATTCGTAAAGCCTTTATTGCCGAAAAAGGCTACAAACTGTTATCCATCGACTATTCACAAATGGAATTGCGCATTGTCGCGCATTTGGCTCAAGACGAAAACATGATGAAAGTTTTTCAAAACAACGAAGACATTCACACCAACACAGCCGCAGCAATTTTCGACGTCCTTCCTGGCGAGGTGACAGATGATATGCGCCGCGACGCCAAAACTATTAACTTTGGCGTGCTTTACGGCTTGTCGAGCTTTGGCTTAGCAAGTAGAATCGGCGCTGTGTCCCGCACAGATGCCAAAGAATTCATTGATAAATATTTTGAAGAATATTCTGGTGTGCAAATGTATTTGGAAAACGTGAAGGCTGAAGTAAATGAGAATGGTTTTGTGCGCCACGAGCTAGGCCGCATTCGCAAATTCCCAGAAATTCGCTCGTCACAATTTTTCATTCGCGCTGGTGCCGAACGCGCGGCAATTAACTTCCCAATTCAAGGTTTGCAAGCCGACATTTTGAAAATTGCTATGATCAATATTCACAAAGAAGTGAATGGTAAAGAAGATGAAATTAAAATGCTCATGCAAGTGCACGACGAACTGGTGTTCGAAGTTCGCGAAGACGCAGTCGACAAGTGGGTGAAAAAAATAAAACCTCTTATGGAAGATGCTTACAAACTAACCGTGCCCGTAATCGCCGAAGCAAAGGTTGGCGATAATTGGGGCGACATGACAAAACTAAAGTAACAAAAAACTCCCAACTGGGAGTTTTTGATTTACATATTATTTTGCAAGTTTGCCGATTGCTTTTGCAAGGCGGGATTTGCGACGGGAAGCAGTGTTCTTGTGCATCACGTTTTTCTTCACAGCTTTATCAAGAGCGGACATTGCTTTCTTCAAGCTTTCCATCGCTTCTTTAACATCGCCGGAAGCGATAATTGTGCGAGTTTCTTTCACTGCAGCTTTGAACTTAGATTTTGTACGAGTGTTGATCACGTTGCGGCGGCGAGAATTACGCATCGCCTTATTCGCTGATTTAGTATTTGGCATTTAAATTAAATTTTAAATTGATGAGCGCTTTGCTGGACCCTTATCTAAAGTGGACACGGAAGACAGGGAAGTCAATTAAAGCTCCTGTATTATATTGTAAAAGTTGATGTTTGGCAAGGGCAAAAGAAAAGTCCAGCGTTGTAAAAACAGCGCTGGACCGGAGAATGGGGTTCGAAAATCGAACAGAGGGTGCTCTATTTAGAACTATTCTCCTTAAACAGGAATCAGGGCCGGTGACTACAAAGTAGTAGACATAACGGCACGTCTTCATAGTAGCAAGCGTATTGGAGAATGTAAACTCGTCGCAACCTGTTTGGCTATTTTTTCTTCTGCAACTTCCGAACTTGGTTAATTTCTACCAATTTGTCGCGAATTTTAGCGGCAAGTTCGAACTCCAAATTTTGTGAAGCCAATTCCATTTGGTCAGTAAGCTCCTCTATATAATGCTTCATGCCTTGCGGTGACAGCTTACCAATTTCTACATCTTCAGTTTCAATACCAGGCAAAGCTTCGTGGCTGCCAGCTAAACGTGAATCTTGAATTTTTTTAATGATTCCTTCAGGAGTAATACCATGTTTAGTATTGTAAGCCTCCTGGACTTTACGGCGGCGTGTAGTTTCATCAATCGCACGTTGCATTGAGCCAGTAATTTTATCTGCGTACATAATAACATGACCTTCAAGGTGACGCGCGGCGCGGCCCATGATCTGCATGAACGCAGTTTCACTTCGGAGGAATCCTTCTTTGTCGGCATCGAGGATTGCGACTAAAGACACTTCCGGTAAATCCAAACCTTCGCGCAGCAAGTTAATACCAATAATCACATCATAAATCCCTAAACGCAAATCGCGCAGAATTTCCAAACGTTCAAAAGTTTCTACTTCGCTGTGCAAGTACTGCGCTTTAATTCCAGCTTCCTTAACGTACGTGTTCAACTCTTCCGCCATGCGTTTTGTTAACGTGGTTACGATCACACGCTGCTTTTTTGCGACACGTTCTGTAATTTGCGCCATCAAATGGTCAACTTGATGTTTGATCGGTTGAATTTCAATTGTTGGATCTAACAAACCAGTTGGTCTGTTGATTTGCTCAACGACCACTTCTTTGCGAATGTCTTTGGTGATAATCTGCTTTTCCTTATCTGTAATTAAATAGTTCTCGTCTAAACTTTTGCGAATTTCGTATGGACCTGGGGTGGCAGATACAAACACGACCTGGCTAATTTTATCTTCAAACTCAGGGAACTTTAACGGGCGATTGTCTAAAGCAGAAGGCAAACGAAAACCGTAGTCTATTAAAGTGGACTTGCGGGATTTATCACCTTCATACATGGCGCCCACTTGCGGAATAGCTTGATGAGATTCATCGATCAACATTAAAAAGTCATCAGGGAAATAGTCGATTAGCGTAGAAGGGGGACTGCCTGGTTCGCGGCCTTCCATGACGCGGGAATAGTTTTCAATTCCTGCGACAAACCCGGTGTTGTTCAACATTTCCAAATCGAAGTTAGTGCGTTGTTCCAAACGCGCAGCTTCCAAAATTTTGCCTTGGCTTTTTAATTCGGCCAAACGTTCAGCTAATTCGGCCTTAATTCGATCCAATGCCACATGCAATTTATCTTCTGGAGTAACAAAGTGGCGCGCTGGGAAAATCTTAATCTTGTCCATGAATTCAATAGTTTCGCCAGAAATCATGTGCAAGCGTTCGATGTTTTCAATTTCATCACCAAAAAAACTTAGACGAATAATGGTATCTTCGGAAGACAGCACAATTTCCATAGTGTCGCCTTGTACTCGGTACGTGCCACGACGCAAATCAATGTCGTTGCGGCTGTATTGCATGTCTGTTAACCGACGAAGTAGTTTGTCGCGTTTAAAACTCATGCCTTTATCAATTTCCAAAGACAATTCTAAATAGTTGTCCGGATTTCCCAAACCATAAATACAAGACACGGATGCAACAATTAACACATCCGAGCGGGACATGAGCGAAGTCGTGGCGGCGTTACGTAGTCGGTCGATCTCTTCATTGATCTGCGTATCCTTTTCAATGTAAGTGTCAGAGCGGGGGATGTACGCTTCGGGCTGATAGTAATCGTAGTAAGACACAAAATAGTGCACGGCGTTGTCTGGAAAATATTGTTGGAACTCTGAAGCCAATTGCGCAGCTAAAGTTTTGTTGTGACACATTATCAAAGTTGGCTTTTGAATTTTATTGATAATGTTCGCCATGGTGTAAGTTTTTCCAGAACCGGTCACACCCAACAAAGTCTGGTGGCGATAACCTTTTTCAAGCGACTTTAACAATCCTTCAATCGCTTGAGGTTGGTCGCCAGCTGGCTGGTAGTTGGTTTTCAGTTGGAATTTCATATGTAGTTATTATATATAGATGAACGGGGACTGTCTAAGAATAAAAAAATAGCGGAACCGAAGCTCCGCTTTCCGTATTCATTCTCCATCTGATTTCTTCTTCATCTGAACTATTGTGGGCATTAGCGGCCAGAGAACAATTCCTATCACTGTCAGCGTTAGCACTATCCAGAATTTAGCCGGGAACCGTAACCAAAGTTCGATCATTCCAAATATCTCGTAGTAGATTACTCCCGAGAACACGAAAATGTCAGCAATAGACAACCCGATTTTGTCGAATCTCAGAGTTTTCCGGTAGGAGTGATACGGATCAGAATACTGTTCTAAAAATCCATCCGGCCGATGCACCATCACCTCGAGCCTATTGATTAGACCCAACATACATAACACCAATATTGGGATAGGCGTCAAAATATATTGATCTCGCTCAATGTCGGATAGTACACCGATGATGAGTATGAAAAAGCCTAAAACAAGAATCTTCGTTTGATGAGAGTGGTCGTTCTTAGTCACCTCATCTCTAATAGACGCAATAATCTGTGGATCTATCATCTTAAAATTCCTCCTCTAAAAGATCAATAAATCTATCATATTTTGACCCAATAGTCAATCCGTGGTTTAATACATTTATGCAAAACGTTATTGAAATCACAAATTTAAAGAAAACTTATGATTTGCCAAAAGCAGATCGTAAAGATGGCCAAACCACGTTTGATGCTGTAAAAGGCACTACTTTTTCAGTAGAAAAAGGTGAGATTTTCGGGATTCTTGGTCCAAATGGCGCTGGCAAGACTACGACTTTAGAAATAATTGAAGGTTTAAAAGCGCAGACATCAGGCCAAGTAAAAGTCTTAGGCTTAGACAATGTTAGCAATGTAGACGAAATCAAAAAGCGCATCGGCGTGCAGCTCCAGGCTAGCGAGTATATGACGCTCATGTCTTTGGGCGAACTGCTCGAACTGTTTGCCTCTCTATACAAAAAGGACGCAGACATTGATGAGCTTTTAGGTTTCGTAAATTTAGTTGATAAGAAAAATGCTTTAGTTAAAGATTTATCTGGTGGACAAAAACAGCGCTTCACCTTAGCATCGAGCTTGGTAAATGATCCAGAAATTTTATTTTTAGATGAACCCACTACAGGGTTAGACCCACGCGCGCGCCGCGACGTGTGGGAACTAGTTCGCCGCATCCACGAGCGTGGAATCACTGTTGTTCTAACAACCCACTACATGGAAGAGGCTGAATATTTATGCAACCGCGTAGCTATTATGGACGCTGGCGAAATTTTAGCAATCAATGACCCGCGAAAATTAATCGACGACCTTTCTCACACCACGCAAATTTCTTTCCTCACTGACAGTGAAATTAGTGAAAATGTTTTTGAAGGAATCAACGGCGTAGAAAAAATGTACAGCACTCATCCGAAAATGATTGTGGAAGTAAACAACCTCGACATTATTGGCGATGTCGTGCGCCGGTTGCGCGAACGAAATGTGCCATTTAGTTCGTTCACTGTTAAAACCGCTACATTAGAAGACGTGTACTTAGACTTAACTGGTAAAGCTTTCGAAGAATAATATCAAAATATATGAACTCAAGTTTCAATCAATTATTTTTAATGAACTTACGCCTGGTGTATCGCAATCGCACTGGTTTGTTTTTCACTCTCATAATGCCTACGATAATTTTTGTGGCTTTGTCTGTGTTGCCAATTGGCGGAAAGTTCGGCGGCCCGAGCGGCGGCGATTTTAATTATTCCCAATTCGTGTTGCCGGGAATTATTGCGATGACTGTAATGCAAGGCGGGATTTACGGCTTAGCTTACTGGATGATTGATTTAAAAGCACGCGGCGTAATCAAACGTTTTCTAGTGACTCCACTCAAGCAAAGTGAATTAATTATTAGCGTGTTAGCGAGCCGAATTTTAGTGGCGATTTGCCAAGCTATTTTCCTAACTCTAATTGGCGTAATTTTCTTCCACGTTACTGTAGCTGTGAATGCCTTGTTGGCTTTGCTATTCGTTGTGCTTGGCGCAGGAATTTTCTTAGTGATTGGTTTATTAATTTCCATGTTTGCCGACACTTACGAAGCGGCTGCGCCAATTACCACCGCAGTTGGTTTGCCATTAACTTTTCTTGGTAACATCTTCTTCCCAGTGGAAGGTCTGCCAAAAGTTTTGCGTTACGTTGGCGAAATTTTGCCAATTACTTATCTAGCTGATGGGATCCGCTCCCTGTTTCTTGGCGCGAATATCCCGCCAGTGGTTTGGAAAGATCTCGGCATTTTAGCAGCCTGGTTTGTCGCTATCCTGGCTTTGGCTTTGTGGAAATTCCGTTTGAAAGAGTAGTTTTCTGTCTAAATCGCAGATAAAGTTTTGATAAAGATTATATAAAAACATGGTTGACAAAACCATGTTTTTTCTCTATAATCCTGATATTGAGTTTTCAATTACGTTCTAAATTTAGCTAGAGGGGGATTGTGATGAATAAAGAAAAACGCAGGGCAGCAGCTTTGAAAGTTGCCAAGGTTCTTGGACAAGTCGAGGACGCGATGGTGTCTAAAGGAGGGTTCGCAATAAATTTTATTGTCGGAATAATTCCTTTTTTATTTCTAAAAGCCTGCGCTTGGCTTATGGATAAAGCATATCCGCGACCAAGACCGACGAGCTTTCCTGCTAAATGGAGTGTCATAGAGGCCGAAAATCGACTTGAGGCTGATTCGGGGATCGCTCTTCCAGGCGGCGAGGCTTGGCGGAAATTCTCCAAAATGAGAGAACAGGAACTTTACGAAGGCGAGAACGCGCGGCGGATCGGTCGAAGTATTCTTAACACTGCAATCGGGAATTGAATCGGCCAGCAACACCCGGTTACGAAACCTTAGCAGTTTAAGAAAAAAGCACGAGCATCCTAACAGATGAACGTGCTTTTATTTTACCTAAATTATTTTTTCGCTTTTTTCGCAGTAGTGATGTTTGGTTTTTGTCCGTAGTGCATCACCAAAGTTTTTGTACCTTTCACTGAATCAAGTTTGCGAATATCTTTTGGCACTTTGGATTTTGGAATTGCTAGCACTGGAATTTTTAATGCAAACCCTAATGCTTGCGCTAGTGCCACGCCTACACGAATACCTGTGAATGAACCTGGACCGCTACAGACAATTACTTTGGTTAAACTTTCCAATTTAACTTTTTGATGTTTTAAAAACTGCTCCAGAAATAAATTAGTTTTGTAGTTTTCATTAAACGCTACACTAGCGGTATGAATTTTTACAGTGGCTCCGTTTACAATCGCGAGAGTTAAATTGTTAAAGTCACTGGTGTCGATGAATAGAATCATTTTAAAAGTTCCTTTACTACAGCACGGTCATCCCACGCAATACGTTCGTTATTTGGAAGTACCAAAAATTGCTCAGAGCCTTTGCCTGTAATTAGTACAATATCTTTTGCACCAGCAATCTTTAAAGCATGCGCAATCGCTTCTTTACGATCTAAAACTGTTTCAATAGTTTGCACTTTTTTATTTTCAGCGCTATCAATTCCTTCGCGGATGTTCATAGCAATCTCTCGCGGATCGGAATCGTACACATCGTCGTTAGTAATAACAATGACGTCTGCATTTCTGGCAGAAATTTCGCCAAAGGTAAACCGCTTAGCAACATCTCTATGGCCGCCAGTAGAACCAAACACATGAATAACTTTTTCATGAGGCAACAGTGTGACTGCTTTCAAAGATGCTTCCATGCCTGCTGGCTCTGGCGCATAATCTACAATAATTGTAGCGCCGTTTGGTGCCATAATTGTTTCCATGCGGCCAGGGACAGTACCAATGTTAGCCAAAGCTTCGGCTGAGGTTTCCAACGAAACACCCAGCATTTTGGCAGTGGCAACAGCTAATAGGGCGTTAGTTACGTTAAATGTGCCAAACATGCGTAAATTAAACATTACGCTATTCACAGAGAATTCGATATGATCACTGACTTTCACATCTTCTGCTACAAACGCTGTTAACCCATCTGGTTTTGGTGTATCGCTGCGCATGCTGACCCCAAATTTTTCCGCAGCTTTAAAGCCAAGGAAATAATTTTTATTTGGATCATCTAAATTTACACCAATCGAACTTCGCGCGCCGTCGCCTTCACGCGCCACTGCTGCAAACAATTTTCCTTTTGCCGCGCGATAGTTTTCAAAACTGCCGTGGCTATCGATGTGAGCAGGGGAGAGGTTAGTAAATAAAGCAGTTTGAAAATTAATTCCTAAGTGGCGGTTTTGCGCCAAGCCTTCTGAGGTACATTCCACAATTGCAAACTTGCAACCGTTGCGAATCATTTCGGAAAGTTGTCGTTGCAACATCCAACCGCCAGGCATAGACAGCCCGTGCATATTCATTTTGGTTTCATTCCCATCGAACGAACCAGCTGTGGTGATGTAACCAGTTTTCTTGCCAGCAAAATTTAAAATCTGCGCACACATCATTACAGTAGTAGATTTTCCCGCAGTGCCAGTTACGCCAATGACAAAAAGTTTTTGACTGGGATTACCAAAATACAAAGTTGCCACCCGCGCCATGAAACCATGGTACACAGGTTGCAAAGCTTTAAATAAAAAATTAGGAATTAGCGCGCGTAAAATATTTTTAATAGTAGACATGAATTTAAAAAAATCGATTTACTTTTCTTAGTGCAGTGTAAGCGCGGTACAATTTAGTGTGCAAAACAATATCACGTGCATTCGCGTAAAATTTTTGTGTTCCACCCCAGCGCATTTTGAATTGTACAAAGCCAGGTGTTTCGCCGCTGGCAGTTTCTGCTCCCCACCAATCGTACTTGGTTAAGCCAGCTTCTTTGGCATCTTTAATTGCCTGCCAATGCAGTGCGTACGGCGCCATTAAATTGCGCTTCTCATTATCACTGCCACCAAATAAATAAGTGCGAGTGCTGCCATGGTCTATCATAATTGCAACTGCAATTGGCGCGCCTTCATGCACAGCTTGATACAACTTCACGCTACAATCAGCCCCAGTTTTATTGGCAAAAAATTCAATGAGTTCTTTGTAGTAGCTTTCTGAATACGACTTGTAACCTTGACGTTCGCTAGTTTTAGCAAGTAGCGCAATCGCTTCTGCAACAGCAGCAGTTCCAGAACTAACAACTACGCCGTGCTTCTCTGCGACACGAATATTGTAGCGAGTTTTCTGATGCATCTGCGCCAACAATTCTTGATCGTTCAACGCCAAGTCTGTAATTAAAGTTGAGCCAGGTTGAATGTGTAAACTGGGTTTGCCATCAATTGGAGTTTCATCTTTTGGCTCCAAGCGGATAAACCAAGCTTTCGCAAAATCAGATTTAATTTTTCCAATAAACTCGTGCGCCACAACTGGCGGTTGTCCTTTGGAAATCAATGGACCATACGGTGCGTACAAATACATGCCTGGTAAGTGCGGAATTTTTGTTTGCAAAAATTGCGCAGTGGCAATTAATTTTTGTGCACCATTGTCATCAGCTTCAAATGCGCCGTAGCGAATTGCAACTTTTTCTTGCGCAGTTTGAAATTTACCCCAACTCCAGCTCTGCAAAAAAGAACCGCTGTCGTGTGCGGCAACAAACATTTCGTATTCATTTTTATGTTCATCTGTTAAACGTAAAGTTTTCATACAAATAAAAATTTAAGATCGACTGAGTAATTTTAAGGCTTGCTTTAGTTGTGTTGATGTATCTGCCGTTGCATCTAGTTGCGGTAAAGTTTCGCGAATCTCGCGCGGGTTGTAGCCAAGGCCGGAAAGTGCATCGTACACATCGCTGCCAGCAAACTCACTACTGTCGAGTAGTCCACCGCTGTTTACTTTGTTGCGTAGTTCTAAAATAATTCGTTCCGCAGTTTTTTTACCAACTCCAGACATGCGTGTAAAAATTTCCGTATCAGAATTCATAATGGCTTGCTGTAGCAAATCCATTTTTGCAGCACTGACAATTATTAGTGCCATCTTTGGACCAACACCTGTTACAGAAATTAGCATTTCAAAAAACTGCAGATTTTCAAAACTCGGCATGCCAAACAGCACTTGGCCGTCATCACCACTCTTGTGATATATATAGAGCTCAATTTCGCTGCCAAGAGGCTTGTCTAGAACCTCGGGCGTGGTCAAAACTTTGTAACCGATTTTTCCAGCGCCAGCACCGGTTCCATCAGCAGAGCCAACACCCTGCAAAAGCACTATATATTGAGTAGTTTTTTGAAGAATTTTCCCTTGTAAATACGCTATCATATGCTTTATTGTACCATATCTAAGTTGATACACGATTACTGCACGCACGCACTTGATTTTTCTATCAAAATGTGCTAAAATGAATATAGATTTGAGATAAAATCTCAACCACGACAGCAAAAGAGCGAAATAAAAACAAAAACACAATTAAATATCAGTGATAATGAACGACGAAGTCGATTACGTTGTGCCGCCAGAGAATAGTACCTTAGATTCTCGTGGTAAATCAGCACAAGTATCAAAATCAGCTAGCTCCAGACCCATAAAAATCCCTAATCAAACTTTAGGCAAAGCTTTTTCATGGGCAAAAAATAATACTCCTGTCTTAGCTTCTGGCGGGGTGATGGCAGTAGTAGTCGCTTTGGTAGCAATCACTCTATATACTGGGCAAAGAGTGTCCTTATTTGGTTATCAGCTTAATCCGCTATATCAGCAAGCTAGCTGCCCACTTGGCGACCCAAGGATAGATTGCGCCCCTCTTGGCGGTGATAATGGCGGCGAAGTTATCCCAGTTTCATCAGATCGCAGTGTTACTGCTCCTTTTGCTGATGGCACAGTGAACAAGCCTTATACAACTTACTTGAGTATTACTAATTATCAGCCTGGTGGAGCATATGCTTGTGATTTGTCATTAGAAGGGGTAAATGCAGCTATTACTGGAGCGCAGATAGTGCCAGTACTCACTACAGATAACCCTACAGCTCAGCCGCAAGCAGCCTTCTCGGCAACGCCAACCACTGCTGGCTCTTATGTTGTAACCATTGGTTTATCTTGTTCGCCAACAAATGGTAGTAAAATGATGTCTACGTTCATTAAAAAAGATTTCACTTGGAAAGTCTTAGCTGCAGATGGCAGTACTCCACCAGGTGGCGGTCCTGGAGGCTCAGTTAGTACTTGTAGAGATCCAGTGAATGTTAACAATCTAGCTCCTATCTATAGGTACTGGAAAGCCAGCGATGGCGACCATTTCTTTACCACTAACTCTAACGAGCGCCCAGCTGGGTATGTAGCCGAAGGGATTGCTGGATATGTGTTTAAAACCCAAATTTCTGGTACTGTGCCAATTTACCGCAGTTATAAGCGGGCAATTACAGCGCATTATTACTCAACAGTAGATAATGCCACCAACTTTGGCTTCACAAACGAGGGGATTATTGGTTACGCATACCCACAAACTACTATTGGAGCTGTGCCATGGTACAGACTCTATAAAGTCCCTCCTACTGATGATTTCTTAGAAACAGTCAGCACTAGTGAAAAAGCTGCTGCAATTGCCATGGGTTACGTAGACAAGGGGATCGTGGCTAATATTTGCGCCCCTTAGTACCAAGAATTTCTTGAAAAAAACTTGACAACTTTTTAGTGCGCGCTATAATAAATAGGTGCACAAATACATAGGAAAATAAGGCGAAATCACATGCCCTTTTTTGCGTTCGCAAAAAAGTGGTCTTTTTTGTACTAGAAACACCCGAATATTGTCAGATTTCCACTTTTTAATGCTTTAAATCCGCGTGCTTGCGTAATCTCGCGCTACAAATAACAGCGAGAAAAGATAGTGAGAAAAACAAAATCTCTTTTAAATAAGCTACTTTTGATCGCAGTCTAACGCTCAGACGAGGGAAGACCCATTTTTACAGCGATCCTGCAAAACTAAATATCATTAATAAACACATCGGGGCTTTTATTAGCCGTGATGTAGGGGTGTATTATTCATGCAAAATAAGCCAAAGCCGATTGGTAGCGTTGTTTTACCTGACGAAACAATGATCAATCGTAAGTTTTTCACAAAGCAGCACGACATTGCTGCAGTTCCAAACCTGATCGAAATTCAGCTGGATTCCTACAAATGGTTCTTTGAAACCGGACTTAAAGAATTACTTGCAGAAATCAATCCGATTAAAGATTTTACAGGGAAGAATTTGGAACTATCATTTGGAGATTTCTTCTTTGATAAACCAAAGTACGACGAGAACACTTCTCGCGAACGCAACACTACATACGAAGCGCCGTTGTATGTGACTGCAAAACTAATTAACAAAGTTACTGGCAAAACCAAAACACAAGATGTGTACTTTGGTGATTTTCCATTGCTCACCCCGCGTGGAACTTTTGTCATTAATGGTGTTGAACGTGTAGTTGTATCCCAGTTGATTAAATCACCGGGCGTTTTCTTCACGAACGAATTTGCGCGCGGTAAGTTTTTGTACGGTGCAAAGATTGTTCCTAACCGTGGCGCGTGGCTTGAACTTGATACAGACAACGCTGGTGTAATTGGTGTAAAGATCGATCGCAAACGTCGCATCCCAATTACGGCTTTGCTTCGCGTGTTCGGTTTGGAAACTAATGAAGCTATTCTAGAAACTTTCAAAGACGTAGACACAAATCCAGAATTAAAATTCATTCAAACTACTTTAGAAAAAGATGCATCAACAAATGCAGATGAAGGTTTCAAAGAAGTTTACAAACGTATTCGTCCTGGTGACTTAGCGACAGTAGACAACGCGCGTTCTTTAATTAGCGCAATGTTCTTTAACTTTGAACGTTACGACTTGTCCGAAGTTGGTCGTTACAAATTCAACCAACGCTTAGATGAATATGTAGACCAAAAACAAGACTCTCGCATGTTAACTTTGGAAGACTTAGTTTCTGTTGTAAAAGAAATTATTCGTTTGAGCAACATTCAAGGTCCTGCAGATGATATCGATCACCTTGCTAACCGACGCATCCGTGCAGCAGGGGAGTTAATTCAAACTCGTTACCGCGTCGGTCTTGCTCGTATGAGCCGTATTGCAAAAGACCGCATGTCTTTGGCAGATTTAGAAACAGTTACTCCTGCACAACTTATTCACGTTCGTCCGATTGTAGCTTCCATGCAGGAATTTTTCTCATCTTCTCAACTTTCACAGTTCATGGACCAAACCAATCCGTTGGCTGAATTAGAACACAAGCGTCGTCTTTCTGCGATGGGTCCTGGTGGACTTTCTCGTGAACGCGCTGGGTTCGAAGTTCGTGACGTTCACCGTTCTCACTACGGTCGCCTTTGTCCTATTACTACTCCTGAAGGTCCAAACATTGGGTTAGTTGCTCACTTAGCAACCTACGCTAAAATTAATGACTTTGGATTCATAGAAACTCCTTACCGTAAAGTGAAGAAGTTTGTAAAGAATGATGGCAAAGATGCTGTTGGTGAAACTGCTTTGTACGATGTCAAAGACGGTGCTTCTATTGTAGTAGCCGCTGGTACAAAAATGACAGAAGCTGATGCTAAGAAACTTTCTAAAATTACTGACTTAGAAGAAGTTCGTATCCACGGACACATCACTAATAAAGTGGAGTACATGGATGCATACGAAGAAGAAAAATTGACTATCGCTCCAGCGAACTTAAATATTTCTAAAGAAGGTTACTTTGAAGATGAACGTGGTTCTGTTCGTGTAAACGGTACTCCGACAATTGCTGACACAAATGAAATCGATTACATCGACGTTTCTCCAAAGCAAATTATTTCTGTAACTACATCTTTAATTCCTTTCCTTGAACACGATGACGCGAACCGCGCCTTGATGGGATCAAACATGCAACGTCAGGCTGTATCTTGTATTGTGCCTCGTGCTCCAATTGTGGGAACTGGTATGGAAGCAAAAGCAGCTCGCGACTCCGGGCAAGTAGTTATGGCAGATGAAGATGGTGAAGTTACTTCTGTATTGGGCGATAAAATTATTGTTAAAGGCGACAGCGGTAAGTCTAAAGAATATCCGTTGCTGAAGTTCATCCGTACTAACAGCGGTACTTCCATGAACCAAATTAACCGTGTGTCTAAAGGACAAAAGGTTAAAGCTGGTGACGTGCTTGCAGATGGTACTTCTACAGAAAAAGGTGAACTAGCACTTGGTCAAAACGTTCTTGTGGCTTTCATGTCATGGGAAGGTGGTAACTATGAAGACGCGATTCTTTTGTCTAGCCGTTTAGTACAGCAAGACTACTACACTTCTGTTCATATTGAAGATTTCAAAATTGATATCCGCGATACCAAACTAGGACCAGAAGTTGTGACTCGCGACATTCCAAATGTTGGTGAAGAAAAACTTAAGAACTTAGATGAAGACGGTGTTGTTCGTGTTGGTGCTCAAGTAAAAGCTGGTGATATCTTAGTAGGAAAAATTACTCCAAAAGGTGAAACAGATTTAACTGCAGAAGAAAAACTTCTACGGGTTATTTTTGGTGAAAAATCTCGTGATGTAAAAGACACATCTCTTACTCTTCCTCATGGCGAATACGGTAAAGTAGTAAACATTCGTGAATTCTCTCGTGAAGCTGGTGACAAACTACAGAGCGGCGTAATCCGTTCCATTCAAGTTTCTATTGCAGTACTTCGCAAAATTCAAGTTGGTGACAAGATGGCTGGTCGTCATGGTAACAAGGGTATTATCTCTCGTATTGTTCCTGTCGAAGACATGCCATTCATGGCTGATGGAACTCCAATTGATGTAATCTTGAACCCGCTTGGTATCGTATCTCGTATGAACCTTGGGCAGGTGCTCGAAACTCACTTAGGTTTCGCAGCCCACAAACTTGGTTATCACGTAGCTACTCCAGTACTAGATGGTATGACTGAAAAGCAAATTAAAGAAGAACTGACTAAAGCTGGCATTCCAGAAAACGGTAAAGTAGCTTTGTACGATGGTAAAACGGGTGAAGCTTTTGATGAACCAGTAATGGTTGGTATTAAATATTTCTTGAAGCTGCATCACTTAGTAGATGACAAGATGCACGCTCGTTCAACTGGGCCATACAGCTTAATTACCCAGCAACCGCTTGGTGGTAAAGCTCAAATGGGTGGACAGCGTTTTGGTGAAATGGAAGTATGGGCGCTTGAAGGTTATGGTGCTGCCCACACTTTGCAGGAAATGTTAACAATTAAATCTGATGACGTTGTTGGTCGCAGTAAAACATACGAGGCTATCGTGAAGGGCGAGCCGATTAAGAAGCCAAACGTTCCAGAAAGTTTCCGTGTATTGATAAAAGAATTGCAAAGCCTTGGCCTTGATGTAGACTTGCTTGGTGTAAATGGTTCCATGAGTTTACAAGATGCCATCCCTGACGCCGATGATGGCGATGAAGCACAACCTAGCGCAGTGGTCGTTGCGCAGGACGGACCTTCTCTCTTTGATGAACCGGAAAAGAAAAAGAAGAAATCAAAGAAGGAATAAGTTTAGTATCAATTATATATAGAGAACATTATGATAACTCAAACTGAAGAATTTAAAGGCGTAAAGATCAAGTTGGCTTCTCCGGAAACTATTATGGAGTGGTCTTACGGCGAAGTTACAAAGCCTGAAACTATTAACTACCGTACCCAGCGTCCAGAACGTGATGGTTTGTTCGATGAGAAAATTTTCGGGCCAATTAAGGACTGGGAATGTTACTGTGGTAAATACAAACGCATTCGTTACAAAAATATTGTTTGTGATAAGTGTGGCGTGGAAGTTACCAAGTCCAGCGTGCGTCGTGAACGCATGGGTCACATTACTTTGGCTGTACCAGTAGCGCACATTTGGTTTTTGCGTTCTGTACCAAGCCGCTTAGGTTTAATTTTAGATTTAGGTGTTCAAGAACTTGAACGCTGTGTTTACTTTGCTGCATACATCATCACTTCTGTTGATGAAGAAGCTCGCATGTCCACACTGGAACAGATCGAAGCTGAATTCAAAACTAAGAAAAAGGAAATCGAAAGCCGTTACGAAACTTTGATTTCAAAAACTCGCGCGCAACTACAAGGCGAACTAAAAGGTGATGCTGATGTTATTGGTGCAAAAATTGATGCTGAAACTACTAAGATCAAAGATTTGTGGCAGGCAGAAGTTTCTAACTTGGAAGCAATCCGCGATCAAGCTCGCTCTGAATTAAAATCTATCAAAAAGTATCAGATTATTTCTGAACTTGCATACCGTGACCTGTCTCTAAAGTACGGTCCAGTATTCACTGCTGGTATTGGTGCAGAAGCAGTTAAGGGTTTGCTTGAAGAATTGAACTTGGAAGAACTAGCGCAAGATATTGAAACTCAATTGCAAACTACTGAAGGCCAAAGCGCAAAGAAGATGATGCGTCGCCTAAAGCTTGTAAAATCTTTAATTCGCTCTGGGCTTCGTCCAGAATGGATGTTAATTACACATCTTCCAGTTATTCCACCAGACCTTCGTCCAATGGTGCAATTAGATGGAGGCCGTTTTGCTGCCTCTGACTTGAACGATTTGTACCGCCGCGTTATCAACCGTAATAATCGTTTAAAGAAACTTTTGGAAATTAAATCTCCGGAAGTTATTACTCGAAACGAAAAACGCATGTTGCAAGAAGCTGTTGATGCGTTAATCGACAACTCTGTGCGTCATGGTAAAGAAGTGACTGCTTCAACTGGTCAAAAGCGCAAGTTGCGTTCTTTGGCAGACATGCTTAAAGGGAAGCAAGGTCGTTTCCGTCAGAACTTGCTTGGAAAACGTGTAGACTACTCTGGCCGTTCTGTAATTGTAGTTGGACCGAACTTAAAACTTCACCAGTGTGGTTTGCCAAAAGCTATGGCTTTGGAATTGTTCAAACCATTCGTTATTTCTAAATTGATCTCCCGCGAATACGCGCACAACGTGCGTTCCGCGAACCGTTTGATTGAACAAGCTCGTACTGAAGTTTGGGACATCCTAGAAGAAGTGACTAAAGATCACTATGTGCTATTAAACCGTGCTCCGACTTTGCACAGACTTGGTTTCCAGGCGTTCCAACCAGTATTGATCGAAGGTAAAGCGATTCAGCTTCACCCTATGGTTTGTGCTGCGTTCAACGCTGACTTCGATGGTGACCAAATGGCTGTTCACGTTCCACTTACAGAAGCTGCGCAAAAAGAAGCTAAAGAAATCATGGTTTCTTCCCGTAACTTGCTAAAGCCTGCATCTGGTCAACCAGTAATGACTCCAGACAAAGATGCTGTGGTAGGTTGTTACTACATTACAAAAACTCGTGAAGGCTTAAAGGGTGAAGGCAAAGTATTTGCTGATCGCCAAGAAGCAATTTTGGCTTACAATAACAAGCACGTTAACATTCAAGCGTTAATTAAAGTACGTTTGGGTGTGGGCAACAGCGAAGGCAACACAGAACTAGTAGAAACATCTGTTGGTCGTTTGATCTTTAACAAGATTGTTCCTGAAGAAATGGGTTTCCGCAACGAAGCTTTCGACAAAAAGCGTTTGCAAGCATTGGTTCGTGAAGCTTACCGTTTGTTTGGTCCAGACCGCACTGCAGAATTAATTGATGACATTAAGCGCACTGGCTTTACTTACATGAAGCAGTCTGGTTTGTCTTGGGGTATGGATGACCTTCGTGTACCAGATACTAAGTACGCTTTACTAGATAAAGCTGACATTGAAGTACAAGCCACTTACGAACAATTCCGTGAAGGTTTACTTACTGAAGATGAACGTTATGGTCGCGTAGTAGAAATTTGGGCAGATGCTTCCGAAAAAATTGCTAAGGACGTGGTATTAACAGTAACAGAACACTCCAGCGTAAACTACTTTGTATCTTCTGGTGCTCGTGGTTCTTTCTCTCAGATTACTCAAATGTCTGGACTTAAAGGTTTGGTAGTAAACCCTGGTGGTCGTACTATCGAACTTCCGGTTCGTGGTTCCTTTAAAGAAGGTTTGGGTGTATTGGAATATTTCATTTCTACTCATGGTTCTCGAAAAGGGATGTCAGACACTGCGCTTCGTACTGCTGACGCTGGTTACCTAACTCGTCGTCTAGTAGACGTTGCTCAGGATGTAGTTATTAACGCTGAAGATTGTGGTACTAAAGATTACGACAGCATCACTTTGGCTGAATCTGAAGCTATGAACCAGTCGTTTGAAAACCGTTTGTTTGGTCGTGTGGCTGCAGCAGATATCAAATTAGAAGATGGTACAGTAATTGTGAAAAAGAATGCTGGTATTGATGAACAGCAAGCTAATCAAATTGCAGCTTCTGGAATTACTGAAGTTAAATCTCGTTCCGTGTTGAAATGTAAATTGATTCGCGGTATTTGTCAGCTATGTTACGGCTACGACCTTGGTTTTAACACTATGGTTAAAAAAGGTGCTGCTGTAGGAATTGTAGCTGCGCAAGCGATTGGTGAACCAGGTACTCAGTTGACTATGCGTACCTTCCACACTGGTGGATCTGCATCTGTTAGCGACATTACTCAAGGGTTGCCTCGTGTAGAGGAATTATTCGAAGCTCGTGAACCAAAAGGTATGGCTGCAGTTTCCGAAATTGCTGGAACAGTTTCTATTAGCATTTCTCCAACTCGTGAACAAATCGTTCGCATTCAAGGTGAAAATGTTGAAACTGAAACTCTTACATTGCCAGCTGGTGGGGAAGCGTTGATTAAAGACGGTACTCACGTTGGCATTGGTGATGCTCTCTATACAAATGAAAACGGTGCGTTAGTAAAAGCAGCTCACGCTGGAATCGCACAAGTTGATCAACAAGGTAGCATCAAGTTAATTCACGAAGGTGATGAATTAATGGAATACATTATTCCTCGTGGGTTCTCGCTAACAGTTAAAGAAGGCGACTTGGTTTACCCTGGTCAACCGTTGACTGAAGGTAACTTGAATCCGAACCAAGTACTTGAATTGCAAGGTGCAGAAGAAGCGCAAAAATATTTGGTAAAAGAAGTGCAAGATATCTATGTGTCTCAAGGTCAGCAAATTCACGACAAGCACATTGAAATTATTGCGCGCCAAATGTTTAGCAAAATGCGCATCACTGATGCTGGCGACTCTGACATGGCAATGGGTGATATGGTAGACAAGGCAAAGTTCTCAGAAATGAATGAACTATTAGAAAATGAAGGTCGC
>DATAMW010000004.1:0-7429 GCA_036266555.1 Patescibacteria group bacterium
AGAAGGCGCTTCATCATGTTCAACTGCTTTGGCGCGTTCACCACCACTTGCAGAGTCAGCTGAAGCTTCATGGAAATCTGCGCCCATCCAACGATTAATTTTGTCTTCCACTTCTGCGCTTGGATTAGCATAACGCTCGCGAGACACTTTGATTACTTTGTCTGCATTGCCTGTGTACCAGCTCTCATCAACTTGAATAGTAGTAGCCGTGAACGGATCGCTCGACACACCATTAATCATTAGTTTTAAAATCACGTTGTACTTTGGAATATTTACAATATCGTTTGGAGTAAATGCTGGTTCAAATTCTGTTTCTAAATACTCTGCATCTGCTGCGCCCACGCGGAACACTACCATGGTACCAACGTTTCCAAATACTGCGTCGCGCATTTTAGTGTTGCCTTCTGGAACAAGTTGACCAATATATTGATGACCCATGGTCAAATTCAATCGATACTTACGTGCCTCACTTAAAATAGTGGCGAAAGAGTCAGTTACAAAGTTTTGAAACTCATCTACATACAAATAGAAGTCTTTGCGTTGTTCTTCCGGAATATCTACACGGGAAAGAGCAGCTAGTTGGAGTTTGGTAATAATCATGGCACCCAAAAGCGCTGAGTTATCTTCCCCTACCTTACCTTTAGAAAGGTCGAGTAAAAGAATTTTTTGATTATCCATGATTTCCCGCAAGTCTATGGTAGATTTTGGCTGACCAACAATATTACGAATAACTGATGACGACAAAAACTGTCCCACCTTGTTTTGAATCGGTGCCACAGCTTCTGTTCGATATTTTTCGGCGTAGTTAGCAAACTCTTCTAGCCAAAACGCTTTTACCATTGGATCCTTAATCCCGTCAACAATTTTCTTGCGATATTTTTTGTCCACATACATACGCACAATACCCATCATGGTGTTGCCAGGACTGTCGAGCAAAGCCAAAATAGTATTGTTCAAAATGTATTCCATACGCGCAGACCACATGCTAGCCCAAATTTTGGTGAACACACCCATTAAACCAGAAGCCACCAAATGTTTGTACTTGCTGTCTACTGCTTCCAAAATATTAAACGCAATTGGATGATCTAAGTCAGCTGGGTTAAAGTACACCACGTCGTTAATACGATCGTTCGGGATGTAATCTAAAATTTTCTTTAAAGAGTCGCCATGAGGATCGATGAAGCAAACCCCTTTGCCATTGCGGATATCCTGAATAACCATGTTTTCCATCATGGTAGTTTTGCCCATACCAGTCTTTCCGATTACGTACATGTGGCGACGGCGGTCATCAGTTTTTATACCAAAAGGCACTTGCCGATTACGGAAGTTGGTTTTGGCAAAAAAGTTTATTGTTTCTTTATCTGGCATAGTGCTTAAGCAATTTCATTATAAGTATATACTAAATCGGTAAGTTAGATGGAGGTTGAATTTTCTTGATATCAACGGTTTCAACTGAAGCATTCACTTGGTCTGCAGTGATTGGGAAATGGAATAAAGTGGCTAGTTCCTCGGCGTTTAGAAGAGACATGGGCATACCAATCCAAGTGCTGCGCCCTTTGAATGCTTTAAAAATTTCAATCTTTCGTTTGCGCACAAAGTACTTAATGAACGGCGCTTCTAATGTTGGAGAAATTCTATAGTCTAACTTTGGAGCAAACGCTGCTTTAAAACTATTAAAGTTAGCAGAGTTAAAGACTTTGAACGGACTTAAAACTAGTTTTTTAGCATCTTTGTTAAAATCACCTGTAGTTCCCATGTGCAGTAATCGAACTTTTGTTTTAAAACCAGGCTTACCCAACTTTGATTTAATAGAAGCAATACGCAATTTGGTGATGTCATCAATTTGATGGAAATCTTTTTCACCTTGCAGTTTTGTCACTTCTGCTTCTGCGTCCTTGCGCCAGGAGTCATCACCAACTGGTTTGATCACAATCTGCATTGCATAAAATTCCTTTGGACTTAACCGGGTGAATACTTCCAAAAGCGGGCTTAGTGGATCAACCACTTTTTCACTTGCATCTGGTCCTTTCAAACTGATAAATTCCCGATAAGTTCGAATTGGGATAACTTCTTTTTGAGTGAGAATCATTTCTGCGCCGAATAAATCATATTTATCGTTATCAGGATCATACTCAAAATTCTCTAGATAATCCTCGATCTCATTCATTTCTATATGCGGGTAGTTAGCGTAAAAAGCGGCTTCTACAAGCTCTTTTTGCTTTTTCGGTACTCGAATCACATAGGAAATTTTGCCACCCAGGCTCACGATTTCCAAGGACAGCCAAAACACTAACCGGCCTTCAATGTATTTTTCTTGGAAGGTCCAGTTATCGAATAACTGGTGCAACTGGATAAAAATTTGTTCGGCGTTGTAAAAGCTGGCTAAGTTTTCTTTTGGTGGTTTAATTTCGTACACAACCCACTCCAAACTATTTTTATAGTTGGTTTGAATTTCATTTAAATAGATTTGGAATAAAATCCAAATTGTGAGAATAACAAAAACTACCCACCCGCCGTGGATAAAAATGTACCATAATGTACTGGCGATTGAGCCAAGGGTTGTTAGTTGTGCGCTACTCATAGTTTATTTTAATTTTGTTTCTGTTTCTGTGTGGGAAGTTAGGCTAGATCGTAAAGATTTTTACCAACTTTTTTAATCAGCTTCTTGTTAGATAGGCCAACTAAAATTGTGTTGTTCTTCACCATGCGGCGCTTGAGAACTTCTTCAATGATATCTTCACGAGACATTGGTTTCCCAGCATCCTTTAGAACATTCACAATGATGTCGGAAACTACGCCTGGCTTGTAACCCCATTCTGCTAAAGCATACATGCCGCGACCAACTAATACAAAACGTTTATCTTTAATTAGTTTGTTGTGCACAGTTTCTTTGTAAGCAGTGCGCTTATCTAAGCCATGTTGGTTAATTAAATCAGTGATAACTGAGTAATGTTCAGGCTTCTGATGGTGCTTCATTACCAAATAGGCTTTATCGCCCACATCTTTTGGACGAATTTCATTCCAGTTATGCAAACCAAATTCACCAAATGGATTCTTGTGAATACCAGAAGTAGTTTGTAAGTAATTGATAATTACGCGTGGAGGTAACTGATCTTCGTACTTTTTAAAGAAGTCAGATTCAGCAAACTTTTCAATAAATTCTTCTGGTTGTAGAGGCTTGCCATGAGTATCTAAAATTTTGCGAGTAGTTTCTACGAATTCCTTAATAAAATCTTTATCAAATCCAATGCGAGACCAAGACTGCTTAATGTGTTTGTCTTCGGAATGTTCTTCTAATTCAGCCATTAAGTTAAGTAAGAACTTTAAAGCATTCGCTTCTTCATCAGTTTCTGCACCAAGATGACCCATTAGAGTCTTTTCAGACATAATGCCGCCATGCTCTGTAATTGTAGTCAGTAAAAGGTCGCGCGCAGCTAAAAATGAGTCCAGTTGCTGAACACCGCGCTTAAGATTTTTAAGCAAATCTTTTTCAATTTGGCGAACACGTTCACGAGTTAAACCCTGCTCTTCCCCTACTGTTTTAAGGGTTTGCATTTCTTCGCCGCCTAGGCCGTAACGCTTGGAAAGAATGGATTTTTCGCGGTCACGCAATGGATCCAGGATCTTTGTGATTATTAAATTGAGTTCAAATTGTTGTAATGATTCCTTTTGGTGGGAATCAATGATTGTGTCTAAAATGCCCATAGTTCTGCTGTTTTTCAGCCATTTATATTGATAAACCGATTATAACATATATTTCATAGCGTGTCAAACAATGTGGGATAATAAAAAACACCGCTTGCCAAAATGGCATAATGCGGTGTTTTCAAGTGGGTTTAGATATTTAGCGCTTGCGGTTACGCCAGTTCTGGAGAAGCACGATAATTGGAGAAGCAACGAAAATGGAAGAGTAAGTTCCAGCAGCAATACCAATTAATAAGGCTAGAACAAAGAATTTAATAGTTGCGCCGCCAAATAGCAGCATAGCAAGCAACACAAACAGTACAGTTAAACTAGTGTTTAATGAACGCACTAGAGTTTGAGAAATACTGTGGTTCACAATAAATTCAGTAGATTGCCCAGCGTACACTTTTAGGTTTTCACGAATACGGTCGAATACAATAATAGTATCGTGAACAGAGAAACCAAGTACAGTTAGCATCGCAGTTACGAACAAGCTATCAATTTCCACACTGTAGAAGTGGCCAAGGATAGAGAAAATACCTAATACGATTAACAAGTCATGAAGCAACGCAATAATTGCGGCAATTCCGAACTGCCATGGAGTAATTGGGCGAGTCACTTTGCGGAATGCGTAACCAATGTAGAATACAATTCCCAAAGAAACCAAAATCAACTGATAGATTGCTTTCTTTTTTAATTCCTGACCAACCACTGGGCCAAATGAATCAAAGCGTTTTTCTGTGAAGTCCCCCACTTTAGATTTAATATCTGCAGCAACTTTATCATGTTGTGCTTTTTCTAAAGCTTCTGTGCGAATAATGACACCTTTTTCACCTGTTAACTGCAATTGATAGTTGTGCAAACCATCTGCATCCAAAACTTCACGAATTTTGCTTTGGTCAACAGGTTGTTGGAACTCAATTTCTGTAACTGTGCCACCCTTAAAGTCAATTCCTAAATTTAAGCGGAAAACGCCTAAAGAAATAATGCCAAGGATCAAAATTAATCCAGAGAAAGCAAAAAGATATTTGTAGTAATTAAGTAATCTCATGTTAGTTTGATGTTGTGTTAATTGACTCTTTTCTACGCATACTGACTCCGAATAGCCATGGGTGCGACATCACTTTTCCAGTAACGAATAGTTTTAACAACGTTCGGGTAATAGTAATAGCAGTGAACATGGAGATTAAAATACCAATTGCCAAAGTTACGGCGAATCCTTTAATAGAAGGTGTACCGAACATGTAAAGAATTAAAGTGGTAATTAAACTGGATACGTTAGAGTCTCGAATTGATAGCCACGCGCGTGCAAACCCATCGTCTATGGCTTTGTTAATGTCTTTCCCAGCTCGAATTTCTTCTTTCAAGCGTTCGAAAATCAGGATGTTCGCATCAACAGCCATACCAATGGATAGAATAAATCCAGCAATACCTGCCAATGTTAGAGTTACTGGAGAAACACCGCCAGCAAAAATCAAGACAACATAACTAATTATGGCCAGCAAACCAAACCAGCGGCTGACCGTCAGACCCAGCAGGAAGAATACGCCTACCAAGATTACTGCAGTAATAGAAATACCAATTTTGAATACTGCTACAGAAAGCAGAATATAAATAATTAGAGCAAAAATTGCGAGTACACCTGGGAAGCGATAGTTGGCAATCATGAAAATAATAATCAGTAACATCCCGATGATTCCGGCAATGACAGACTTATTAATAGATTCTTGGCCTAAAGTTGCGCCAACGTTTTGTTGAGAAATTAGTTTAATTGGTACTGGCAAAGCACCAGAATTTAAGCGAGTTGCTAACTCTTTAGCAGAGTCAGCGGTAAAATTACCACTAATTACAGCTTCACCGTTAGTAATAGCAGTTTGGACAGTTGGAGCGCTTAGTACTTTGCCGTCTAGGAAAATTGCAACTTGCTTACCAACATTTTTTGAGGTAATTTCGCTGAACAATTTTGTACCTTCTTCATCAAACTGCAAACGAACCACTACTTCGTTAGAAATACTGCCTTTGCCGGCGCTCTGAATATCAGCTGTGGCTTTCTTTAATTGCTTACCAGAAAGACCCGTTGGCTGCCAGCCAGCTGCAGAGATTGGATCTACAGAAGCATCTAAGTTAAGTTGGCCATCTGCACCAACAGTGGCTTTTTGAGCTGGAGCCGGGCCCTGGGTGCGGAATTCTAGTAAGGGCGTTTGACCGATTTGGTCAATGGCTTTGTTTACATCACTAATACCTGGCAGTTCTACAACAATTTGATCTTTACCCTGAGACTGTACCAATGGTTCAGACACACCAAAACTGTTTACGCGACGTTCAATAGTATCGCGCACTGCGTTTAGAGCTACTTTTTGATCAGCAGCGCTAACGTTCGAAAAGTCAGCTTGGTAAACTAAGTGAGATCCACCTTGTAGATCTAGTCCTAAGTGAGTGCTAAAATCTTTGTGAAAATTAATGTGTAGCTTGTCGAGGTTGATTCGGCTTCCGTGCGGCCAAACAATCCACGCAGCAGCCAGAGCAATTAGCAGAATTCCTGCCAAAAGCGCGGCCTTGGTCAAAATTGGTTTCATGCAATAGGTTAGTTAATTTCTTTAGTATATTTCCCAGGTATTATAGCGCTAGGTTTATTTTAATGCAATCTTGAATTTAGCGCGATTAAGGCTTTGCTGATGTTTTTGGAGTCACGCTTGGCCCACGCAGATTGCTGACGGATTTGCTCTAGTACTTGCTCAATAGTTCGTTCGGCTGCAGGGACTGGATTAGCTTTAAAAAATTTGGTAATTTCCGCAGCCATTTTTAAGTCTGTAAATGAATTTAAGTATTCAATTATTCTAGTTAGTAAGTGATCACCTTGATAGCGTTCATGCAAAGTTCCCCAATTCTTTTTGAGCCAAGTCCATGCTAGGTCGCGGTTAGCTGTATTGTACAAAGCAGAAGCAATCATGATTGGAGCATCTTGTCCACGGACTTGTTTAGATAGAGTAAAGTCCAAAGTTTGTTTAAATAGTTTTTGATTTTTAAACGAACTCATGGCTCGAGCAATACGACGCTGCTCTTCATTCAAAGTCTCTTTGGCAAACATTGTATGAAGAAGTTTGTAAATTTTTTCATCTCCAGACAGTGCAGATAAATGATACACAGCTGCGCGTAGGTCTGGACTAATAGATTTTCTGCTTTGTTTAAGCAAGATTTGTTTAGCTTTTTGTATAGTTGCTTTATCGCCGTAGCTACCAAACTTAGCCAGCACAGCTGAGCGCAGCAAGGCCCTGGTTTGTGATTCTTTATGGTCTGCTTCCCACCCGACTTTTTTTACAACTGGCTTTAATAGACTGCGATAATATTTTTCTAATTGTTTTTGTTCTGGAGAATTGTACTTGAGTAAATTATGAATCTCCCCCATTCCGGATAGAATTTCTGCCCACACTATATAACTATCTTCGTCTAAGAAGGCTGGGAGGAATTCTAAATATGCTGATGTAGGGATTAACCCAGATTTAGCAGCAGCAAACATATCACGAATAACTCCAAGCCGATCTGTCACAGACAGCTCTTTGTTTTTTATCGGGTGATAAAGTTTTGATAAAAGCGCTGGGCTGTACAAACTGCGGTAAAAACCTGTTTCCTGCGGGTTTGCTTTAACGTATTTGTAATTGCTTGGCAATTCTATCGTAGAGTTTGCTTTGGAAAGCAAATTTAAATCGCTTAACTGACCTTTACTCAGTTCGAACTGCAGTGGGAT
>DATAMW010000005.1:0-1552 GCA_036266555.1 Patescibacteria group bacterium
TCTGGAAAATGTACATCAAGCAAGCGCATTTTTAATTTCTTAGTCCCCTGCCAAGTGTCCACCATAAGCTCACCAGCAATAGAAATAGTTTTGTTTGTGCCATCAAGACGGCTGGCAACATACGCCATACTAAATCCAATACAATCCAGTTGCACATCTTCAATGGCCACCCGAAGCTGTAAATGTTGCTGAGTTGCCCCAACTAATTTGTAACTTAAAACTTGTGCGTCTTCGATTGCAAAAATTGGTCGAGTATTCCCAGCACCATATGGTTCCAGCTGAGCAATATCTTCATAGGATTCCATATTAATATCATTCGGTCCAAGCTCTGCATCTATAGTTAAACTCGGTGGTCCAGACTGCGTTGGGTTTTCATCAGCATACTTTAAAATGCTAGAGTAAAGCTCGCTCAAACTTGCAGTTTTTGCAGTTAAACCAGCAGCTTGTTTATGTCCGCCAAATTTTACTAAATGTTCAGACGAAGCCTTAAGCGCTTCCACTATATTAAAGTCACTATTACCAACGCGCGCACTGCCAGTGCTTTCGGTTTCACCGCGTTCTAAAATAATTGCTGGCCGATTATACAAATCCGCAATTCTGCCCGCAACAATTCCTACTAAGCCTTTTGCCCAACCATCGCTATGTAGTAATAAAACTTTTCTGTCGCCCAAAAGCTCAGCTTGTTCTTTAGCTTCCGAAACCAAGCGGTTTGTTAAATCGCGGCGGCGGCGATTAATATCTTCTAAACGATTTGCCAAAGTAATTGCTTCAGCAAAATCCGTTGCTGTTAATAAATCCAAAGCAACATCAGCATGTTCGAGTCGGCCCGCGGCGTTAATGCGCGGCGCAATTGTAAAACCAATTGTTTGGCTGTCCATTGCATCTTTTGCAGGATCAATACCAGCATTCTCTATTAACTGACGCAAACCCAACCATTTACTCTTATGCAAAACCTTTAATCCAAACTTTACTAAAATTCGATTTTCGCCAAGCAAAGAATGACAATCTGCGACTGTGCCAATTGCCACTAAATCAAGAAGCCACTTATCCCATTCTGGTTGATAATCTTCTACTTCAATATTTTTTTGCGCAATCACATTTTCCGCTTGCATGAGCAAAGCTTTGGCAACTTTGTACGCCACACCAACTCCGGTAATTTGGTCATCAGGATAAACTTCAACAGGATTTTTTGGATTAATCAATGCGAAACTCTGGGGTGTTTCCCCAGTAATTTCGTGGTGATCAGTAATAATTAAATCAATGCCATTGGCAGAACAAAATTCTGCTTCAGCCACAGAGTTTGTCCCACAATCAACTGTAATAACCAGGTTCACACCTTGGTCTTTGATCTTTTGAAAAGCTTCGAGGTTAAGGCCATAGCCTTCGGTAAACCGATCTGGCACATAACTGAGCACTTCCACTCCTAAATATCGAAAAGTTTGCTGGAGAACTGCGTTAGCAGTTACAGCATCTGCATCATAATCACCGTAAATTAAAATTTTCTCACCATTTTGAATGGCTTCCCAAATACGATCAACCGCAATGCCCATAT
>DATAMW010000006.1:0-12874 GCA_036266555.1 Patescibacteria group bacterium
GAACTTTTTGTCTGTGCAAGCCATTACTGTGCAAGGCCTATCGGACGCAGACAACGCTGTTGTGCAAACCGCAATTCAAGACAATTTAAACCACACCCCGTTTTATAATCCGCAGCGCAACCTATTTTTCCTAAGCAAATCACGGGTACGACAACAAGTTTCTAGTGTGCCCGCAGTTGACGCAATCGAAAGTATTCGCAAAGACTTTGGCAAAAAAACTTTAACTATTACTTTAAAACCAAAACACGAATTGTTTTTAGTGCGCAGCACTGAACAAGTTTTTGATATTTACAATGACGGCATTCTCAAAGGGCAAGCTGGTTTAAACCGCGACGCTTGGGAATCTGTACAAAATCCGAGCATGATCAAAATTGATTTGGGTGGAAAAGTATCAAACATTCAAAACGGAAATCAGAATCAATTTTTTTCAAAAGACACAGTCAACTACATGATCAAGTTGCAGGAGGCACTGAAAGGAATAACTGGCTCACCGTTGGCGTATTTTAGTATTCGCATTCCGCAATTAAAAGATCAGCAAGCATTTTTGGAATCCCAGCAGCAACCTGTGGAAGATCCAACAGCGGCTTCGTCCACCGCATCTCAAGCAGCTGACACAACCGAAACTCCACCAACACCTGAACCACAACCAGCTGAACTCCCATCAGTAGATGTGAACTTGCCAATTAACGCTGACGAACTAGACTTAATTTTGCAAAAAGGGTCAGATCCAAAACACACTTTCAAAGTGATTGTTGATACAAAAGAAAATCCGGAGCAGTTAGTGCAACGCTTAAATTTGTTGCTGTCTCAAACTGCTCCGGAACGATATAATGTTCTCTCGTATATTGATTTGCGTATTCAGTCTCGCGCATTTGTGTGTTTGTCAGGCACGGCCTGCAACCACTAAACGTTTTTGTTAGTTAACCTTGTACTCACTAACAATTATCCAAGTACCAACATAGGGGCGGACTTCAGCAAATCCTTTTTCATCAACTTGTGTCCAGTTAGTAGGAGTGTTTGGTTTAGTGCCGCCAAACCCATTGGTCCAAAGCAGCCAAACAGTATCGCCAGTCTTGGTGGCATCAGTGAAATTCAAAACTAAATCTTGATCAGTCAGAATGGCAGTGCCTGCATAGTGCGGCAAGTCGTGAGTTAAATGACCATCAGTAAATAGCAATGGCTTTACTGGAGTGCGGTTGTAATATTTGTAATTAAAGAATTCAAAGCTGCTGCCAATAAATACTTTTTGATCCGGTTCAACGTTTGCAGCAAGAAACGCTGCTGCTTTAGCCATCCCTGGTTTGGTTTGCACTTGCAGTTCATCCCAATAATTCCACGCAGAATAAATATTGGCAATTAACAGGATCGCAGTGAATAGCATGCCGATCTGGCGCACTTTAAAATTGCTTAACCACAGAGCCACAATAATTAAATAGAATGAAGAACAGAAGATGAAGTAACGCACTAAGTACACCGAGCTAGATTCACCTTGCAGTTTCGCAAGTAACGCAAACAGCATAGCACCAGCAAATGGCGCTAAGAATCCGGCGATAATAAGCCATTTTTCAGTTTCAGTTTGCTTCCAAATAGTTTTCACTATGAGAGCTATTGTAAAAAGGGCAATTAAAGCGAACATCCAATGCGCTGGGTTTGGTAAACGCAGCAATAGTTCCCAAAGCGTATCTGGGATACTCCAACGATCCATTGGTGGAATCCAGTAGCCAGCTCCAACTTGTCTAAATTGAAACAGAAAAGTTTTAAGCCACGGCACAAATGATAACAAAATTAATACTCCGGAAAGTACTGTCCAGCCGTATCTGGTAAATTGAGTTTTAAAATGAATGATACAATACAACACTGCGTACGCACCAAGTGCTGCAACCATGAACAGCAAGTAGTAGTGAGTATAAATTAAAATGGCGCTACATAACACAAACAAAGCGTAATATTTAACAAATTGTTTTTTTAATTGTGCGCGTAATACTTCATTGGCAACAGTAGCGTAATACAAAGTTTGGGTACGAAGTGCAGCTGATAATGCAAACGCCGCAGCCACGGCAAAAAAAGCTCCCATGGTATACATGCGCGCTTCTGTAACGTATTGGACTTGGAATGGACTAACAGCAATTAATGCTGCAGCAATTAAAGCAGCTTTGTGATTATTGAAAACATAATTAACAAAGAAGTAAGTAACTATAATTGTGGCTACTCCAAATAGCACAGACATGCCACGCAGTGAATACAAAGAACTGCCAAAAACATAGGACCACAAACGCAGAAAAATATAATACATTGGCGGATGCACGTCTAAGCCAATGCGCGTCATCATCTCACTCCAAGAATATTTAATGAGCAAGGCCGAGAAGGCTTCATCATGCCAAAGAGAAATGGCTGTTAAATGCCAGAGGCGCAGCAAAATCCCGGCAATAGTAATACCAAACAGAGCAAGATTGTTAGAGATATGGAATTTAATTTTTTGGATCATATTATTGAATGGTGTAAACGGCCATTACGGTTTGGTTAAATTTATTGCGTTGTTCCAGAGTTAATTTTGCATTAGCATGGAACTGTTTGAATTTTTTGATATCAAAGATGCTTGATTGCGTGAACACGATTCTATCACCTCGTTTTAAGTTTTGCAGTTCCCAAGAATTTTCCGGGTCAACTTGTTGGTAAGGTTGATTCTTTGGATTATCCGGATGCGCGCCATCTACAGCAGTAATGTAATCTACAGTTTGAATCGAGAATTTATCAAGAATTAAGTAAGTATTAGTTTTGCTTCCAGTTTGTTTTAGGTATTCGCTGACTGGGGTTAAGTCCGAACGAAACGCGTAAAAGTTTTCTGGACTATTCGCAGCGTAAATAAAGTAGAGGAAATAAGTTTGCAAGATTAGCGCCAGAATGAATGCTACAGTTTTTAAACCAAACGCAAAATTCAAAACTTGCTTTTGCCATGGGTTGAGCATTGGCCAGAACTTTTTCACCACTTTGCCAGACAACCCTAGCACCCAAACCAAGCCAACTGCTGTAATAATGAATACTTCTGGAATAGCTCCAACTGAACGTAAACCGTGCGGGATGCCCTCAGCAGTGGTTACTACCGGAATAAGCATAGCCCAGAACCATCCTGCTAGCAGAAAATATTTCCAATCAGCTTTGTTTTTGATCGGAGTAAATGCGTAGCGTGCGGCCAAAGCTGTGATCCCAATTAAACCAATAGCAAAGAAAGGGGAGATAATAATAGACAAAAATGGTTGGCCAGAAATATTATGACGCCAGTTTAAATCGCCGTGGTAAAAGTAAGCCAACATGCTTTGTTTGAACACCTCTATAATAGTGCCAATTAAATTACCTTGGTTAAGTTCTGGATTAAACACCGACACCTGACCGCTGCGGCCAATGAACGAGCCAGCATGGGTCCAAAAATAGTAAGCAATTGGGGCGATGAAGATAATGAATGCTACGCACAACGCTACAAAGGGACCAAAGAATTTTTTAATTTGTGCAAAGCGCGGTGTTTTGAACAAGTCTACCGCGATTGGCCAAAGCAAAGCTACTACTATTAACGGCGCCATTATGCGGTAAGCAATGTAGGAGTAAAACCCGAGCGCGAATGTTGCGCCAGTGATGATAGACCACATGTAGCGTTTCGCGCGGGTTGGCGCACTGAACGCCAGGAGGCCAAAATAAAATGTGAAGCCTGCGAACATTGGGATTAAGTTGGCGCGAAACGCGGTCCGCGATAGTACCACGTGCCAACTCGACACTGCCATAAAAAAACTAGCAAGCAGCGCCAAGTTCGTAGCGCGGCTTTTTACTGCAAGCGCGCCGCTTGGGTCTGCATCATCTTCCTCGCGCTTTTTACCAAACAAAGTAAACAATTTTTGCGTGACTAAGAAACAACCTAGCACCCCTACAACGCCAACTGTTGCGGAAACAATATGATGTTGCCACGGCCCTTTGCCAAATGCGGCAACACTGGCCCATTCCATGTAAAAGAACAATGCTTCGCGGCCATTGCCCCGTTCGTAAAACGGCTGCAAATGACCTTGTTCCATTAAATTGATGTCTAAGCCATTTGCGGCTTCATCAGGGAACAATCCACCTGGCATGGTCTTAATCTGATAGAATCGAAAACCAATTGCCAACAGGATTATGCCAGCTAAAAGCCATTTTTGTTTTGGTGTCATTTTTGTTATAATTGGTAAGAACCGCTTATTACTTATGCAATACGAAAGTTTAACTAAACGCACTTGGGGCATTGCAATTGTCCTTTTTATTATAACACTTGTAGCAGTGTATTTCAAAATGCGCGGGGCACCAGTGTCAGTAGCCTTGCGATACAATGTGATTGTTGGTGTGAATGAAATTGGCAATAAGTATGAGCTGCTAAAAATCCCTGTGACTGGTTTGTTAATCGGCGGGGTAAACTACTCTTTAACTCGATTGCAAAAGTTTGATCGTACTTTACTGCCATTCTTGGCTGCTTTGGTTTCGGCACTAGTAAACATGTTTTTATTAATCGCTGTGCTGTTTCTGTTCCGCGTGAGTTAATTGCAAGATAAACTTTTGATAAATAGAAATTATGTTCCGCAAACGTACAAAAACTGAACGATTTTGGGAAATTCTACCGGGCTTATCAATTTGGTCGGTTTTTTTGGGTGCCATAGCCCTGTCTTTTATTAAACCAGTTTGGGCCGCAGTATTCATCATTTGTTTTGATTTGTACTGGCTGCTAAAGGCTTTGAACACATCATTGCACTTAATTTCTAGTTACCGTCGGTTCCGTGCCTATGTGAAAATGGATTGGCTGCTATTAGTAGAGATGATGCACGATCGTTCCAAGCTGTTTAATCATTTTGAGCACGCAGCTGCCCATTCTCAAAATAATATTGAGCGAAGATTTTACTTGACTGAAAAAAAGCGCATTGAGGATTTGCCGGACAATGGCGTTTTAAATAAACCGTACACAGATTTTTATCATGTGATTGTAATTCCATTTGTTGATGAGTCAGAGGAAGTATTAACTTCGTCTATTAGTGCGTTGACTAATGTTCAGTACCCGCATGATAAATTAATTTTACTGCTGGCTTCGGAGGAACGCGCTGGTGAACAAGCGCAAGCTGTGGCTAAAGTGATGGTGGATAAATTTGCCAGCAAGTTTTTCAAAATGTTTGTCACAGTGCACCCCGATGGATTACCTGGCGAAATTAAAGGCAAAAGTGCCAATGCTAGCTTTGCTGTAGCCTCGATTTTATCAAAACTTGAAGAGCTGGGCATTCCCGAAGAGTTAGTATTAATTTCTAACTTAGACAGTGACACGATTGTGCATCCGCAGTATTTTGCACGCGTAATGTATTCGTTTTTGACTAGCGACAAGCCGTATCGTCGCAGCTATCAGCCAATTGCTGTGTACAACAACAATATTTGGGATAGTCCGGCGTTCATTCGTGTGGTTTCTGTTTCCAACTCATTTTGGCAATTTACAGAAAGTTCTCGTCCCGACCGCTTGCGCACCTTTGCATCGCATACCATGACGTTGAAAGCGTTGCGTGAAGTGGGATTTTGGAAAAAAGATATTATCAATGAAGATGGATTTATTTTTTGGCAATGTTATTTGCACTATGAAGGGGATTACGAAGTAGTACCGTTGTTTATTCCTGTGTCACTCGACACTTGTTTGGCAGATACGTTTTGGCAAACTTTAAAAAATCAGTACAAACAAAAAAAGCGTTGGGCTTACAATGTGGAATACTATCCGCACTTAGTGCCAGCATTGTTAAAAAGCAAAGCCCCATTTTGGGATCGTATGTACAAGTTGTATCAATATGTAGAAGGAGATTTTAACTGGGCTGCAGCTAGTTTATTAATTACAGTATTAGGGCGTTTGCCGCTAGTTGTTGGCGGGGCAGAATTCAGCGAAACAGTGGTGGCCTACAATTTGCCGCACATCACCAGTACTTTAATGACCATTGCGTTAGGCTTCTTAATTTTTAGTGTGTATATTAACTTGATTCTATTGCCGCCACGACCAAAGAAGTACAGTGTCTGGCGCAGTGTCATGATGTATTTGCAGTGGTTCTTGGTGCCAGTAACTTCGTTGGTCTTTGGTAGTCTGCCTGCAATTGATTCACAAACTCGCTTGATGTTTGGTTGGTACTTAGAATTTTTCGTTACACCAAAGTCGCGCAAAGGCGCGGTTACTGCGATGGGCATGAAAGAAATGCATGCACCTGTTGCGCAGCCGCCTGCGCCGAAAGGGAATGCATGATCTATGTTTTCTATGCGCTAGTTGCGGCTGCTTTGGCTGCGGCATTGACTCCGCTAGTGCGAAAGTTTGCGTTTCGGGTTGGTGCAGTAGATGTGCCACGACCGCCGCGCAATTTGCATTCGAAAACTGTGGCTAAGCTTGGGGGGCTGGGTGTGTTCTTAGCGTTTGCTGTTGCGCTGCTTCTGTACGTTGGCGTGAGTGCTAGTTTTGATCCACAAATTGTGCCGTTGAAATTTGTGTTTGCCTTGTTAGCAGGAGGAGCGGTGCTAATGTTCGGCGGTTTTTTAGATGATAAATACGAACTTCCTCCATACTTGTTATGGATTTTTCCTGCAGCCGCTGCATTAATAGTAGTGTTGGCTGGCATTGGTGTAGGTATAACATTTTTGAGTAATCCATTTGGCGGCACTGTTAGTTTGGCATTTAAGGTGTTGGGCATACCTGCGTCCGCAATTTTTATTTTCATTTGGTTAAACGGCATGATGTTCACTACAAAATTTTTAGATGGCCTCGACGGCCTTGTTGCAGGCATTGGTTTAATCGCTGGGCTAACTTTGTTTGCGTTGTCTTTGGGTGACACTGTCAGTCAGCCGATTACCGCCAGCTTTGCCATAATTTTGTCTGGCGCACTGGCTGGATATTTAATTTACGCGTTTCATCCAGCTTCGATTTTTTTTGGTGAAGGTGGCAGCACGTTTGTTGGCTTTGTATTAGGAACGCTGTCAGTAATTTTGGGCGGGAAAATTGCAACAGCTTTGTTAGTAATGGGTATTCCGATTCTCGATGTAGCTTGGGTGATTGCCCAGCGCTTGTGGTCTGGGCAAAGTCCTTTTCGCGGCGACCGATTGCACATTCATTTTAAACTTTTAGATTTAGGATTTTCACAAAAACAAACTGCCTTAATTTTGTACGCGTTGTCTGCAGTGTTTGGATTCACCGCAGTATTTTTGCAAAGCATGGGGAAGCTAGTGGCGTTGGGGATTCTCTTTGGATTAATGGTGGTGATAATTTCTTTTGTGCTGCGTCAATTTAGAAAACAACGCTCTATTTAAACTAAGACTAAGCTAGGCTAAAATATTTTTTAAAAGCACGTGCAATTGACTTACGCGTGCTTTTATGTTAAAGTAATCTGGTCGCGTTTTGAACGCAACTAATTTTTCGGAGGATACTTAGAAAACATGACACCAGGCACAGGTCTTACAGCGTCAGGCCAATTAATCGACCCGACTGAAGAAAAACGGATCCGGCAATCACTTAAGAGATTGATCGGAAAAGCGAGAAACGAAGAGGTTAGACAGATTTTTATTGATCTCCCAAGCAAAGACTCTTTGCAACATATGGTTTCGCAGACGAGGTATCAAACTTCTTTGTTGGAATGCGCAGAACATCACTATCACACCGCACTTCACAACGTGCGTAGTTTCCAAGCTAAGTTGAAGCTCAAGCCTCAGTTTGCGGCTAACCCAGACGCTCAGCAAAAACTAGCTTGCTTCAAGGATCGAGCGGAGAAGCTGCTGGATATAGTCGTCATACTGAATAATGCCGGTCTGGGCATATATCCCAGTAAAAAGTAGTATAGGTCCGAGCAACTCCCAGCTCGGCCTTTTTTATTGACAAAATCCTCAAGGTTAGGTAGAATATCAAGGTACTAATAAGAGATTAATTTAATTTAAAGAACGTATTTATATGTCATTTGCAGTTATTGCCACCGGCGGAAAGCAGTATTTGGTTGCCAAAGGTGAGAAAATTCAAGTAGAAAAGCTCGAAGGCGAAGCTGGCGATAAGATCACTTTTGATCAAGTCCTAGCGACAATTTCCGATTCAGAATACAACTTGGGCAAGCCATTGGTTAAAGGTGCTGCTGTAGAAGGCACTATCATTAAGCAAGGCCGCGGCAAGAAGATTGAAGTATTGAAGTACAAGCCGAAATCTAAGTACCGTAAGAAAATCGGCCACCGCCAAGCTTACACTGAAATCGAAATCACTAAGATCTAACTTTAAAGATAAAGTTTTGATAAAACCGCTCCATGGATGGAGCGGTTTTTTTTTATGCATTGACCCGCATCAAATTGTATGTTACTTTAACAAGTCCTAATAATATAGGCGATTTCAAAATATACAGTAAATTGGAGGATTTATGACTATGACAAGAAAAATGTTAGTCGTTGGCAAAGATGGAACTTTGGGCAGCGAATTTGTACGAGCCCTTACGGACAACGAGCTTTATGATTCCACCTTCACTGGCCGCTCGGACTTGGATATTACAAACCAAGAGGCGGTTGACAGGTTCATAGCGGAGGGACTATTCGACGTGATAATTAACTGCGTTGCGTACAATCAGGTTGATTTGGCAGAAAACGATCCAGCGCCGGCGTTGGATGTTAACCGTGACGGCGTTCGTAATTTGGCGCAAGCCGCGGAAAAGATCGGCGCAACATTTGTTAACTTCAGTACTAATTATGTTTTTGACGGTACTGATGAATTAGGTTATACGGAATCGGATGCGCCGCACCCCATAAACGAGTACGGAAGGTCCAAGCTTTGGGGGGAATACGAGGCTTTCACCGCTTGTTCGCGAGTATACAATATCAGGACGTTCGGGTTATTCGGCCGTCCCGGTATCGGACAAACAAGCAAGAAAAATTTCATCGATCAAATGATCTTACGCGCCGCGAATCAAAACGAGGTCGTCGCACCAAATGACCAATTTGGCAACCCGACATATACGGCTGATCTTGTCGATGCGACCATGGATCTCCTCGGAAGCGATGAAGGGTGGTGCTTCAGCACTTATCATTTGGTGAATGAAGGTGGAGCAGTGAGTCGATATGTTCTGGCGGAAGAAGTATATAAACAGTTAGGGATTAGCACACCCCTAAGAGCTGTCACCGCCGAGAGTCTTGGGGAAGTTGCCTCACGGCCGAAGCATGGGATCTTGCTCAATACTGACGGGCCGTCAATGCCTCATTGGAAAGATGCTTTGGCTCGTTATTTAGGAGAAGTAAAAATCGAGTAAGTTCAAACAGTTTGCACAAGCAAACAAAAAGGATGTTCTGAAGTTCAGAACATCCTAATTTTTTTAACTAAATTTTAGAGGGTTATTTTTGAGCTGGGGTAATGCCCAGCTCTTTTATCTTTTCTTTATATTCTTCATAGTCTTCTAAGTAGTCGCTGCGGTCTGGATTGTGCTTGGTAGAAGAAACAGCAAGCATCACTGAATCTGGAGAGTAATTTTTAAAACCATGCCAAACGTAATTGCCAACGTAGATTCCATCACCTTGCTTCATAGGAATTTCTTCTAGGCCATAACCGCGATCGATAATCGCAATACAGCTGCCAGTGGCCATGACAAATAATTCCTTTTCAATGTAGTGGCAGTGTTGCCCGGTGTTACCTTTTAGATCTGTTAAATAGTAGATGCGTTTGATTTCAAAGTCCACGTAGGTCGCTTGGTCAATTTCGAACAGTTCATACATACTGTCGCGGCCTTTAACGTGTTTGATTTCGTGTTGTTTAAATACTAATTCCATATTGATTCGTTAATAACGCTTTTATAGTAACAAAGTCCTGTGGTAGTGGCAACCGTTGACAAAAGCCTGCTTTGAAAGTATAATGCGAAGTCATGTTAAGTCTTTTGGCTTTATGTGAGCTGTTATGATCACTTTGAAATTTGGTTACTTGAGGAGGAAATGTTATGACAGAAGCAGTATTAGATGCAACGAAACAAGACTTGCAGCTTTTAGGTGATGAAAGGCGTTCTCAACTTGGACTTTTAGGACTTCAAGTTAGGCCGTTGTCCGTGGGTAGTGAGCAGTCAGAAAAATGGAAAATAACGTCTCTAATCACTGCAAATGATAAGGTCGAGTATTTCGAAGCCACTTCCGAATACGGAACTCTGTATTTCGGCAAATGGTCGGATGGACACATTGGCTGGCGTTGGCAAGAAGAAGGCGGCGGCGGTCCAATTACCATTCCGTATTCGTTCGACGGAAACGGTCAGCTGCTCATTGGTTTGCGTAAAGAAATGCGCGACAACTTGGGCGGCGAGCGGCTATGTGCAATCGGCGGATTTAAAGATCCGGGCGAAACTAACGAAGCTGCTCAGGCTCGCGAAGCAATGGAGGAATGCGACATGGATACTGCTAAAGCAATTCCGTCTCATGCTCCACCATTCATATCGAATCGTAACTATTTCATTGGGGATGCCAATGAAGATGAAGGGATCCATCCTTTTTTTCTTGAAATTCCATCCGCATGGTTGGTCTCGAAGGGCTCGGAAACCTACGCTTTGCAGGCTGGCAAAATCGACCCGGAGACTATCAAGAATCAGCAGTCGGTTGTATTCCTGCCATGGCAACGGGCCATAAATGAAACTGTGGATGGAATTGCCCGCGCCGGCATCGCTACGCTTGTAGCAGATGTTTTTCCGCCAATACCGGATGCCAATAAATATCCGCACATCGTTATGTAAAGACTATGAATCTTTTTCATAGAACAGACACGAGGAACTTCGGTTCCTCTTTTTTATTATACTGATTCTTGAGCAGTTTTAGGAAATTTTTGCTTTATTTATGCGCAAAATTGCCAGAATATAGCTTTGACAAAAACCCCAATTTTGATACAATGAAATGTAGAGTAACAAGCAAAAACCTTAACGAATTATAAAGAAACCAAAGTTTTATGAAAGTTTTAGTTACTGGAGGCGCTGGATTTATTGGAAGCAACTTTGTGCGATATTGGTTGAAGAATCATCCACATGACACAGTTGTTAATTTTGATGCGCTTACTTACGCTGGCAACTTAGAAAACTTAGCTGACTTAACCGTAAATCCTGACACTAAGGATCGCTATAAATTTGTTCATGGCGACATTACAGATCCAGTCGCTGTACGCGAAGCAATGCGCGGCGTAGACTTAGTTGCCCACTTTGCTGCCAACTCTCACGTAGACCGCAGCATTGTTGAACCAGGAAGTTTTGTTCACACTAATGTAATCGGTACGCAAGTACTTTTGGAAGAAGCCAAGAATGCTGGTGTCTGGCGTTTTCATCACGTGTCCACAGATGAAGTTTACGGCACTGTTACTGTTCATGGTGATGAATTGTTTACAGAAGATACCAAGTACGCACCAAACAATCCTTACTCTGCTAGTAAGGCTGGCTCTGACATGATTGTGCGCGCATATCATAAGACTTACGATTTCCCCGCAACAATTACAAACACTTCCAACAACTTTGGGGCTTATCAGTTTCCAGAAAAATTTATCCCTCTATGTATTACTCGCTTAATCGATGGCAAGAATATTCGCTTGCACGGTAAGGGTGATCATATTCGTGATTGGTTGTATGTAGAAGATCATTGTCGCGCTATTGAGCAAGTGCTTCGTCGCGGTAAATTAGGTGATGTGTACTTAGTGGCTGGTCGCGCGCAACTTTCTACTTTAGAAGTAGCACAACGCATTTGTAAAATTATGGGTGTCGGTGAGGATCGCATTGAATTTGTGCCAGACCGTCCTAACAACGACAGTGCTTACAAACTTGATTGGACGAAGATTAATCGTGAATTAAAATGGGAGCCGTTGTTTAGCTTTGACCAATGGCTAGAACAAACCGTGGCTTGGTACAAAGAAAATGAAGGCTGGTGGCGCCCATTGGTTAAACAAAGTTTTTCTTGGGGCAGTGTTGGTCATGCAGAAGAAACCGCTGGAACCGCGCAGCCAACCAGCGCGCAGCCATCTATGGCAAAGCCAACATTTTTGGAAAACTCCAATTTAAATATTCAATCAGCAAAACCAAAAAATAAAGTATTAATTTTTGGTAACGGACAATTGAGCATGCACTTCCAAAATTATTTTGCGGCCGAGGGCTCAGAAGTAATTGTGGCCTCACTGCCAGAAGTGGATGTAACTAATTTAGAACAAGTCCGCGCTGCTGTTGCTAATGCGCAACCAACTTTAGTTATCAATTGTACTGGAATTACTAATGTAGACTGGTCAGAAACAAATCAAGATGAAACTGCTGCAGTAAATATTACTGGTGCAGAAAATATTGCTAAAGCTTGCCAAGAAGGCGGTGTGTACATGGTGCATGTTTCTAGTGGATACGTACATCATTCTCACAGTACTGCTGATGAACGCAAAGAAGAAGATCAACCAAACCCATTAAATTATTATTCTTACAGCAAAGCCAAGGCTGATGAAGTGTTATTGCGCATGGCAGCTCAAGGTTTGCAAGTATTAATTGTGCGTCCAAACATGTTGCTGTCTGCAGTGCCGCATGCGCGTAACGTCTTGGCAAAAATGGTTAACTATTCTAAGTTCCACGATATTCCAAATTCCATGACTGTGGTAGAAGATTTAGTTACTGTTACTGGTGAACTCATTCAGCAACATAAAACTGGTTTATACAATGTTACCAATCCAGGCTTAAGTTCTCCTTACAAAATTGCCACTATGTTGAAGGAGATTATTAATCCGGATATGGAAATTGAAAAACTTTCCAAAGCAGATGTAGAAAAAATGTATTCTGTTAAGCGACCAGACACAGTGCTCTCTATTGAAAAGCTGAACCGTGAAGGTATTATTATGCCGGAAATTAATCAGCGT
>DATAMW010000007.1:0-22132 GCA_036266555.1 Patescibacteria group bacterium
GGTTTTTTGAATTTGACAAAGAACTCGCAGCATTTGAAAAGAAAATTAAAATTGCTAAAACAGGGGATCGTAAAGAAGATGATAATCGTAACTTCTTTATTGCTAAAGTTGATCATCTAAAGGAATTGTTAGCGATTGCTAAAGCAGCAATCTTTAAACTAAAGATTCCGCGAGTTGCAAAAGTTGCTCCGGTAGTTGCGGCTAAAGCTAACAAATAATCGTAAAATCAATTAAATAAAAAAGGAGCATTATGGAATCATATACGTCTTCGACAACAAAGCCTTTGTACCGTGGCACGCAAATCGTCTGGTACATAATCGGTGTCATTGAAGCTTTACTGGCGTTCAGATTTATTCTGAAACTGCTGGGAGCAAATGCTGCAGCTGGATTCACTAGCTTTATTTACTCCATCACAGCACCGTTTGCATCACCCTTTCTGAATGTATTTAAAATTCAAAAAGTGGAAGGCAGTGTGTTGGAGTGGACAACTCTTCTTGCGATGCTAGTTTACTTCTTGGTGGCATTAGCAATTATCAAATTGTTTGTCATGAGTAAAACAGTGTCTACACCAGAAGCAGCAGTTAAATTAGATCAACAAGATCAATAATTAAATAGAAAGGATAGCTATGGCTACAGTAATTAATAACCCTAGCGGCGGTGACAACACCAGCAGCGGAATGGGAATGATAATTGGAGGCATTGTTCTGGTCCTAGTAGTAATTATATTCTTTGTTTATGCGTTGCCAGCAATTCACAATTCAGGCAGCAAAGGCACTACTGTGAATATTCCGGATAAAGTTAACGTTGATGTTAACGGCGGCGGATCTGGTAGTGGCCAATAAACTTAATTTAATTTATTAACAATTAACAATAAATATATGGGAATCATTCTATGGATAGTATTCGGCGCTTTAGCCGGATGGATCGCTTCATTAATTATGAAGACTGATGCTCAGCAGGGAGCAATTGGAAACATTGTGGTCGGAATCGTTGGCGCATTAATTGGTGGTTTTCTAATGAACCTGCTTGGCCAAGGTGGAGTCTCTGGCTTCAACTTGTACAGCTTGCTTGTGGCCATTCTTGGTGCAGTTGTCTTAACCTTTATTGTAAAGGCAATCCGCGGCGGTCGCACAGCTTAATCTAATTGTTTATTTAAAAAGCCGTCCTATTGCTTAAGACGGCTTTTTATATTCTTTAGTTTTCTTAATGCTGATGAGTGCTGACACCTTGACAAAAAGCCATAAAAATGCTATTATGTTAAATCAATAACATATATCAATGAGCCCAAAATTACTTCGCAAAATTAGTGTTCTGGCAATAACCCTTATAACTATGGGTGTTTTTGTGCATCCTAGTCCTGCTAATGCTGGTTTTTTTGATGGTTTACTTAATACCTTTGGCTTAGGAAATGGCTCAGGATACGGCACCTCGACTTATGATCCAACTGCAGCGCAGCATCAGGGTGATTTAGAAGTGGCAAAGCGCGTGCGCCGTGTAGATCGTGATCAAGATTTTCATAAGAACACTACAATTCGCTCTGGTGAATTAGTTGAAGTCCAAATTACAGTAAAAAATAACTCCTCAAAGTATGCTGCTCAAACAGTTGTTCGTGATGAATTGGGCGGCAGTGTTGTCTATGTAAAAAATTCTTTAACAGTAAATGGCGCTCCTTCTGCTGGCGGATTAACTTCTGGTGGTTTACAAATTACGATTCCAACAAAGTCTAGTGTAACAATTTCGTATCGCATGAATGTTTGTAGTGCATCTGGTTATGCTCTAACTGCATCAGCTTACGCTGGCGGTGTTGGCTCTGCTTCCGATGGCGCTTCTATCAGTATGGAGAATCAAAATACTAACTACTATTACGGCAGTTACAATGATACTGCTAATTGTCTGTCACAATATGAAAATGCAAATAGTGGTACTGGTGGATATAATAATGGCAGCAACTATGGCAATACCGGATCTTACACGCCGACCACTTATGGAAATCCATTTGGTGATTGGACTGGTGTAAACAACGCAACCTCTGTTACTTATTCATCTGCTCCAACTACTTCTAGCAATCCGTTTGGTGATTGGACCGGCGTTAACAATTCATCCACGACTACTGCGAATAATCCGTTCGCTGGTTGGTCTGGTGTAAATAATGCGTCTAGCACTTCATCTGCAAATAACCCATTTGCAGGATGGACCGGTGTGAATAACTCTAATTCAAATTCAGCTGCTTCTTCTGGTGCTTTTGGTGATTGGACCGGCGTTAACAATTCCGCTGATACTTATGCTCAGAACAATCCTTTTGGTGATTGGACCGGTGTGAATAATGCTAACTCTGGTGGTATGACTTCAACCACAACAACTACTTCTAATGACCCGTTCGGAACTTGGACTGGGGTGAATAATAGTGACTCAACTAATAACCCATTCGGTGATTGGGCAACTACCAACGCTTCCAATAACCAAAACACTTCTAATGGCTCGGACCCGTTCGGTGTTTGGACTGGAGTGAGTAATTCTGATCAAACTTCGAATCCTTTTGGTGATTGGACAGGCGTGCAAAGCTCGGATACAAACTACAACTCGAGTGGTTATTCTACAACCTCTAATTCCGTAGATAGCACTAATCGCCCGGTTGCTTATGCAAACACTGCGGCTGCTACGCCTACGCATTTTGTGGCCCCTACGACTGGGGTAAACCCTTGGGCGCCATTTGGGTTCGCTGGCCTATTAACTCTCGGCTATATGGCTTTTCGTAAGCGAAAATGGCTATTTAATTAGGGTTTGCGGACGCGATTTATCAAAACTTTAGAATAAATGATAGAATACCTTTACGGGTATTCTATTTTTTTAACTCCTATGTCAGAACAAAAACTTGAAGAGCTAGTGAATGAATATGCTTCACTGGCTAAAGATGATAAAATTGATACCACTGCTTTGCTAATAAATGCACTGGAGCAGGAAGATCAGAATCGCATTAGCACGAAAACGAAACGCTGGGCGTATTTAATTTCCATTGGGGCGCCGCCATTTGGTTTAATTTTTGTATTTTGGTTCTATTTCAGCGGTAAGTCAGATGGAAAAAACGCCGCCATGGCTTGTTTGATTTTAACAATCGTTTCGTCTGCAATTACTGTGATTCTATTTAAATCCGCCTTGTCTGGCGCAGGCGTGAGTACGAAGCAGTTGGAACAAATCAAACCAGCTGATGTGTATCAGTTAGGGCAATAATTAATTTATAAAAACTTGAGTTTTCCAAAACACATTGCAATTATTCCTGATGGAAACCGACGCTGGGCCAAAGCCCAGCGTTTAAATCCGTGGGAAGGTCATGAACAAGGAGTGAAAACTTTTTGGGCTGCTTCCCAAGAACTTTTTAATATGGGTCTTGAGAATTTAACTTTTTGGGCTGCCAGTTATGACAACTTAAACAAACGCAGCCGGTTAGAAGTTAAATTTTTGATAAATTTATTGCGCACAGAAATTCAAAATGACAACATCCTGAATTTGGCAAAAAAGAATCACGTTAAAATTAAAGTTGTAGGGGAGTGGGTAGAATCAATTAAAGATAAAAAATTAATTGAATCAATTGAACGATTAGAAAACGAAACCAAAAACTTTTCTAAAGGGGTTTTAACTTTGCTATTTGCTTACGATGGCCAGCGCGAAATGTTAGCCGCTACGAGCGCACTAGCTAAGTCTGGTAAAACGATTACCGCATCAAGTTTACGCAAGGAATTATGGACAGGAGATTTGCCAGATGTAGATTTAGTTATTCGCACTGGTGGTGAACCGCATTGGTCTGCCGGCTTTATGATGTGGCTGACAGCGAACAGTGAAATGTATTTTACCAAAACTTTGTGGCCAGATTTTAACAATGGGGAAATAAAAAAAGCGCTCACAAGATATAAAATCCGCGAACGCCGTTTGGGGAAGTAGGCTACCTGTATGGTTGTTATTGGTAATCCCAGGAATAAGTTACGATGAGGCTGAAATTCACCTTTCCTTCTTTGTACTCCTCGTAACATGCGTGACTTGTAGATAGTATAAAGAACCTAATTCGTTTTGTGAGTGGTCTTTCAGTATCTCTCTTTTCCTTGGCCATCATTTGGGACAACCAACTCTTATATTGTTCTATTAATCCGTCGAGACTATTATCTGCAAAGCAAATTGGCTCAACTTCTCTAGTAACTGCCATATGCATTCCTCCTTAAATCTATGCTTCGAACTGAAAACAAAAACACGCAAAATAAATTGTGTGTTTTTGTTTTGTCCCAAGCAAACTCGTAAGCCGAATTCTGTTTCTAAATGATCATCTATCTGGGATTGTTGTTGCCAACAACCTCGTTGCTGTCTACCTAATTTGACATTGCACTTAAGTAAGAATTTAGCCGTTTCACCCGCTATGTTTCCATAACGATTCACCCCGAAGGGTGCTTCCGCATTTCTGCTCGAGCGTCACTGTTCGCATCTCTAAGGTTACCCTCGACGGGTGTTACCCGCTACTAGTGTTAATAGCTCTATAGAGGCCATCAACGCAAGTGTTCGGACTTTCCTCCCGCATCACTCTTGCGAATGAATCTGGGCGATCAATCGATTTGCTTGGAACCCCCAAATCTTACCATATTTAGGCCATATTGTCAATGTCTAGTTACTCCACTGGATACTGTTTATAACACTCATCCTTATCATCTTTATATTGACCTTCTACGTATTGTCTGGAACTAACAGAGTCCCATGTCCAAGTTTCGTAGTCATTAAAACTGATGGCATTCAGCTTAACCAGTCTTAAATAAGAGTCATAAGCTAATGAAGTACATAGATTTCTACTTGATTCGTTCTTCTTATTTTCAGCCTCAATGGCATCCTCTTCGTCCTTTTGCTGTTGCTGTTTCGCTGCATCCTGCTGTTTCTGATATTCAAATTTTTGTTGAGGCAAGATAATAAAATAGTAGACTAGGCAAATTGCTAGCAGTATCCCAAGTATTTTAAACCACTTTTCTTTATGTAATTCCATAATTGGCTTTATTTTAGCATAGTACTGCCGGATTTTACCAATCCTGCGGGCGTTCTTTATACCAATCAGCCAGACCTTGTTCTAGGGTGTATTCGTATTCGTAGCCATTGTCGCGCAATATTTTTGGGGCAATGTTGTTGTATTTTAAAACTTTGCGCACTGTAGTGGGGCTAATTGATTGTTTTCGTCCTAATAAAGTATTGATAAAATGCACCAAGTACGATCCAGTGAGCAGCAGTCGGTATGGCACATTTGGTGTAGCTCGCTTCACTCCAGCAACCTTGGAAATTGCTATCGCATATTCACCAACGCTTGGCGCTGGATCCATTGTAAAGTTGAATAAAGTAATCCCTTGGTTGTGTTCGTTTTGCCAATTCATCATGAAGGCCATAGAGCGGCATAACTCTTTTACATAGCCACCGGCTTTACGGACTGCTTTGTTACCGCTAAAGAAAAAGTAATGACCAAGCACAGCTTTAACCATACGCGTTACATTGCCGCGTTCACCAGCTCCAAAAATAACTCCTGGGCGAACGATTAACAATTTGCGACCTGGTTTAGTTTTTTGCCAAGCTACATGAATTTTTTCTGCAGTTAATTTAGAAACCCCGTATGGAGTGAGTGGCATTGTTAAAGTATTTTCGTCCTTGGTAGTTTCATCACCGCCGTAGGTAGCAATAGAACTCGTAAACACAATATTATCGCAATTAACTTGCTCTGCCCATGCACAAATATTTTCTGCGCCAGGAATGTTAGTTAAAAAATATTCTTCAGCTTTGTGGCCAGGTTCCTTGTGAACAGCGGCTAAGTTTACAATCAAGTCTATGTCTGCGGGTAATTTTTTTTCTGCCAACTGCGGAGCAACTGGCTGACGCACATCAACTTTCGCATAATCAACTTCACCTGCAGCGAATTTTTTCTGCAAAGATTTTGGCCACATGTCTGGGGTAATAGTGCCAAAGTCGGAAATGATTACTTTTTTCGCAATGTTGTTATCTAAAAGATAAGCAGCAAAGTTGCTGCCAATAAAGCCGTTGCCACCGAATAAAATTGCTGTGTTGTAGGTAGGTTCTGTCATAAATTTTTGATAAATCTCTAGTATTTTAGCATAAAATGGCCTTTATGAAAATCCTCTCAAAAATGCTATAATGCCTGTATATAACCGCATAACCGCTTTTCATGAAACGCACGGAACTACTATTTAACTTAATTTCGATCCCTGTTGATATTCTTATGCTAGCAACCGCTGGCATAGTTTCTTTTTATTTGCGCTTACACTCAGAGCAATATTTAGGACCAGTGCATTACAATCTGCAATTGCATGATTTTATTTTAGTGTTAGCAAAAGTGATTCCGTTGTTGTTATTAGTTTTTGCATTGCTTGGGTTGTACAAATTGCGGGGGACTCGTAGATTCATTCATGAGTTCAACAGAATTTTTGTGGGCACTTCACTCGGTATGTTGTTTGCAATTGTACTGTTCTTTTTTGATCAGTCCATTTTTCCATCACGCTTTATTATTTTAACAGCATGGGCTTTAGGAATTGTTTTCATTTTGTTTGGCCGAATTGTTTTAAAAAGAATCCAAGAAGCAGCATTCCGGTTTGGTTACGGTTTGCATCGCTTAATTGTTATTGATGGCAGTGGCAGTGAAGCTGGAGTAATTGAAAACTTTTTGTCTAACAAGTCGCATGGCTACAAAGTAGTGGGTGAATTGCCGAATGATGATAGCGCAATTTTAAAGCTAGAAGATATTTTAAAAACCACTGGGATTGATGAAATTATGCAATCTAACCCGCACGCCACAAGTGATCAAAACTTGGCACTGCTGCAGTTTGCTCGCAAACGCGGCTTACAATTTAGTTTTGTGCCAAACTTATTTGAAGTACAGCGTAACGTCATTGAGCTGGATAACTTTAAAGGCATTCCGATTATCAAGCTAAAAAACACGCCGCTGGAAGGCTGGGGTAAAGTTATTAAGCGTTTACTCGACATAGTCGCTAGTTTAATTTGTTTAATTATTACCGCGCCATTATCGCTAGTAATTTACATTGCCGTACGCTTGAACAGCCCAGGGCCTGGAATTTATAAACACGTTCGCAGTGGTTACAAAAAAGAATTTCAATTTTACAAATTCCGTTCCATGTTTACGCATTTAAGTACTGGCAAAAACTATGGTGATGAGAAAGCTGCAGAAGTTTTGCACGAGCTGTTAGAACAAGTTACAGATGAAGATCGCAGTGGCCCGCTTTGGAAAATTAAAGATGATCCGCGCATTACATCAGTGGGAAAATTTTTACGTAAAACCAAACTCGATGAGATCCCACAATTTTGGAATGTTTTGATTGGTAACATGAGTATGATTGGTCCGCGCCCGCATATGCCTGAACAAGTAGAAAAATATCGGCAACATTATGGCCGGGTGTTTAGTATTAAACCAGGAATTTTTGGATTAACTCAAATTGCACAACTGACTCGTCCGAACTTGCCATTTGAAGAAGAAATTCGGTTAGACACTTACTACATTGAGAACTGGAGTTTAATTTGGGATATTAAAATTATTATCAAATCGTTTTACATGTTGCTGTTTACCCGTAAACCCAACGACAGTTATTAACTGGAAATTTATTAGTATTTTATGAAAGTTATTTTAGCTCACGATTCATATACTCAATACGGCGGTGCCGAGCGCGTACTGGAAGGCATGAAGGAATTGTATCCGGACGCACCAGTGTACACCTTAGTGGTTGATAAAAAATTGCAATCGCATATTAAAGGGTGGAAAGTAATTTCCAGTCCACTGCAGAAAATTTATAATTGGTACGGGAATATGCAGCATTTATTTGGACTTATCCCGTTTATTTTGCCGTTCTTTAAATTGGAAAAAGCTGATTTGCTGTTAAGCTCTAGTTCAGCCTACTTAAAAGGATTGCGCAAAAGCGAAGGCATGACGCACATTAATTATTGCCACACGCCAACACGATTCATCTGGACAGATTATGTGTATGCTTTGCATGAGGTAACACCGTTATTGCGACCAATTGCAAAAATCTATTTGTGGTGGCTAAAAAAATGGGACTACAACGCAGCGCAAAAAGTTGATCATTACTTAGCGAGTGGCAAAGAAGTCCAAGCGCGTATTAAAAAATATTACAATCGAGATAGCGAAATTCTGCATCCATTTATTGATGTAGACTTTTGGTCAGCTACACGTAGCAAAGGTGATTACTTTTTAATTGCTGGCCGCCTAACTCCTTACAAAGATTACGACAAAGTCATTTTAGCTTTTAATAAACTCGGTTGGCCATTGCACGTTATTGGCACGGGTCGTTATGAAAAATATTTGCGTACTATTGCTGGCCCAAATGTAGTGTTCTTAGGTCGCGTTGACGATGAGTCATTGCGATACCAATATAGCGGTGCGCGCGGGTTTATCTATCCGCAGTTAGAAGACTTTGGCATGATGCCTTTAGAAGCAGCGAGCTGTAACACTGCCACCTTAGCTTTGGCTAAAGGCGGCTCTTTGGAAACAGTCATTCCTGGCCAAACAGGGGAGTTGTTAGAAGCAGTAGACACCAGCACTTTGGTAGCAGCTTTGCAAAACTGGGATGAAAATAAATACAAACCAGAAAACTTGCAAGCTCATGCGCAAAAATTTAGCAAGCAAGAGTTTAAAAAACATTTGGAAATATTAGTAAATAAGTTAATGATCAAAAATTAATGCCAGATGTTTTTACTCAATTAAATTTTGATTCTACTAAGCACAAAGATATTGCTGTAGATTTACGTAGCCTACACACTGCGGAATTTAGCGGTGTGGAAAGTTTTGCAGTAAATGTTTTAGAGCAACTTCTAGCTGCAGACACGGATAATATCTACCATTTGTTTTATAACGGTTTTACAAAAAAACAGTTTGAGTATTTTCATTTTGTAAATGCGGAGTATAAACAAACTCGCATTCCGAACCGCTTGCTGAACTTGTCTTTAAAATTATTTGGCTACCCAAAGCTGGAAAAATTAATTGGTCAATGCAATGTATTGTTTATGCCCAATTGGAACATGCTTGCTGTTGGACCAAATACCAAAGTGGTATTAACTGTGCATGATCTTTCCCCACAGTTGCTTCCTCAATACTATAATTTAAAAGCACGCGCGTGGCATTGGTTTATCAATATTCCTAAACTGATAAAACGAGCAGACAAATTAATTGCAGTTTCTGAGTTTACTAAACTGTCGTTAGTGGAAAAGTTGCATATTGCCCCAGATAAAATTACAGTAGCGCCGTTGGGTGTGGATCATGAAAATTTTCACGCCAACTTAAAAGTTGATAGATTGCGTGAGGTACGCAATCATTACAATTTGCCAGGTGATTTTGTATTATTTGTTGGCACAGTTGAACCTCGTAAAAATCTAGCGCGTCTGGTGGAAGCCATGGAACAGTTGAACGAACCCATTGCTTTGGTGATTGCTGGCCGATTAGGATGGAAGTATTCAGCGCTTTTAAAGCAAATTGAGCAAAGTCCAAAGCGCCGGTCTATTATTTTGCTAGGTTATGTTCCAGAAGCTGATAAACCGTACTTGATGAAGCTCGCGCGTGTATTTGCTTACCCAAGCATGTATGAAGGCTTTGGGTTACCAGTGTTAGAAGCGATGGCTGTAGGCACGCCAGTATTAACCTCGAATGTTTCTAGTTTACCAGAAGTTGCCGGAGATGCAGCGCTGCTAATTAATCCATATAACTCCACAGAAATTGCCGAAGGAATTAAGCGTTTGCACTTAGACAAACCGCTCCGCGAACATTATATTACTAAAGGGTTAGAGCGAAGCAAGCAGTTTACATGGGAAAAATGTGCAAGCATTGTTAAATCAGTAATTCACTAAATAGAAAATGCGAATCGGATTTGATTTTAGAATGGGTGGGAGTATTAATGCCGGCATTGGTCGATACTCTTTCGAGCTGCTTTCACATATGTTAAAGCAGCAGCAAGATGCTGATTCAAAAGACGAGTTCATAGTTTTTTATCATAAATTTAACAATAATCCCAAAGACTTAGCAGCATTAAAAAAACTGGGAGCACAGTTAGTAGCAACTAGCATTCGCCATTACTCTTTTGCTGAGCAATTGCAGTTGCCGAGAATTTTAAATAAATATAATTTAGACTTAGTGCATTTTCCGAATTTTAATGTACCTGTTTTGTACAAACGTCCTTATGTGGTGACAATTCACGATATGGTGCATCACAAAATTAGCGGTCACAAAAAATCGCGCATCTGGAAATTTTATGCGTATCAATATTTAATTCAAAAAGCAGTAGACAGAGCTGAGCGCATTTTAACTGTCACTGAGGCTGCGAAAGATGAAATTGTAAAATACTTGCAAGTGCCAGCAGAAAAAATTTCTGTTATTTACGAAGCCCCTGCTGAACATAACATTACCCCGACTAGCACAGAACGAATTAAGGAAAAGTTTTTATTAAGCCGACCATATTTTTTGTTTGTGGGTACTTTGGAACGTAAAAAAAATATACCCATGTTAGCCAAAGCATTTGATTTATTCCTCACAAAATATAAATTTGATATGGATTTAGTTATTGCTGGTAAAGTTGATCAACACTATCCGGAAGTGAAAGATCAGATTTTAGAAATTGAACATAATAATAGAGTGGTGCTCACTGGATTTGTGGAAGATGAAGATCAAGCAGCGCTGTATAAAAATGCCTATGCGTTCATTACCACGTCTTTGCACGAAGGATTTGGTTTGCCTGGTTTAGAAGCCATGCGTTATGGTTTGCCAGTTTTAGCCTCAAATACGCCAGTTTTTAACGAGGTTTATGATAATGGCGCTATCTATTTTGACCCTTTAAACACAGAAGATATTGCCGAACATATGAAGTTAGTGGCTCAGGACACACAGTTCCATGCGCAAATGCAAGACAAGAGCGTAAACCGCGTTCAATATTTTGATTGGGATGAGACTGCAAAACAGACCTTAGAGGTGTATCATATAGTAGTAGGCAAAACAATATGACGAAACAAACTAAACGCAATGTAATATTTGTTGGTGGTAAAACTGGTGGTCCAGTTATGCCGCTTTTAGCAGTGGCGAAATTATGGTCAGAACAGGATCCGACAATTAACCCTATTTTCTTAGATTTAAAACAATCAGTATCCACACATTTAGTTCCTAAATATGGATTTGAATTTAAAACTGTTACTTCTGGAAAAATTCGCCGCTACTGGTCTATCAAAAACTTTTTCGCACCATTCGTGACTTTGTATGGTCTGATTCAATCACTTATTTTATTAACCACTCTTAAACCAATTGTTGTAGTTGGTGCTGGGGGTTACATTCAAGTACCAGTAATTATCGCAGCATGGATGTTGCGTATTCCTCGAGTAATTCATCAGCAGGATATTATTCCCACTGTTTCCAATAAAATTAGTGCGCCATTTGCTAATAAGATTACCACTACTTTTGAAAAATCTGTAAAAGATTTTCCGCAAGGCTTAGGATTTGAAAAAAATTATTCGCAGTATAACAAAGTCCAATGGACTGGTAATCCAACTGAATTAAAAACTGCGCTGCATAAAGCAGAACAAAAAAATGCGGCTTTGAATGTATTTAAACTTGAACATGATTGGCCAACTGTATTAGTGTTTGGCGGCGGTAGTGGCGCGCGCGGTTTAAACGAAGCTGTGGCCCACAATCTACCTGAGCTTTTAAAAGCCGCTCAAGTTATTCATAGTACTGGTGTGGGTAAACGAATTCGTCCGTCAGTAGATATTGCGCATGGCCACGATCGGTATCATCAATTTGAATTTATCGATCAAATGGATAAAGCATATGCTGCAGCTGATGTAGTTATTGGTCGTGCTGGAATCGGGACCATTACTGCCTTGTCGGCTTTAGGAAAAGTTAGTATTATTGTGCCAATGCCAGATTCACATCAGGAAACTAACGCGCAATATTTGTATGATAGAAACGCAGCTATTATTTTAGATCAAAGTGATATTGCCGAAGATACATTAGCCAAAGCTGTGCGCAAAGTGTTGTTTGATCAAGAACTGCAGCAGGAAATTCAAGGTAACATTCGCACAATTATGCCTGCGAATGCCACAGAAAAAGTGCTTGCAATAATCAAAACCTTAATTCATGAATAACCCAAACCAATCAAAGCCCACAGTTGGATTCGCTTTTAGCGGAGCTTCATCGCGCTCCGTGTTTTACATTGGGTTTTTAGAAGTGTTGAAGGAGAATGGTTTCCCAATTGATTACATTGCCGCTATGTCAGGCGGGGCAGTGGTAGCAGCCAGTTTTGCCTGCGGTACTTTACCAGCTTTAAAAGAAATGGCTTTGGCCATGGATAAAGAATTGATTTTTAATTTAATTGAGCGTAGCAAGAGCCGCGGTGGTATGTATACTTTGCAAAAAGTGGAATCTGTTCTTCGCGTGTACTCAAAAAATTTAAAATTTGAAGATGTTAGTCCGCGCTTAGGTTTTGTCACTACCGACGTCTCCGCACACAACCCAGAAAATATTGAAGTCGTACTTCAAGTTGGTGATATTGCCAAAGCAGTTTGCGCATCCTGTACTTTACCTGGCGTATTTGAACCGTATGAATGGGGGAGCAAGCAGTTGCTGGACGGAGGTATTGTTAATATTGTACCGGGGAATGTAGCGCGGGCTGCAAACATGGATATTGTTATTGGTATAGACATGCGTGCCACTCGGCATATTTTTAGTACTTGGCAAATTGTTTTGAAGAAAAGCTTAGATCTTATTAAACGAATTTTGTGGCCAAGTAAACTGGACCAACTGTGGCGAAACTTTAAAGGAGTACTGAATTACGATGCATCAATTGGCGCGTACCAGACTGTTGACCACTTACAAGATAAATCCGCTTACCCAGGAATATTTAGTGTGTTAGACAAAGCGATTGGCTTAGCAATTCAAGCGCAAAAAAAACATCAAGCGGATAATAACTTTGATTGCGATATAATTATTTCCCCTGATGTTGCGCCGCCCTCATTCTGGAAGCGCTATTTGTACCTTCACTTCACTGACTTTAGCAGCACGCAGGAATACTACAAAGCCGGGCGGCGCGTGGCTTTGCAAAAACTGCCAGAACTTTGGCAGCTGCTTGCAGATAAAGAAGTTGAACTCTCTCAGAAAACTGCGCAAGTGAAAAATCTATTGGAAATTAATGTTAACGAATAGTTATGTTGAATTTAGAAAATATTAAATCAATTTATTTTATTGGTATTGGCGGTGTCGGAATGTCTGCTGCTGCTGGTATTGCCAGCCAAATGGGTTTTGAGGTGCGTGGCAGCGACAGCAAAGCGTTGTATGATCCTGCTAAGCAGGTTTTGGAATCCAATGGCATTGAATATACTGCTGGCTATTCTGCTGCAAACATTGAAGAAAACCCTGCTGACCTGTACGTTGCCTCATCTGGTGAGGGCCAAGACAACGCTGAGGTTGCCTATTTAATAGAGCAAGGTTTGGAACTACATTCATTTAGCGAATTGTTGGCTGCGTTATCTGCGGAAAAACTGCGCATAGTTGTGGCAGGAACTCATGGTAAATCGACTACGGCAGGCATGCTCGGAAAAACTTTACAGGAAATTGATGACAGTTCGTACATGACTGGTGCGGTTCTTCAGCACGAAGATACTAACTTCCATGTTGGCGAAGGCCATTACTTTGTGTTTGAAGGTGATGAATACAAAGCCTTGCACGACGATCCTATTCCAAAATTTCATCAGTACAAAGCGGATATTTTGCTTTTAACAAATCTTGAGTTTGATCACCCAGATATTTTTTCTTCCCTAGAAGAAATGCAAGATGAATTCCGCCAGCTGATCGCTGCACTACCTCATGACGGTGTTGCGGTTTACAATGCTGATGATATTTCCCTAGCAATGTTAATGCATGAAACAAACATTGGCCAAGTATCTTTTGCATTTAGCAATCCGGCTGACTTCCGCGCAACAAACTTAGTTGCCAATGAAGCTGGTACTGCTTTTGACGTAGCATGGACAAAAACTATTGCTGGTACAACAAATAAAGCGGAGCCGATTGTTGAAAACTATCAAATTAATTTGTTTGGAGAAATTAATGTTTACAATGCGCTTGGCGTAATTGCTTTACTGCGCACTTTAGGATTCACCCAGGAGCAAGTGCAGGACGGATTGTCTTCCTACTACGGAGTAAAGCGTCGCTTTGAATTAATTGGCGAAAGCAATGGTATAACGGTTTATGATGATTACGCGCACCATCCCACTGCTGTGTTAGAAACTTTAAAAGCTGCTCGTACTAAATTTCCAAGCAGAAAAATTTGGGCAGTGTTTGAACCTCACACTTATAGCCGCACCTCTGCAACATTGCCGGAACTCGCAACCGCTTTCGGAAGCGCCGACGAAGTACTTTTAGCGGAAATTTATCCGGCTAGAGAAAAGAAGACTGAAAATAGTATTACAGGCGATCAAGTGGTCGAAGAAATTGCTAAGCATCATGATCATGTTCGACTTGTTGCAGACAAAGACGAAGCTTTAGCCTTACTTAAGGCAGAATTAAAGCCTGGCGACGTAGTAATCGTCATGGCTGTGGGCAATTTTAACCTCTTAGCACAGGACTTAATGGTATAATTAGAGTAGTTACAGAGTAATTAAATAACTAAAGGAGCAAGCTATGAATATTACTATCAAAGCGACTAATACCACGCTAACAGAGGCGATTCGTGACACTATTAACCAAAAATTAAGCTCCTTAGAAGGCTTTCTAAAGCCAGAAGATAAAATTCACGTTGAATTTGAAGAAGATACACACCACAAAACTGGCTTGTTTAGTCGAGTGGAAGTGCATATTGCTCCTCATGGTTACTTTGCCGAAGCCAATGGCAATGATTTTTACGAGGCAATCGACTTAGTGATCCCCAAAGTAAAGCAACAGATGACTAAAACCAAAGACAAACGATTAAGTTTGCGTCGGAAGTTGGGGAATTTGTTTAAACGGAATCAATCTTAATGGCTCAATTTGATGTTTGGGAAAAAGAATATCGCAATCCTCAGTTAATTACTAACTCTGATGAACCACAGTTAGATTTTAAACACTTTATTAAGTGGCTTAGGAAAAATGAACACGTAGACCTCGACGGCCTGCGTGTTTTGGACTTAGGCAGCGGCACTGGTAAAAACAGTTTATTTTTAGCAGAGCGGGGAAGTGATGTAGTTGGAATTGAACTATCGACTACTGCAGTAAAAATTGCTGAGGCTCGCGCAGAGGAGCGCGGTTTGTTTGCAGAATTTATCGAAGGCAGCTTCGGCAACAAATTTAATTTCCCAGATGAAAGTTTTGATTTAATTTTAGATGTGGTTTCGTCTAACTCTTTGTCCGAAAAAGAGCGAACGAAATATATCTCTGAGTCCGCGCGCGTACTAAAACCTGGCGGCCATATGTTTATTAAAACTTTATGTAAGGACGGGGACAAGAACGCCGAGTATCTGCTTGAACATTTTCCAGGCAAAGAAAAAAACACGTATGTGATGCCTGGAACAAATTTAACGGAACGAGTAGTTTCTAAAGAAGATATTGAAAATTTATACGGTAAACACTTTAAAATTCTCAAACTAGAACGTAAACACAGTTATACTCTTTTTCAAGGAAAATCATACAAAAGATTTTTCTGGAATATTTATTTGCAAAAATAAAAGCGAACCAGGGGTTCGCTTTGGGAAGCCGGGCAGAGACCGTTTTTATATGAACTGGTAAGCTACACAATTCGTGGCGTCGTTCATGGAAAACTCTTTCTGGGGATCGACCCTTCTCCACTTACAATTGATTGCGTTCGCAATTCCCTGTGTTATATGAGCACTGAGGTCCCGGCCGCTTGCTTTCGTTCCGATGAACTCCTTATCGTCACCGCGATCGAAAAGCAAACGGACCAAGCTGGGACAGCGCTTGCAATTAGAATGCGGTCGCGAGAAACTGTAGTTCAGGCCACCCTTCAGTATTTCAAAAAATACAAAGTCACCTTTCATAACAGAAGTTGACGTTCTGCTTTTTTTACAGAAGTACTCTGGAGTCATATTATCACCTCTTTTGAAATAGAATTTATCGACAATATTGTACAACATATTTTGCACTTTGTCAATAGTCTCTAACCTTAAATAGTGCTATAATTAATCGAAATCCCAGGATTTGCTGGGTTTTTCTAACTCTAAACCCAATATATTTACATGTCATTTATTTCAAAAATCCTGCGCTCTGCTCAAGGCGATCCGCTAGCAAAGTACAGTTCGGAAATTGCGAAAATCAATAGCTATGCTGATGAAATTGCAGCGCTCTCCGATGACGCAATTAAAGCGGAAATCGAAACCTATAAAACTGAATTAAAAGAAATTACTGACCAAGATAAGGTCTTTAAGAAACTTGCCGAGCTTCGTCCTCGGGTTTTTGCATTGACTCGCGAAGCTGCAAAGCGTGCCCTAGGCCAATTCCATTATGATGTGCAACTTGCTGGCGGTATTGCTTTAGCGGATGGAAAAATTGCGGAAATGAAAACTGGTGAAGGTAAAACTTTAACAGCAACTTTACCGATCGCATTGTACGCACTAGCGGGCCGCGGCGCACACTTAGTAACGGTTAACGATTACTTGGCGCGTTGGCAAGCCAGCTTAATGGGAAAAGTGTTCGACCACTTGGGTTTAACAACTGCCAGCATTCAGCACGAAGCATCATTTAAATACGACACTACATACCAGCCTGAGCAAGAAGAAATCGATCGCTTAGAAGGCGAAACTCAAGGTCTTGTTTTAGACGTTAAGCATATGCGTCCAGTGTCTCGTCCTGAAGCGTACGCTGCGGACATTACTTACGGTACTAATAACGAATATGGTTTTGACTATTTGCGCGACAACATGGTGCAGCAGGTAAATCAACTTCGCCAGCGCGAACTATTTTTCGTAATTGTCGATGAAGTCGACAGTATTTTAATTGATGAAGCTCGTACTCCGTTAATTATTTCTCAACCTGATACAGACCCGACTGACAAATACGTAGAGTTTTCAAAAATGGTGTTGCGTTTGCAAGAGAATGAAGATTATAACGTAGACGAGAAACACAAAGCAGCTACTTTGTCTGACGAGGGCATAGACAAAATCCAAAAGATTTTAAATATTGAAAATATCTATGATACTGGCAAAGGTGTAACCACTTTGCATCATATTGAACAAGCGTTGCGTGCGAAAACTTTGTACTTAAAAGACCGAGATTACGTCACCCGCGACGGTGAAATCATCATTGTAGATGAATTTACTGGTCGCTTAATGTTCGGTCGTCGCTACTCAGAAGGTCTGCATCAAGCTATTGAAGCTAAAGAAGGTGTAAAGATCCAACAAGAGAGCAAAACTCTAGCAACAATTACATTCCAGAACTTATTCCGTTTGTACGGCCGTTTAGCTGGTATGACTGGTACCGCTAAAACTGAAGAAGAAGAGTTTTTCAAAATCTATCAGTTAGAAGTAGTCCAAATTCCAACCAATAACCCAATGGTTCGTGGTGACTTGTCTGACTTAATTTACAAAAATGAAGTTGGCAAATTCCAAGCCATTGCTAAAGATGTGAAAGAACGTCACAAGCGTGGCCAACCAGTTTTGATTGGTACTGTGAGCATTGCGAAAAACGAACTGCTTGCAGAGCATTTAAAAAAAGAAGGTATTCCATTTGAACTTTTGAATGCGAAAAACCATGAACGTGAAGCACAGATTATTGCTCAAGCGGGTAAGTTTGGCGCAGTAACTTTGGCTACCAACATTGCTGGTCGTGGTGTGGACATCCTGTTGGGTGGTAATCCAGTGAGCAAAGAAGAGGCGGAAAAAGTCCGTGAAGCTGGTGGTTTAGCCGTAATTGGTACAGAACGCCATGAATCACGCCGCATTGATAACCAACTTCGTGGTCGTGCTGGTCGTCAAGGTGACCCAGGTAGCAGTCAATTTTACGTATCCATGGCCGATGACCTAATGCGTTTATTCGGTGGTGAGCGAATGCAAAGCATGATGGAAACTTTGCGTATTCCTGAAGATCAACCTGTGGAAGCGAAATTAGTTTCTCGCTCTATTGAATCTGCACAAAAGAAAATTGAAGGCTTAAACTTCGACACTCGTAAAAATGTTTTGGAATATGATGATGTGTTGAATCATCAACGTACCGTAATTTACAAGCGTCGCCGTCAGTATCTTTTTGGACATACAGAACAAGTTGATGTAAAAGCGCAAATCCTAGAAATGCTACGCGATGAAATTGAATTCATTGTTGAAAGCAATTTTAAGGACGCCGAAAATGAACCAGCGGCTCTAAAAGAAATTTTTGAAACTGTTAATACTATTTATCCAGTTGCAGAATCTGCGCGGGCGACTATTGAAGAAGCTATGCAGAATGCAGCAAGTCGTGAGTTTGTATTAATTGATGAACTTTACGCAGGCGCTGCTAAGGCGTTAGATGCAAAAGAAGTGGAAATTGGTGCAGAACAGTACACTCAAATCATGAGCTACATGATGCTACAAGCCATTGATACTTTGTGGATGGAGCACTTGGACACTATGGACCATTTGCGTGATTCAGTGCGTTTGCGTGGTTATGGCCAACGTGATCCATTAGTTGAATACAAGCGCGAAGGCTTTGAGTTATTCCAACGTTTATTAGCTGCAATTGATAATCAAGTTATTTACTCTATTCTAAAAGTTCACACTCACGAAGCTCCGCAGCCACAAGCTGGCGGTCCAGCAAATATTGTTTTGTCTGGCAGTGATGCCGCTGCAAGCGTGCTTGGCGGTGAACCTGCTCAAGCTGCTGCAGTACAAAGCATTGATCCAAATGCAGACACAGATCCTCGTGCCCAAAACATCGGACGTAATGACAAATGCTACTGCGGATCAGGATTAAAATACAAACGCTGTGGTCTGATTAACTCCCCAGAACATCAAAAGAATTTAGCTAAGTAAAAACATAATGAGGATTCAGCAGAGCCCAAAAGAATTAAATGATCATCTTCACCAGCAACTTGAATTTTTAAATGCCTCAGCAGAGGCATATGATAAGGGATTTGTTGACGAAGCTAAAAGATTGGCCCATATCTTAAGACTGCTTCTTCATGACACTTCTTCCTCTCACTCCTTGTTGGGCCAGTTGAATTTAAAAACCAACAATTTCTTTAGCACCTCTGTGAGTACGCGTTCGCTTGGTCAAAATCAATCCCGCATTGGCTCTTATTCTGGATTAATCGGGTTGTCGGTGTCGTCAAAGAGTGGATATGTTCCATATTTAGACGATATCCCCGGGGACTACACAGGATATATAGACTTTGATACATATTGGAATGAAATAATATTCGTGGATAAAGGTGGAGATAAGTATAATAGAAAAGAAATTATTTTATCTGTTGCCAATCAGGATGGAGGTTCGCACGTCGATCCAGCTTTAGACGCAAAATATGCAAAATTGAGCAGAGATAATTCTCTAGGATGGATAGCTGGAAATAACGAAGATGGGTTTATCCCTGTTAGTGGTGCAGAATTAGCAGCTATTAGACAAATAGCCCATGAGGTGCAACGCACGCTAAACCCGAATATGCCAAAGAAAAAATTCCCTGCAACTGATGGTTTTGTATTGGGGGGCCAGGGAATTATACTATCTTATGACGATACTGCTGCTACAAGAAATGTTAACAAAATTGGGCGAAATGAAGCATGTCCGTGTGAGTCCGGAAAAAAGTGGAAGCGATGCGGTTTGATCAATTCTTCTGAACATCAAAATAATTTAGCAAAGTAATGAAAACTTTAAAATTTCGTTCTCATCTGGCTGATATGATTCTCAGTGGAGAGAAAACTGTGACTTGGCGTTTATTTGATGATAAAGATCTTGCATTTGCTGATAAAGTTGAATTTATCAATTGGGATACTAATGAAAAATTTGCTGAAGCTGAAATTACCTCTGTGGAAGAACATAGTCTTGAGCAGCTTTGGCCTGATAAACTTGAGGGTCATGAAACCTATGAAAACTTTGAAGATATGTTAAACCACTTTAAACTCTATTACGGAGATAAAGTTGATGAGAACACAATTGTAAAAGTTTTAGGATTTAAATTACTTTAAATGATAAACCCCGAGCGCTTACAACAATTACTACCGGCCTTTGCTGAAGAAGCGAAGCTGTTCTTCTATTCCTACGGTTTGGCCGAGTTAGTTATAGACTTGCCCGTGGATCATGTTGCAATTAAAGCGTTGGATAGGGAAGTCTACGAAGAATATTTAAAGATGTACGCGCCTCTTGCAACTCGGGTTTCTTTTGAAAAAGTTAACGACCGTGACCTAGCATGCGCAGTATTAAAAGAACCGTTAGACGCTGGGACTTTTGGCCAAGTGACCTTGCTGGAAATTATGGAACCGCGTCCTGGTGCAATCGCTACCACTCACGACTTAATTGACCATATTGAGTTGCTTGTCCCTGATTTAAAAACTATTCAAGATAGTTTAGACTGGAAAGAAGTTCAATACACCGAGCAATCTAATGACAATCACTCAACGCTTGTAATAGAAATTAACGAGTGGGGCCAGGAAGTAAAATTTACTGCTCGCTCGCTACAAGATATTGTAGACGCACAACTAAAAGCAGGTTCGTCTAAACTGTATACATCAAATTAAATTTAAAACCTTGAAACCAAAAGTTCGTCTCTCAAAATTTGTTCTGCCTAAGAAATATGTTTTACAAATCCAACCTGACATGGAGGCTTTTACTTTTGCAGGGAATGAGGTCATCGAACTTGCGCTCGAGAAAAATGCAAAAGAGATTACTTTGCATAGCAAAGAATTAGAAATTACCGATGCTTGGTGGCAGAGTGGCAAAACTAGAATTGATGTTTTAAAAACTTCGTACAACACAAAAGCCGAAACAGCGACTTTTAAATTTATCAAAACTTTACCGAAGGGGAAAGGGAGGTTGCACATACACTTCCGTGGTTTAATTCAGGAAAGTCTTCGTGGGTTTTACCGAAGTCAGTATGAATACAAGGGCAAAACAATGCGCATTGCCACCACGCAGTTCGAAGCTACAGATGCGCGCCGGGCTTTTCCATGTTTTGACGAGCCATCACACAAAGCTGTATTCGAAGTTTCCTTAGTTGTACCAAAACATTTAACTGCAATTTCTAACACGCTCGAAGTAGCTGGCCACTCTGCTACTCCAGTGAGTTTGAAACATTTAAGCGGTTACAAAGTAGTAAAATTTACACCAACTCCAAAAATGTCTACGTACCTATTGGCGTACATAATTGGGGACTTTGAATATATCCAAACTAAAACTAAGGCAGCACGCGGTAAAAAAGGCGTAAACATCAGGGTTTTTACTACTCCTGGGAAAAAGAAACAAGCGAAATTTGCTCTCGATGTGGCCAAAAGAACTTTAGAATTTTTGAATGATTATTTTAAAGTGCCGTATCCATTGCCAGGCTTAGACTTAATTGCTATTCCAGATTTTTCTGCAGCAGCAATGGAAAACTGGGGCGCTGTCACTTTCCGCGAATCTGCGCTATTAATAGACGAGCAAAATAGTTCTTTTACGAGCAAACAAAACGTTGCATACGTAATTGCGCACGAACTTGTTCACCAATGGTTTGGCAACCTAGTAACTATGGAATGGTGGACGCATTTATGGTTGAATGAAAGTTTCGCTACCTTCATGGGCTTTATTGCAATTGATAATATCTTCCCTGAATGGCACATTTGGACAAAGTTTGTTATGAGCGATCATGCGAGCGCACTACAACTAGACAGTTTAGTAAACACACACCCCATTGAAGTTGAAGTGCATCATCCTGACCAAATTGCAGAAATTTTTGATGCGATTAGTTACGAAAAAGGTGGCAGTGTGTTGCGCATGCTTTTGCATTACATTGGTGCAGAAAATTTTCGCAATGGCCTGTCTTACTATTTAAAAAAACACAGTTACAAAAATACTGAATCGATTCATCTATGGCAGGCGTTTGAAAAAGTTTCCGGCAAACCAGTTAGCAAATTCATGGCCAAATGGGTTGGCGAACCTGGTTATCCAGTAGTAACCTTTTCA
>DATAMW010000008.1:0-10946 GCA_036266555.1 Patescibacteria group bacterium
TGTATCAACTAGCTAATGCAGTATAAACCTAAACAAGTCTGACTATCTTGATGCCTTCGTGATACTCGTATGCGGTTCTGCCAGCGGCGCACGCAAGTATACTAGTCATGAATAGACCGATTATCAAGCGAGTGAACTCAACCGGAATCACGTAGCATGATACGATGAGCCCTAAAAGCCCTAAGATCATTAATGTTTTCGCTTTTCTCATAACCTACCTCCTTAAACTAAGCCCACTATACTATAAAACGGGCTTATCGTCAACCTTGCGACCAGTTATAAACCGCAAGACCTTAAATACCCCATTAGCAATGGCTTTGGACTCCATCACGTCTAAGTAGCGAGTTAAGGCAATATAGGCAATGCCTCCTAGCGTAGTAGAAATTGCTGCTTGCAAGAAGATGCCAATAACTGTGTGGGTGTCCAAGATTGGGTCAAGCAAATATAAACTGCCATACACTACCCCACCGAGCAAAACGCTTGCCAATAAAATTTTTAAAGTTTGCGTAACTAATGTAGCGTTGAACATATTCAAAACGCGTTGCGTAGCTTTGTCTGTAGTATTCAATTCGCGATGCAAATATACAAATAGTAAAATGCACTGCACAGTACTGGCAATTACAAATCCGAGTGCAATCCCCACTACTCCCAAACCAGCCGAAAGAAAATACGATAAAATGCCATTCAGAAACATTCCAATCAAACTAATCGCTACTGGGGTTTTAGTGTTTTGCCTGGAGTAAAACGAACGTGCGAACAATGGAATCAAACTTTGCGCCACTAAACCCAAAGATAGAATTCCTAAAGTGTCGAAAGTGGTCACTGTACATGTCCAATCACATGCGCCATAGCCAAGTAGTAAGCGCACAATGTGGGCACGAAGCAGTAAAGTAATAATTGTCACAGGAATAATGAAATACAACACGCGAATAATAGTGTGCTGTAAAGTGCTGACAAAGCCTTTGGTATCATCTTTGGCAAAATATTCAGAGAGCACTGGGAAAATTGCTACTGCACTCGACAGTGCAAAAATCCCCAAAGCCACAGCCTGAATGTTATTGGCGTAGTTAAAAGCAGTAATTGAACCGGTGGCCAGGCTTGAGCCAATAATGGACACAATAATTAAATTTACATACGAATTGTCCAGACCCACAATGCGCGGCAAAAATAGCGCGCCAATTTTTCTTACCCCAGGGTCCATATAATTAATGACTGGTTTCCATTTAAAGCCGTGGCGCAGCGCTTCGGGCAACTGAATCGAAGCGTGCAATAATGCGCCCAAAATTACACCGTAAGCCAAACCAACTAATCCAAAGCGCGGGTACAAAAATACAATCCCTATAATAATCCCCAAGTTGTAAACCAGTGGCGCAATGTTTACAATCAAAAACTTTTTCAAACTAATTAGTACGCTAGAAAACACATTGGAAATTGTAAAAATGATTGGCGACAGCATCATGATCCTGGTGATCATAGCTGTGCTGTGAATTTGCTCAGGAGAAAATCCTGGGGCAACAAGTTTAGTTAGCGGCGTTGCTAAAAAGAAAATAATTAAACAGATGAATGCCATGCCTATTGCAGAAATGTTTAGGATCGTGCTGGCAATAGCAAACGCGCGCGGTTTATCTTTTAAATAGTACTGGCTGAATACTGGAATGAAAGCCACGCTTAATGTGCCGAGAATTAACAAATTGTAAACTAAATCTGGAATGCGGAATGCGGTAAAGTAAATATCTGAATCTGCACTCAAGCCTAAAGTGCGAGCCAATAAAATATCACGAGCAAAGCCAGTGACGCGCGACAGCAAAGTAAAGGACGCAATAATAATAGTGGCTTGGCCAATGTGAAATGTAGATTCGAGTTTTTTGAGTTTGTTAATCATAAATAATTTATTTTCGTAAGACTATTCCAATAAAACTATCTGCTAGTAAATCTTGGCTATATTTTAGTTTTGCATTTTCGAGTTGAGTGTTATTTGAGTTCCACATGCTCGTGCGACCTGGAAAATTAAGTTCGTAATTAAATGATCCAGTCATTGAGCCGGGTTGTTTTTGAACTAGTAAACTATGCCGATCAATATTATTCAACTTAAACGGCAGCTCATACTTAATTGTAACAGTTTTTGTTTCCCCTCCCGCTGTTTCTATCCAATTTCCGAACCAAGATTTGCCAGCTTCCGTACCAGAGTAAGTCCCAGTAGTAATATCTTGGGAAAGATCTTTTTGCCATTCTTGCACTTGGTCGTCGTAAACATAACCACCAGTGTCTAATTTCGGCAATTGAATTTGTGAATTAAAGCCGTCGCTGGAAATTAATTTTGATCCTTTTGGAACATACACACGCATAAAAGTTTTATTTCCCAGCCCAGGCATATTAGGTAATGGATTCTTTATTGTGTAGGTTAAAGTGTCAGTAATTTTCCCATCTGCTTCAATGTTGGAAACCAGTTGAGTTGTTCGTTCTAGAGAACGGTCTGTTTTAGTCCCACCTAAGTTGGAATTGACAATGCTTAAATAGTCGCGGTCTGTATCACGTAATTCTCCACCCCAGTTGAAAGCTAAAATTTTCTTTTCTATGTCTGCATTGCGTGAGCACAGCAACACATCTTTTTTATACAAGCCTTGCTGGAAAATTTCTAAAAAGGTCATTACTCCCCCGCCACTTTGCGAGTTGCCTAATTTTTCCATGAGCAATGGAAAAAAATCTGCTAAAAATTGTTTTGGTTGATTCAGAGTTTTGTCATATGTAATTGATGTCGCCTCTTGGGTTTTTTCTACAAAATTATCTTTGGTTAAAGTCATGCCGTATTGCGGCAATTCAATTGGTCCAGTGCGGTTCAGCATTTCCAAAATTATATCTGGAGTCATAGTCACAATTAAGTCCGGAGTTTCGCCACCCTCTTTTTCATAGAGTGCCCCAATTCTGGAAGCAGATTGTGGAAAACTCGCAAACCAATTACTATCTCTCAAGTACCACTGATTATTGACTGAGTACATTGGTTGTGGAGGTAAAATTTTCTCCTGCAATTGGCCGTCCCAATCGTAAACGCTTTTTACCTGCAAAGACGCAATGCTGCCATCGGTCAGTTTGGCATTGCCAATGGTTCCCATAAAACCGCCGCTGGCTCGCAACTCATTATTATTCTGAAATACTAATAAAATATTTTTTGAACCTAATAGTAAATCAAACACTAATGAACAAACTTCTTTTAAAGTAGAAACATTTTGTTGGAAAAGACTGGCAGCATCTTTGGCTGCTAAAAATGATGCTTGATATTTCTGCGGCAAGCTACTAATTGATACTTCGCCAATCGCTTCTGACGCGCTACTCCCTAACTCAACACTGTCATTTAATAGCGTTTGGATTTGCAGCAAAATAGCTTTGTTATCTACGTCACCACTTAAGCCCACAGCACTGATTTTCATTTTTCCTGTTAGTTCTAATAGTTGGGTGCCTTTAATACCAGCTTCAGTAATATCCTGAGCTGCTGCTAACAACCTGTCTGCATCTTGTTTTTGCGGAACCACAGCCAGTAATCCTTTTAAAACAATGCTGGTGGAATTTAACGTTTCTTTACTATTTTTAAATTGCTCTAAGGCTTTGCTTAAACTGATTTGCGCTGCTGCAGTATTTTGCGATTCTAAAGCGACTTGCGCATCTTTTAAATAATTTAAAGCTGAACCACTTTCTCCTAACACTTGGCCTTTTACATTTTGACCCGCGGCAATTAAATTTAAACCATGAATTGAACTGGCAGCTAAGACTGCTAACAGCGCAAACACAGCCACTGTTTTTTGGAATTGCTGAGTCTTAATTTTTTTTAGAACACCTGGGACTTTTTTAGGGATAGACGCGACAAAGAGCAGTACCTGCCATGGAAGCATTACCAAACTAACAATACCGATTCCTACCCCATAACAAATACCAATAAAAAGTTTCAGTAAAGAACTGATAAATTTTTTGATAAACCCAAAAACGCCAGTCCGCTTATCATACGTAACTGGCTCATATTGAGCGTGATGCAAATATAATTTGATCTGTTTTTTCATTGTCCCTGTTACTGCTATTTAGACTGGCGGGAAATATTGAGCACAATGCCGCATCCAGCCAAAGTCATAATCATGGCACTGCTGCCATAACTAAAGAATGGTAACGGAATCCCGGTTAAAGGCAGTAAGCCAGTAATGGCACTAATATTAACCACCACACTAGCGGCAATGCTACCAATAATACCAACTGCTAACATTTTACCAAACAAGTCTGGGGCTCTGTAGCTAATTTGAATCCCTCGGACAATAAACCAGGCAAATAAGAGCAAAATTAACAGCACTCGGATAAAACCAAGCTCCTCTGCCATTACTGCGAAAATTGAGTCATTAATCGCTTCTGGGAGGTACGAATACTTTTGCCTGGAATGACCATAGCCATAGCCAAACCAGCCGCCGCTGCCAATGCCAATTAAGGCTTGGTTAATTTGATAGCCAATCCCTAACGGATCCACAGATTTGTTTAAGAACGCAGTAATGCGCTTCACTCGGTAAGGCTCAAGTTTTATTAAAATTAACATTAATGACACTCCTCCTGCTGTAAGCCAAGCAAAATATCGCAAGCGAATTCCACCTACAAATAACATTATTGCTGCGGTCATGACAAGGGAAATCATTGTTCCTAAGTCTGGCTGCCATAAGATTAACAAACAGTACAAACCAATGATTAGCACAGGCGGCAGCACTGAATGTGCAAATCCTTTATGATGATCGCGCTCGCTCATCCATCCGGCTAAGTACATAATCAAGGCTAGCTTTGCAGCTTCTGAAGGCTGGAAAAATAGCGGCCCAATGTCAATCCAGCGCGTAGCTCCATTTGCGCCAAACCCTAACCCCGGTACTTTCACCAATGCTAAGGCAATTAATGTTCCGGCGATTGCAAAGGGAATAAATTTTTTCCAAACATGGTAATCAATTCTTGATAAAATGTACATCGCTAGTAAGCCAATACCAATGCCGTAAAATAATTGGTGCGTAAAATAATAGCTAGTGTTACCAAAGTTTTGCTGCGACTCAACCGTGGATGCAGACCAAAGCATTATTAGTCCAACGACAAGTAAGCCTCCGAGGAGGCTAAGGAATAAATAATCAACTGGTTTTTTTGTTTTAGCCATTTATTTATTTTCCGATTAACTCTACGAATTTGTGGCCGCGCTCTGCGTAGTTCTCAAACATATCAAAAGACGCTGCACCTGGACTGAGCAATACAATCTCCCCTGCTTTCGCACGCGTTTTAATTTCTTCAATTGCAGCAGAAAAATCTGTATATGGTCCGAAAATCGGGATTGTGGTATTGGTATTTTCAAATAACTTCTGCAAGTTTTCGCCAATTGTTCCGAGTAAAGTGATGCTGGCAATGTTTTCTCTCCGCGCTAAGTTATTCACCAAGTCTTCATACTCCAAACCTTTGTCTGAGCCACCCAAAATTAAATGGATTGGTTGCCCAAATGAATTTACTGCCGCAAGCGTGGTTTCTGGAACAGTAGAAATAGAATCATTGTAATATTCAACTCCGTTAACATCTGCCACAAACTGCAGTCTGTGCTCTAAGCCAGCAAAGCTATTAATCGTTTGCTCAATTATTGATAAATCAACATTTGTTAAAATTGTTGCCATAGCCGCAGCAGCAATGTTCTCTAAATTATGCACCCCGCGCAATTTTCTCTGGGAACAATCTAGACTGTACGCCGCACCAGCCCGATCTATAATATTAATGTTCTCCCCAGAAATAAATACCCCAAACTCGGGCTGTTGCTGTGCGGAAATTGCAAATTTTTGCCCGTGCCCCAACTGACCAATAGCCGCACTGGCCGGGTAATCAACATTCGCAATCGCGTTATCCTGCTCGTTTTGAAAAGCAGTAATAGCTGACTTCGCGCCATGGTATTCCTCTAAGTCTTCGTGATGATTCAAATGGTCTGAAGTAGTCATTAAACAAATACCAATATTTGGGCTTTGAGTTAAATCCTGCAGTTGGAAACTCGATAGTTCATAAACTACGATTGCATCTTCTGGCAATGAATCTAAAAATTCCAAAGGCTGATCTTTGCCAATGTTACCGGTTAAGTAAACATTCGCATGTCCCGCGGTTTTTAAAATTTCATAAATCAAAGAACAAGTCGTGCCTTTGCCTTTTGTTCCAGTCACTCCAATAATTTTCGCAGAAGTGTTTTCAAAAAAATATTTTGTCTGACTGGTAATCAATGTGCCAGCAGATTCAGCTGCTAAAATTTTCGGATGTTTGCGCCAAATTCCCGGACTGCGGAAAAGCACAGAACAGTCTGTAATTGTGTCTAAGTAGTTTTCGCCGTTAGTAATATCGTAAACTGTGGCAGTTATATTATGTTTGGTCAGATATTTTAAAACAGCTTGACCTTCTTGGCCAAACCCTAGGATTCCGATTTTTGCATTTTTTAAATCATCTAAATTCATTGGCTGCAAAATTATTTCTTTAAGAATACCCCACCTTTAACTCCAGTTAAACTGCCAGCGGTAATAGCTTTTTGGCCATTCACCCAAACTTGTTCAATGCCATCTGCATATTGATAAGGATTAGCCATGCTGGCCAGAGAGTTTATTTTTTCTTTATCAAACAACACTAAATCTGCTTTAGCATTAACTTCAATTATGCCGCGGTCAGTTAAACCAATTTTTTTAGCTGGTCCCGAGGTTAACTTACGAATTGCTTCTGGCAATGAAATCGCTTTATTTGCGATCACATTGTGCAAAAATTTTGGCGCTGTGCCAAAACAACGCGGGTGCACAAGCTTGTTAGTATCAGTAATAGAATAGCCGCTACCGTTAGTACCAATAAAACTCAGCGAGTGGTTACAAAAATCATTCACTACTTGTTCGCTTAAACTTGTATCAAATACTAAAATTTCGCTCCCACCATTTTCTATTAAATGCAGCAAGGCTTCTTCGCTGGTAGTACCAAACCCAGCAGCAATAGTAGAAACGCGTTTGCCAGTGACCATCAATTTCGCTGAAGTGGAAGCAATAATTAATTCGGGAATGTTAGTTTCTGATGTATTTAAAGCACTTAATACTTTGGCGCGTTGAGTTGGATCTTTCAAAAGCTCAAGTAATTGTAAACGCCCACCCATGGTTGCCCATGATGGCAAGTAAGTATAAATTGGCTGCCAAGTCGAAGTATACGGATAGACATCAAAGTGGACATTTACCCCGCGGTGCCATGCTGCTTCCAACTCTGCCAAAACATCGGTAGAGAGTGCCCAATTTTCTTTGTGCCTAATTTTTAAATGAGAAATTTTTACACTGGCTTGCGCTTGTTCAGCAGCGGCAATTACTTCGCGTACACTTTCAATTACGCTACCAGATTCATCCCGAAGATGAATAGCAATGTAAGCGTTATGATCAGCAACAATTTTTGCTAATTCATACAACTCCACGTCAGAAATGTTGGCTTCATGCGCATAAGCAAAGCCAGTGGAAATTCCAAATGCGCCCTCGTTGAGGGCATCATCAGCCATGCGCTTTAAGGTCTGTAGTTCTTCCACAGACACAGCGCTTTGACGGTCGGCAATCAAGCCACGTCGCAAAGTAGAATAGCCGACTAAGCTCGCCACATTAACACCAAATGTTTGCGTGCTCATTGATTCAGCAAACTCTGCAAAGCTCCGCCAGTTAATGTTTGCACCCTCAAGGGTATGCCATTTCTGCAAAGACATTAGAGCTTGTTCAGAAATCAACGGAGCTAAACTAGCACCAGAGTTGCCAGTCATAATGGTTGTGTAGCCTTGAGTTAAAATACTTTCCAGTAATGGGCCATCAAATAATCGCCAATGGCTATCACTATGATTTTGAATATCAATAAATCCAGGAGTGAGAATTTTTCCATCAGCATGCACAACTTCCTGTGCTGGGGAATTGATTTCTGTTGCAATGTTTACAATTCGATCGCCATTAATAGCCACATCTGCGGTGATTGCAGCTGCGCCTGTTCCATCAATTAAAGTGGCTTTTTTAATGAGCAGTGAATACATTTTATTTTAACTATTTGTCTAAGAAGAACACGATGATGCCAATAATTCCTGCCACTACAGACAAAATCCAAAATCGCATTGTGACTTTCGATTCAATCCACCCTAATGCTTCTAAATGATGATGAATTGGTGCAGATAAAAACAGTTTCCGCTTCAGCACATGTCGCCAAAAAATTTGTAGCAAAAATGAACCAGCTTCAATGACAAAAATAAATCCAATCAGAGGTAAGAGTAAAGTAGTGTTAGTTAAAAAGGCTACAATTGCTAGTAGTACCCCTAAGCTCATGGAGCCAGTATCGCCCATAAAGAACCGGGCAGGATGCACATTAAACCACAAGAATGCCAAGAGACCGCCGCAAATTACTCCGCAAAGCGCTGCTAGATTTTCGCGGCCTTGCATGAATGAAATAATTCCAAAACAGAAAAACGCAATTGACAGCGTGCCACCAGCTAAGCCATCTAATCCATCAGTTTGATTTACAGCAAAGCTAGTGCCTACAACTACTAACAAGAAAAATGGAATGAATAGTAAGCCAAGGTACACATCACCAAAGAACGGAATATGGATAGAGTCAAAACCAATTTTAATATAAAACCACCACGCACCAATGCTTGCGACTAAGGCGTACAAAACAAACTTAATTCGAAACCGAATCCCTCGGCCCATGTGTCCACGACCCCGAATGTCCAAGTAGTCGTCTAAAAAACCCACTACAGCAGCACCAAACATAGCGCCTAATGGCAATAAAGTTTCGCGACGAGTTAGAAAATTTAAAATATGGAACTGCTCAATCTTTAGCACCCGGTCAAAAAACCAAAATGCTGCTGCTAAAACTAAAGTAGTGCCCCAAACTAAAATCCCGCCCATAGTTGGCGTACCTTTTTTCTTTGCATGCATTTCTGTATACAAAGGTGTGGTGCCATCGGAGCGGATATTTTTTCCTAAACGAAAGTGGTAAATAAATTTTGAAAACAGAGGTGTGACTGCAATTGCAAACAAAAATGCAATTGAGCTTAAACTAAAAATTTTGATTAATTCATCATTTCCCATGGATATATTATACCATATATCCTAACTTAATGAGATATTTACTGTAAAATTTCTTCCAAAATGTGCTTTTTTAAAAGTTTGGTGTCATCTTCCCTATCTGTACTCCCTAAAACTATAATAATGAACTTTTTGTCATCATGATGAATGGCCGTAATCATGGCGCCTTTCGCTTCATCGGTGAACCCAGTTTTAATGGCGTGAATGTCTGGGTCGCTGGCCAACAGAGTGTTAGTGGCTTTGACGGAATAAGTTTTACCAGTTTGGCTAACAAAGGAGTACGATTGCTTGCGATCAATTTCAGAAAATAATGACAATGGTCGTACGGCATTTAGTAACAACTTTAAGTCGGATGCAGTGGAATAATTTTGTTCACTGTCAAAACCAATTGGATTTTCGTAATGAGTTGAGTTCATACCCAAAGCTTTGGCCTCGTTGTTCATGACATCAATCACTGGTTGTTTTTTGATTGAACTAACATAAGCGCCTAATGCTGCTGCGGAGTCATTGGCAGAACCAATTAACATGGCATCAACTAAATCTTTTATTATAACTTTATCGCCTGGCACAAGACCTAACACAGGATGAATGCTGCTAGTGCTAGCGCTATTAATTGCCCATGTATCTTCGAGGTTACCATATTTTTGGGTAATGTACGCAGTCATCAACTTGGTTATGCTAGCAATGGCTACAGCCGTGTTCGGATTTCTCGATGACAGTACTTTTCCACTGGTTTCATCGTAAACTAAATAGCTGTCCGCTTTTACACCCTCGCCCACACTCACATTCACATTGCCATCATTGTCTGCAGGGAATGTATCCCCGGAGTTACTGCCTAAAACCTCGTTATCAGCTTTTAGGTCTTTAGTTTCTGTGCCTGGTGAAAGGCTTGGTCGACTAAATGCAAAAATCACTGCTAAAACAAACAGGCCAGCTATTAAAAATCCTCCCAAGCGTTTTAAAGTTTTAATAAAATGGTTTTGAAAAGTTTTTTTCGGCATATCTATCACAGTATAAAGCAAAACCAATTGACAAGCCAACTAGCCCACGATATGATGATTTAGCAATTATTATTCAAATCAATATATGAAAGAAGTTACTATTACCTCAGATAATTTTGATGAAGAGGTTCTGAAGTCTAATATCCCGGTTTTGGTAGATTTTTGGGCAGAATGGTGTGGTCCTTGTAAAATCGTGGGTCCAATTCTCTCTGAACTATCCGGAGTTTACGATGGTAAACTAAAAATCGCTAAGTTAAATGTTGATGAAAATCCAGATTTAACCAGCCGATTCAATGTGCTAAGCATTCCAACTATGAAGTTCTTTAAAAACGGCGAAGTTGCTGGTGAACTAGTGGGTGCTGCTCCAAAAAATATGATTGAAGCCGAAATTCAAAAACACTTGGCTTAATCTGTAAATTTAAAACTCCCCGAATTGGGGAGTTTTTTTTACGTTCGTTTAAATCTAAAGTTGATATGTCTCGCCTGGCTGAATTACATTCTCTGTTGGAGTTTCTGGCTGAGGCGAAGGTTGAGCGGTTGGTGTGAAAGTTTGTTTTGGTGCACTTGGTTGAACAGGCGCATTAGTATTCACATTTCTAATTGCAGAAGCCACAGTTTCCGCTATTTCATTTTGCTTATTGGTTTGTAATGTAGCAGCTGTATCCCAAATTGCAGAAGATGCTGGCTTGCTAGGTTTTTTCGGAGCTGGTTTAGCCGGCTTTGGCGCTTGGCGAAGCTGCTGCATGCGGTCTTTAAAAGTTGAGGAAATTTTGATTGGCGGTGCGGCTGGCTTGTTTTCTGGAGCTTGAGCCTGAGCTTGAACTGCTGCAGGTGAAGGTACAAA
>DATAMW010000009.1:0-15654 GCA_036266555.1 Patescibacteria group bacterium
GTTGTACCTCAAACTCCAGTAACTCCTTCTAATACGACTTTGTCTATTACTAAAGGTGTTCGTAACCTTTCAGTAGGTTCTGGTGGTTCACCTGCAACTTACCCACATTCTACAAATGCAAAGCAAAACGACCAAGTTGAATACAAAATTAATGTAACCAACACTGGTACTGCTATTGCTAAGAATGTCACAATGACTGATAATTCAGTTAGTGGTATTTCTGTAGACTCTGGTTCAACTCACGTTGGCCGTGCTGACGTTGACTTAGCTAGCGGTTGGTCTGGTTCTATCCCAGGAACAATTTCTTTGGGTGATTTGAACCCAGGCGAAAGCCGTTGGATTATGTACACAGGACACGTAACTGTGAACTCTGGTACTTTAGTAAACACTGCAACTGCAGTAGCTACTAATGCTCCTTCTGTTCAAGATACTGCTTCTGTAATCGTAACTAACACACCTCCTCCAGTAACTGGCACTCCTGGTCTATCAATTCAGAAATTGGTAAAGAACAACACTACAGGTAATGCTTATGCAAAATCTACTGGTGCTTTCCCTAACGACCGCGTAAACTTTAAAATCACTATTACTAACACTGGTACTGCTGATTTAACTGGCGCTCGCATTTCTGATGCTATCCCAGCTGGTTTACAGTTTGCTGATTCTGTTTCTACTGATGGTACTGCTTCTTTCAACGCTAATACTTTAACTGTGAACTTTGCTTCTGCAATTTCTGCAGGCCAAAGCAAAACTGTTGAATTTGCTGCTGTTGTAACTGCTAATACAAACTCTACTATTTGTAACGTTGGTGTAGCGACTGGTAACAATGTTTCTCAAGTACAAGATAGTGCTTGTGTAACTGTTACTGTAACTCCTCCTCCATCTCCATCAAACCCGAAGATCGCTATCAAGAAGTATGTAAAGAATAACTCTACAAACACTGCTTACAACGATTCTTCTGTAGATGCTCGTACTGGTGAACGCGTGAACTTTAAAATCACTGTTTCAAACCCAGGTGATGCTACATTGAACAATGTAGTAGTAACTGATGTAATTCCATCTGGTTTACAGTTTGCTGATTCTGTTTCCGGTGACGGTACAGGTAGCATTAATGGTTCTACCTTCTCTGCAGACTTTGGCAGCATTGCTGCTGGTCAAAGCAAGACTATTGAATTTGCAGCTCAAGTACTAGCTACTGGTCCTGCAAACGTATGTAACATTGCGAAAGCAACTGGTACAGGCGTATCTCAAGTACAAGATGATGCTTGTGTAAATGTTTACACAACTCCAAAGCCAGGTGAAGCTAACACCGTACTTTCTAAGCGTGCCTTTAACGACACCAAGAATGTTGATGCTACAACTACTGATGCTGCTCGTGGTGATTACATCACTTACACTCTTGTTACTACAAACAATGGTGGTGCTGATAAGACTAACTATGTAATTAGTGATGACTTGTCTCAAGTACTTCCATTAGCTGATATGGTTTCTACAAATGGCGGTACAGTATCTGGTAACACTATCACTTACCCTGCTATGACCATTAAAGCTGGTGAAACTGTAACGAAGACTTTCAAAGTACGCATTAAGCAAACTTTGTCTGCTGAACTTTCTTACCAACTAAAGAACACTTACGGTAACACTATCGTAATCAACGTTCCTGGTAAAATTGTTTACGAAGCTCCAAAAACTGGTGCTGCTGGCACTTCTGCTGTAGCCTTTGCTGGACTTGTAACTGCTGGATTTGTAATCGCTCGTAAGCGCGGTTCTATCTTGAAGTTCATCTTCGCTTAAAGAAAACCTGAAGATCTAATAAAGCAGATCTAAAAAGACACTCCTCGAAAGGGGAGTGTTTTTTTGTTATGATGCAGTTATGAAGATATTAGTCACAGGCGGAGCTGGGTACATTGGGGCGCATGCGGTGCGGTTGTTGGTTGCGGCTGGGCATAACGTAGTGGTAATAGACAACCTGAGTACAGGACAAAAGCACAATTTACCTGATGGCGCTGAGCTTGTGAAAGGTGATTTTGGTGATGCTAAATTGTTGGACAAGGTTTTTGGCAACGGGGCCGGTGCGGAAAGCGACGGCGCGCCATTCGATGCAGTGATGCACTTTGCAGCCAGCATAGACTTAAACGAGTCCATTGAAAAGCCTTTGGAATATTTTGAAAATAATACTTTAAAGACTGGCGTGCTGGTGCAGGCTATGCTGCGTGCTGGTGTAAAGAAATTAATTTTCTCTTCAACTGCTGCTGTGTATGGGAAGCAAAAAGCTATGCCAATTGCAGAATCTGCCATTGGTGAAAATTTGGCGCCGTACGGATTGTCTAAGTCATTGAGCGAACAACTCATTCAAGCCTACGCGCAAACAGCTGGTTTGCAAGCAATTGTGTTTCGTTACTTTAACGCGTGCGGTTCAGATTTTGATAAACTAATTTACCCAAACCACGCCACTAGTTTAATTCCACAAGTCATTAACGTTGCCGAAGGCCGTGTGCCGCACTTAACTATTTATGGCACAGACTTTGATACGATAGACGGAAGCGGAGTGCGGGACTATGTGCATGTGTTAGACATTGCGCGGGCGCATCTGGCTGGTCTGGAATATTTTAACAAAAGTTCAGAAAATTTTAAGACGTACAACATTGGCACAGGCACGGGCTGGTCTGTAAAACAAATTATTGCTGCAGTGGAACGAATTACTGGCAAACATGTGCCGGTGCAAACTGCAGATCGTCGCCCAGTAGACGTGGCCATTGCCGTAGCTGATAACACCAAAATCCGCACCGAGCTTGGGTTTGAACTCGAGCACTCAGATTTGGAAACACTCATCAAAACTAGCTGGCATTAAATAGGCAAGCATTGACCAAACGGCCAAAAAACAGTACAATACAGCTTGAATTGAAATATATGAACCAGACCTACGAAATCATTTTATTCTACAAATACGTCCATATTGAGAACCCGGGCCAGTTCATGATGCATCAAAAAGAGCTTCAGACCCGCCTGGGGTTAAAAGGGCGCACTATTGTGGCCTCAGAGGGCATAAACGCCACTGTAGAGGGCACTTCTGCGGCTATCGACGCCTATTTAGAGGATCTCTTCAGTGACCCTCGTTTTACTGGCACCCATATTAAGCGTCATCCAGGCAGCGGCGATTCTTTCCCGAAAACCTCGGTAAAAGTGCGCACTGAATTGGTTTCGTTGGGCCTGGACGCATCTTGCGATATAGATCCAAATGTTTTAACCGGCACTCATTTAAAACCCGAAGAGCTGCACGAGTGGATTGCGCAAGGCAAAGAATTTTACATCGTGGATATGCGCAACGCGTACGAGCATTTGGTTGGCTACTTCAAAGATTCCATTTTGCCACCCATGGATAATTTCCGCGACTTGCCAAAATTCTTAGACAGCATTATGCATTTAAAAGATAAAACAGTGCTTACGGTTTGTACTGGCGGCGTGCGTTGCGAAAAAGCGAGCGGCTATTTATTGCAGCAAGGTTTTTCCGATGTTTACCAATTAGACGGCGGTATTGTTTCGTACATGCAAAAATATCCGAACGAAGACTTTTTAGGAAAACTTTATGTGTTCGACAGCCGCATCGCTGTTGGTTTTTACACTGATGATCCAAAGCATCAAGTAGTAGGGAAGTGCCGCATTTGTAACGAGCCCTGTGAGCGCTACACCAATTGCGTAGTTGACGATTGCAATCGCAAAATGATCGCCTGTCAAAGTTGCCAAGACAAATTAGGTGACCAGTTCCTTTGCCCACCTGAACAAGGACACAAAGAAAAAACCCGCGTCAGCTAGCGGGCTTTTTTATATCTTATTTTTTGATTGTTCAACAGCCTCATCAGTATCCGGCACATAACTATGCAACGGCACGTCGCCGCGTTCCCACGCTTCGATAATTGGATCCACGAATCGCCACATGGCGTGAATTTCTGCAGTGGAGACAAACAAAGTTTGATCACCTAAAATCGCGTCGAGTAGCAACTTTTGATATTCTTCCGTGTACTGCGGAATGTCTGCACCGCTGCGCAGCATAAAATCAATGGTGCGTTGCTCACGCACGGGCAAGTATCCAGGTTTCTTTGACCAAAATTTTATAATGATTCCTTCGGTTGGTTCCAGCTCGAATGTAATTGTGTTGCGATCGTGATTCGTTTTGTCTCTGCACCAGCATGGATCACGATGTTTGTATGTGACAATAATTTCTTTGCGCTGTTCGTGTAATCGTTTGCCGGCCTCTACTATAATTGGCACACCGTCCCATCGCTCGTCATCTATGTAAGCTTTAATTTTAAAATAGGTTTCTGTGCCTGACCCAGGAGTGACACCTTCTATATCCTGATACCCCACGTATTGCGCGCGAAAAGTTTGCGTAGTCATTTCCTCGCCTGTTAGCGGACGCAGCTTATTTAAAACTTCAGCGCGTTTAGCATGCAGACTTAAAGCGGAAAATTCCTCTGGTACTTCCATAGTTAGTAGCGCCAGCATTTGCAATAAATGATTCTGGCCAACATCGCGCAGCGCACCAAGGCCGTCGTAAAAGTTGCCGCGCTTTTCCACCCCAAAATTTTCCCACAACTTCATTTCAATTTTTTCAATGCCTTGCGCATTCCAATTTGGCTCAAATAAATCATTGCCAAAACGGAACGTTAAAATATTCTGAATCATTTCTTTGGCGAGGTAGTGGTCAATCCGATAAATCTCCTCACTCTTAAAAGATTCAGTTAGCAGATTTTCCAGCACAGTAGCGCTGGCAGAATCTTTGCCAATTGGTTTTTCAACAATCACGCGGGTTTGCACTTCTGGGTCATTGTCTCGATACAAAGGTGTAGCGCGAATGTTGCGAATGATGGGCTGATAAATTTCTGGCGGTACAGCTAAATAAAAAATAAAATGGCTAAGCTGTTCCCATGCGTGTTCAATTTTGTGCAAATGCAAAGCTAAGTTATTGTAGGAATTTACATCATCAAAATTGCCTTGCACGTAGTCTATTTTCGAAGCGAATTCAAACAACGCCTCAGCCGTTTCCAAAGGCATGCGCTTTTGCAGCCTTTCCACTACATAGGTAGGGAAGGTTTCATTGGTAAAAGGCTTGCGGCCGAAACCCACAATCTTAAAATTACTCGGCAGTTCGCCAGATTTAGCCAAATTAAAAAGCGCTGGCAGAGTTTTAATAGCTGCCAAATCTCCGGTAATGCCCAGAATAGTTAGAATTGTCGGGGTTCTTTGCGCGGGTTCCATACGGGCAGTCTACAGACTTCTTTCCGCGCTTTCAACAGCGCTTTATTTAATCAATGGTTCTAGGCTTTTAACCAGGGGAGTACTCTTCAGCTGATAGAATACGTTGTTTCCCTCACGCTTTGCAGAAACTAGCTGGTTGTCTTTTAAAAGCTGCAAATGATGCGAAATACAGGCCACGCTCATGCCCACGCCATCGGCGATGTCAGAAACTTTAATTGATTTTTTCTTTAACAAAATTTTCAATATCCGCAACCGGGTTGGGTCGCCGAATAGCGAAAAAATTCGGGCTTTTTGTTCAATATTGGTCATAAAATAAAACTTATAGTAATTCAACTATTCAAATAACTGTTTGAATGCTATAATGAATTGTAACTATTGTCAATCTAAAATCGAAAGGAAAATTATGGACAAATCAAAAGAATATGATGCCGTGGCTGAGTTAGCGGTTATGCAAAAAACTGCAGATGCTTTAAAAGCCAATGGTATTAACACAATTATAGTAGCAAATGCTGAAGGAGCCAAGATCGAGGCTAGCAAGCTTATTCCAGAAGGTTCAAGCGTAATGACTATGACTTCTGAGACTTTAAGAACTCTAGGCCTGACAGCGCAATTTGATGAATCAGGGAAATACAAATCTGTTCGTGGTGAATTGGCTACAGCAGAAGGGGCGCGCAAGCGCGAATTAGGCGCAGCACCTGACTTCACAATTGGTAGTGTGCACGCAGTCACTGCGGACGGCAAAGTAATTATCGCTTCCAACACTGGTAGTCAATTAGCCGCCTATGTCTACGGCGCTGCCAAAGTCGTGTGGGTTGTTGGTGGTCAAAAACTAGTCAGCAATTTAGAAGAAGGCATGCAACGCATTTACGATTATGTTTTACCATTAGAATCTGTTCGCGCGCACGAAGCCTATGGTGTTGAGGGCAGCAACGTAAGCAAGCTATTAATTGTAAATAAAGAAGTTGATCCAGAAAGAATCAACTTAATTATTGTTCAAGAAAAATTAGGCTTTTAAACGCGCGGCTATTTAAATCCACGCGCGACTTTAGGCCATAATCTCTTTGGTCAACAGACCAACGCCTAGTTTGTCTTTAACAGAATAAGGGATAACCAAATGGGGTGCCATTTCAGAAATGATGGCATCCATTTGTTTTTTGTAATCGCTTTTTTTGATCTTATCAATTTTATTTGCTACCACAACCACATGCTTACCAAGTTCGTTCAAACGAATGAGCATGGATTTGTCTAGATCTGTTGGACCAACTTTCGCATCTATTAAGAGCACAATCAGCTGTTTTTCTTCCAAACCTGGGTAGGTTAAATACCATTCAATGAGCTGCTGTAAATTGTTGCGGGCAGCAAAAGAACCCTGGGCGAATCCGTATCCAGGGAGGTCGACTAAATAAAAACTTTTATTAATCAAATAAAAATTAATTTGTTTCGTAAAACCAGCGTTAGCACTGGAACGTGCTAACTCTTTTTGACCAACCAAAGAATTGATAAGACTGGACTTGCCCACATTGGAGCGGCCGATGAAAGCAACATGCTTTAAATCTTTTCCTGCTGCTTCGGGAAGCTCTGAGCCAATTGTTATTCCAGTCACGAACTGAGCAGTTTTTGCTTTCATGGATTTCTTAATTAAGGCGCTCTAAATTTTAGCGCGCCGCAGTTGCACGCGCGCTATTTCTTCTTATCTTTTTTTGGTTTCTTTTTCTCTTTTTTGTGAGCGTTGTTGCCTTTAGCCATTTTATTTTAAATTTACTTGTTTATATTGCTATTATAGCACTATTTTAGGGTAATTGTGTTGAGAACTTTATCAAAAATTGATGTAATCGCTGCACTATTAACTTCGGTTACAGTTCCGGCCGGGTAGTTGCCAATGTTTCCAGTGTGAATAGTTTCGTTTACTTCTAAGCATAAATTATTTTTTCCAAAAGCGCGGTACACGTTAGAGGCATAAAAATTGCCAGCACCGGCACCACCAGCTTTGGTCATGTAGAAAGTTGTGCCATTAATAGTTTTCTTGGTTTTAAAGCCATCACCATTTTCTGGCGGATTAGCTGCTAAACAAGCGTTCAAGCTTGTGGCTGTTACAGCACTAAAATCTATTGATGCATCACCTAAATTAGTATTTGCATAATCAGCTTTAGAAACACCGAGTGAAGTAATTTTGTTATCTAGCAATGCGTAGTTTGATTCTACAAATTGCAATGTCGCAGGGTATTTAAATTGCAAACCATAAGTGGCGTTAGAGTAAGTTTGCTCCGAAGATGGAGGAGTGGTGTTAGTATTTGAAGTTGGCGCGTTATCAGTTGCAGGAGGAAACAAATTTGGCGTTGGATTACATCCAACTGCTAAGAGCATAATTGCAGCAGAGGCAAAAAGTATTTTTTTCATATATTTATAGTTAATAGCGAAACTTACCTTAATTATAGCAATAATATGGGTTCATAGGTATATCGTGGTATAATTACAGCAAAGGAGAAATTCTTAATGATGAAACAAAAAACAGAGCCAAGAGCTAAGGTCGGTGCGCTATTTTTGACTAAAATGATCGAAGCCACTGGTGTGACCGAAGGAATTGCGACCACAGTAGCTTGGTTTGCCGAACGAATGGTGATTGCGGCGTTTGCATTGGCTGTGGTGTCGTTTGCAGCTGGCTCAATGTTCGTGCTTAAACTATCTGAGCCAATTGGCGACAGTTCGGTTTATTCAGCGGCCGCATTCCGCGCGCGCTTGGCAGAAGATGGTGTGAAAGTGTTCTCTCAGCAAGTAATTGATGTTGCCTCTCCAGTATTCGCTAGTTTGATTGAAGATAACCGCGAGCCAGAAACCCCGAAAGTGGATCAATTAGCAATTCGTAAACAAAAGTTAAAAGCCTATTTAGAAACTAAGAATTCGCCGTTTGCAAAAGATGATGCCACCTTGAATGCGTTTGTGGCCTCTAAGAATATGAAGTTGATGGTAGCGATCTCGTTTGTGGAAAGCACTTATGGTCAGCACTGTTACTACTATAACTGTAGCGGCATTGGCGGCACCCCGCCAACATTGCGCAAATACGATGGCTACGCTGAATGGGTGAAAGATTTTGACCAGCTCCTTGAAGATAGATATAAAGGCGTCCCACCAGAAAAGTTCATTGGCTTGTACGTACAACCCGGCAGTCCAAATTGGATCTATGGCGTAAAGCAAGTTATCAAAGAGTTTGATGAACAGGGAATTGAAGCCTATCAATATAAAAATATCAAAGACATAAAAACCAGCATTTAGCTGGTTTTTTGTTGGTAGCGATACGGGGAATCGAACCCCGATTACGTGGATGAGAACCACGCGTCCTAACCGTTAGACGATATCGCCATAATATCTAGTCGAATTAACTCGTATAGTTTAACAAAAAACCGGCCAATGTTCAAAGGTCGGAGAATGTGCGATAATATCAATATAACTTCACAAAAATGAAACAAACACTAATTGCCATTGCTTTGCTCGGCTTGCTTGCCGCTGGCTGCAGCAAAGTCCAACTCAAACAAGAAGTCCCAACTTCACCGGAAGCTTCTTACGAACAACTCCCACATTAGGGAGTTGTTTTTTATTCGATGATTCTCCATTTGCCATCTTCGTATTTGGCAGCGCTTGTACCAGTATGCGGAATGCCATCTTCGTAAGAAGTAACATGAATTTCAGTATCTGTTATTCCCATCTTGCCGTATTTCCCTTTTCTCATGTATGAATATTCTTTTACAGTATTTTCTGTTTCACCTGGCACCTCTACCTCCCATAGATACAAGCCTTTTTCATCTTCCAACTTCCTTGTTTCTGTGTAGTTCTCTAATCCCAATTCTTTGAATACAGAGGCCACTTCTTCCGGAGAGGGAATGAATTCAGTTTCTTGTTCCGCATTGAATGACATTTCTTCTTCTGATGGCCCGCCAGTTTCGATTCCCATAATATTTGTATTAATTTTTTATTCTAAGTCTTCTTCAGAAATTTCTATGACTGCGACTTCTGAATTAGTGTCCAAGCCCTCAGCCGCAACCTCAGAATTTATCTGCGGTGTTTCTGGCAACTGGATTTTCGCGACGAGTTCGGCAAAGTCAGGAAGCTCTTCAACAGAAGTAATACCCATGTGTTGCAGGAATTCAGTGGTGACTTGATAAAGAGAACCGCGCGCGTCGTTCGGATTAGGAATTTTTTCTATCAGCCCGCGCATAAGCAAAGCTCGCAAACTGTATTGAGAGTTTACACCGCGAATAGCCTCGATTTCGGCTTTACTAATTGGCTGGCGATACCCGATAATCGCCAACACTTCTACAGTGGCCTCAGTCAAACCTTCGCGTAAATCTGCGTTCAAAAAGTTTTTCACAATTTCACTGTTTGCGCTGTTGGTTGCTAACTGATATCCGTCCGGTGCATCTAACAGAACAACCCCGCGCTCTAAGCGGTCAGAAGCAAGTTGTTGCAACGCCTGTTTTATATCAGCTTCATTGCTATCAGTAAATTTTACGAGTTGCTTTAAAGTTAACGGCTTGTTCGAAACAAACAATAGGCTTTCAATTTGGCTAAATAGTTCTTGCATAGTTAAATTATATCATTATTTTCCGGCTCTGCTTCTTGCGGTTCCGTTTCCGAAACTGTGTACTGGGTAATGGTTATGTCTGTGAACAACTCATTCTGATTAACGCTAAACATCCGCTGCTTAATTAATTCCAACAGTGCCAAAAAAGTGATGATCACTTCTTCCTTGTTTTTCGCGTTCTTAATTAAGTCGCTCATCTTGGTTTCAATCTGCCCAGAGAGCTTGGTTTGCAAGGTCTGAATTTTTTCCTGAATGGAAATAGCTTCCTTGATTTTTGCTTTCGGTAAGTTATCGAGTTCTTTCAAAGAGTCCAACACTGCGCCAATAGAAGTTCGTAAAGTTCCAGAAGTCACTGCTGGATCTGGCCAAAAATTGATGCGTTCGGAAAACACGCGAGTGCGCGTAAAACTTTGCAAACCACGTGCATCTAATTGTTTAAAGTATTTAGCAGCTTCCTTAAATTGCTTATATCTAAGCAGTTTTTCAGTCAAATCTTCTTCTGGTTCTTCGTCTAAACTTTCCACTTCCAAGCTTGGCAAAATGGCTTTGGATTTAATTACCAGCAACTTGGCTGCAATGCCAAGATAGTCAGCAATTTGCGTAGCATCAATTTTTTCCAACTCTTTGACGTAACCCAAAAACTGCTCAGTCACATGAGCCAGGGAAATTTGGGTAATATCAAGCTGCTGCTGTTCTATTAAAGAGAGGAGCAAGTCGAGCGGGCCTTCAAATTGTTGAATTTTTATTTGAGTCATTGTTCGAACGATTTTGTTTCAAGTTGCGACAAGTTATTTTTTCGGTAAATCTAGTTTGATGTGCAAGTCTTTCAATTGCTTTTCATCTACATTTGATGGTGCTTGCATGAGCAGGTCAATTGCGGAACCGTTCTTTGGGAACGCGATTACTTCACGGATGTTTGGTTCATCTTCTAAAATCATAAACAACCGGTCAAGCCCAAAAGCACAACCACCGTGCGGCGGCGCACCAAACTTGAACGCTTTAATCATTGCGCCAAATTTTTCATCAACTTGTTCTGTAGAAATTCCCACAATGCCGAATGCTTTATACATCACTTCTGGGTTAAAGTTTCGAATCGCGCCAGAACAAATTTCGTAGCCGTTAGCTACCATGTCGTACTGGTCAGCTTTAATTTCTAACGGGTTCGGGTTGTCCAAAGCAGCCATGCCGCCAACTGGCATAGAAAATGGGTTATGGCCAAAGTCTACTTTGCCATCGATTTCGCTGTGTTCGTAAAGAGGGAAGTCGATAATCCACGCCAACGCAACTTTGTTTGGATCTTTTAAATTGAACCAATCACCAAGAGTCGAGCGCAAGTTGCCAAGCACTTTGTTAACTGTGGCACGGTCATCTGCACCAAAGAAAATGATGTCACCAGTTTTTGCGCCAGTCTTTTCTATTACAGCAGCAAGTTCTGCCTCCGAAAGGAATTTTAAGATAGGGGACTTCGGACCATCTTCAGCCATTTGGATGTACGCCAAACCACCAGCACCGTCGCGCTTAGCCAGTTCAGTTAGTTCATCAATTTGGCTACGAGTGATTGTTGCGCCGCCTTGGCCACAAAGGGCTTTTACAGCTCCGCCATTTTTAATGGCACTAGCAAACACTGTGAATTCTGTGTTGGTTAAGTCTGTAGTCAGGTCGACCATTTCCATTCCAAAGCGTAAATCAGGCTTATCTGAGCCATATTTTTCCATAGATTCAGCATGTGGAATGCGCGGAATATCTGTGCTGACCAACTCTTTGCCAGCAAATTCTGTGACTAAAGAAACAATTAATGGCTCAACAGTTTGCAAAACATCTTCACCTTTTTCCACAAAAGACATTTCTAAATCTAGTTGATAGAACTCGCCAGGGTGGCGGTCTGCGCGCGGGTCTTCATCTCGGAAACACGGAGCGATTTGGAAATATTTCGAAACGCCGCCAACCATTAATAGTTGTTTGAATTGCTGGGGTGCTTGAGGAAGCGCGTAAAATTGTCCTGGATGCAAACGTGACGGAACAAGATAGTCACGCGCGCCTTCCGGACTGCTTGATGCTAAAATCGGTGTAGTAATTTCGGTAAAGTCTTGCGCGTGCATGTAGCTGCGAATCGCCATGTTAAACGCGTCGCGGCGTTTTAATCTATCTTGCATTTTCGGACGACGTAAATCTAAGAAGCGATACTTTAACCGCAACTCTTCATTCACTTCTTCTGTGCCATGCGAAACTGGGAAGGGAAGTGTCTCAGACTTATTCAAAACAATCAGCTCAGAAACAATCACTTCTATTGCGCCAGTGGGAATATTGTCATTTACTAAACCAGCGTCGCGACTAACGACTTTGCCAGTGGCTTGAATTACATATTCATCATGAATGTCGCCTGCAACTGCAAAAGCTTCCGCTTGCTCTGGGTGAATAGTTAGCTGCACTAAACCAGTATGATCGCGCAGATCAATAAAAATTAAACCACCATGGTCACGCGAATTATTCACCCAACCTTTAAGGGTGACTTCCTGACCGATTTGATTGATTGTGTCTTGAGATAGAGTTCTCATATGAACCTTTCTAGGGATAAAACCTAAATTAAAACCTAATATAAAAGCCCTTACAAATTACCCAACTAGTGAGTAGTTTGTAAGGGCGCTTAAATTGCTTGGGCGCTGTGCCACCTTACTTCGCTGCTGGCCTTTGTGCCGCACAGCCTCATTGTATTCAATTAGCTCCACCGTGTCATAGGCTTCATCGCTTTCTGTAATTATATCATGGTTTTAGAATTTATCAAAATTTTGATAAAAAGATAAAAAAAGAGGTCAGGAAGAAAAGTTTTTACACTTTTCGTCCTGACCAGCTTGGTCGCTTGGATCACGTTGATCCTTGCATCGGAGAAAACCCTCGTTTTAATTATGTTTATTTTTGTATTATGACTGGGCCACATTGCGTGGCAGGGCCAGGTCGTTTGATTTTAGCAAGCGGGAAGTCTCCCACAGCATCTCGCTCGCTAATAAAGCATCCAACGACTACACATAATAACATAGATCCCAGGTATTGTCAACCATATTGGGGTAAATTCCTGGAATTTTGTAAAAATTGGCTTAAATATAGGTAAAAAAAACCGCCGAATCCATAATGTCTATGGTCTTCGGCGGATAGCAAACTCGTTTTACCGGCTTGCTACTTGGTCGGGGCTCTTATCTGCATGATAGGACTCCTTGGGCGTTGTGCCCGCTGGTGCTGTCCCAAACGGCCAACGTTGGCTCATATGGGACCGGCGGCCGGCGTTCGATCAATGGTTAAGCGTCTCATCGGGGCGGCCCGTTAAATTATGGGCACCCGGATCGGCGATCGCGGCAAAGTTGTTGATACACAGATCGATAATGGGAACATCGTTCCCGTTCGGCGGTCGGATCGTACACGTAAGCGTGTTTTTCATAAAAAACCTCCGTAACTGATTATTTTTGATTTTTATCTACAGAAGCAACAAACTACGTCGCTCCAATTCGCCATATTTATGATCAAAAGCGAATTAAGAACATTTTACTACAAAAATGCCTTTATGTCAAGGGAGGTTTGGGGAAAACCTAAGAATTTATCAAAATATTAAAATATGCCTTAAATATGAGGGAAAAGGTTGTCCACAGTTCTCATAAAATCCTGTTTAAGTTATAATAAAGTTGTAATAAAGACCGCGAGAAACAAAAACTAACAAATCAGAAATAGTGCAAAAAAACAGCTTAAAAAAGATCGTTTTAGATTTGGAAACCCAAAAATCTTTTGAAGAAGTGGGTGGTAGAGGCAAAAATCATCTTCTAAAAGTGTCTGTGTGTGGAATTTACGACTACAGCACGGATACATATTCTATTTATGAAGAACACGAATTGCCGCGTTTAGGTACTTTGCTGCAAACCGCAGATCAAATTATTGGCTTTAATATTAAAAATTTTGACTTCGCTGTATTGCAACCGTACATGAATTTCGACGTTAACACTTTGCCGTACTATGACATTTTGGAAGAAATTGAACGCGTCATTGGTCATCGGGTGAAATTGGAATCAGTAGCGCAGGGAACAATTGGCAGTGGTAAGTCTGGCAATGGTTTGGAAGCGTTGTTGTATTACAAAAATAATCGCATGGATCTGTTAAAAAAATATTGTTTAGATGATGTGCGTGTCACTAAAGAAGTTTACGATTTTGCATTGAAGAATCAGAAGTTACTTTATCGTGATTACTTTAACATTCGCGAATTACCAGTGGTTTGTGGAGAACCAGCTAGCCGCGAAGGCGTGTTCCGCCAAGAAGTTTTGTTTTAATTTAAACTTGCGCTATGAACCATGACCGTAAACAATTAATTCGCAGTATTTTAATCGCAGTAGCTGTTGGAGTGCTGGGATTTTTTGTTGTCACTATATTAATGCAACCGTTTTTCTCTGGTCGCTGGACTGTGCCGCAATCTTTTGGTATTGGCAAAATCAGAATTCAGTTTTATGGCCTGCTGTTAGGGTTGGGCGCGCTGGCTGGATATTGGCTGGCTATCCGCCGCAAAGTTTTATATAAAATTTCAGATGAATTAGCTGATTCAGTTATCTTTGTTAGTTTAGTGTTTGGGTTTATTGGCGCGCGGTTGTATCATGTTGCATCTGAATACCCCTACTATGTTCAGCACCCAGCGCAAATTGTGGCAGTGTGGAACGGGGGATTAAGTATTTTTGGCGCAGCGATTGGTGGGGTATTGGGCATATATATTTGTTACAGGTTTTGGTTTAAGGCTGCGCCAACAAGCTCAACCACAACTTTCTTGCAGCTTTTAGATTGGCTTACACCTAGTATTATAGTCGGACAAATTATTGGTCGCTTCGGGAATTTTGTTAATTACGAGCTGTATGGTTATCCAACTAGTTTGCCATGGAAAATGTTTGTGCCTGTAAAGTTTCGATTGCCGCCGTACGAGTTAGTGCATTTTTTCCATCCACTATTTTTGTACGAAGCTGCGGGCAGTGTCATCATTTTAATCCTAATTTTAAAGCTTAAACCGCGTGCTGGCAGCCTGTTCTTAATGTGGCTTTTACTGTATAATGTGATGAGGTTTTTCCTGGAGTTTCTGCGTGTGGGAAGCATTACTTATGGGGGTATTCGCGTTAATGCGATTGTCGCCCTGGTGATTGCTTTGCTCGCAGCCATCCTCTGGTACAAACAAATATATAGACAACAAGCTGCTTATGAACATGAGTTACCGAATCCACTTAATAGTTAGCGCAGTTATTGCCATTTTGTTTTTGGTTGTAACGCAAATTTTTGCATCACCACTGCCGGTGTTCCGTTTTTTGCTACCTGCATTTTTGGCATATGTCATTGCTGTCGCCGGATACAACCGTTGGTACTTAACTCGCGAAGGCGTTGAGTTAAATGTGTGGCTATGGCTGCGGTTACCGATTTTTTTGTTCACATGGTTTGGGTTATTTTTTCTTGTGCCATCTGGACTGGGCCGCGGCATGTTTTTGTTAATTAGTTTGCCGATCATTTTCTTTTTTGAATCTTTAGTCGGCAACACCGGGCAACAGTTAGGGTGGAATGAATTCTTGTTAACCTTGGCAGCATTAATGTTGTCGCTGTTTGGATTTAGTTATTATTTCCAATTGCCAGGTGTGTTGTATTTGCTGGGCGTGTTCCTAGCAGTGGCCGTGGTAGTGCGTTCGTCTTTAGAATTAGTGCCGCATGAACGGATTGTAAAATGGTTGGCATCATTAGCAATTGGCTTATTTGCCACAGAACTTTTCTGGGCTATTAGCTTTTTACCACTGCACTATTCCGCGCTGGCAATTTTTGCATTT
>DATAMW010000010.1:0-1598 GCA_036266555.1 Patescibacteria group bacterium
CTAAAACCGAATTCGCATGGATCTTAATGATGTAAAACTCGGCGCAATTGTGCTGATGAATAATGAACCGATGCAAGTAATTTGGTCCAACCGCATGCGCACTGCTCAGCGTAAACCTGTAATGCAGGCAAAGCTTCGCAATGTAATCACTGGCAAAGTGCTGGAATACAGCTTTAAGTTCGGTGAAAAAGTGATTGAGGCTGATGTTACTCGCGAAAACGCCAACTTCCTCTATGCAGATGAAGACGGCACCCACTTCATGAACAATGTAACTTTTGAAACAGTGGATCTTCCTAAAGAAGCAACTGCAGAACAAGAAGGTTTTCTTATCGAAGGAACCAAAGTTCAGGTTTTGCGCTTCAATGGCAAACCAGTATCTATTGAACTGCCGATTAAAGTAGATTTGAAAGTTGTGGAATCCCCTCCTAGCGTAACTGGCAACTCTGGTGGCAGCATTACTAAACCAGTAAAGCTTGAAACCGGACTTGTAGTAAACGCGCCGATGTTCATCAAAGAAGGTGAAATTGTGCGAATTGATACTCGCGATGGCGCTTACGTTGAACGCGTGAACAATTAGAAAACTCGCAATTTAAAAAAGACCCAGATGGGTCTTTTTTTGCGTTTTAATTCTTGCTAAGCAGCTTGGTCTAACTGCTGATGATCTACATTAGCACTGGCTTTGGTAAAAGCAATATCTCGTTCTAGTTTGTGAACCTTGTTACCAATTTCAGTCACATTTTGTGCGGTTATGCTTTTATTAGCTTCTCGGGCCTTCTGGTTCCCCAGACTCATGGTCATAATTCCTTTATTAAGCGCATTCATTATCCGAGCTTTTTCACTTTTTAATTTATCTAGCTCAGCTTCGGCCTTCGATAGTTCCGATTCACTCAACAATACCGGGCTGTCGTGTGAACCTGCTTCTTTTAAAATATGTTGCACTGCATGATCTTCTACTTTTTCCTTTGAAGGAAACTCAATAACATTAAATTTTTCTGCTTCTGACCCCATTGATGATTCTGATCGCTCGTAGAACATAAGTGTAAAGTTTAATTATTTTTACTTTTGATTGGTTAAATAATTACTCACAGCCATTGCGGCTTTAGCGCCTTCGCCTGCGGCAATAATAATTTGTTCGCCCCAAGCATCATTTACATCACCAGCGCAAAAAATTCCTGGTACAGAAGTTTGTAAATTGCCATCTACTTTAATTTCATTCTTTTCGTTTTTCTCAACAAGGTCTGCAAAACTTATGCTCGGCTCGTATCCGATTTCTATAAACACTCCGTTAACAGCCAAGTCTTCATCTGGTTTACCATGGCGTTGAATAGTCACAGCTTCAACATTATCTTGACCAGAAATCTTTACCACTTTGGTCTGATTATAAGTTTTTACATTTGCTATGCTATTGATCTTATCTATCACGAGTTGTTCGCCATTGTAGTCATCAGCAATATTCAACACAAAGACTTGTTTAGCAACTTTTGATAACGCACAAATTGCATCCATTGCGGAATTACCAGCACCAACCACAGCTACAGTTTTATTTTTATATAGAGGGGCATCGCAGGTGGCACAACTAGCTACGCCTTTACCGAATA
>DATAMW010000011.1:0-7281 GCA_036266555.1 Patescibacteria group bacterium
GGTTTTGAAGAAGCGGTGCACACGCATGCTTACCAGTACATTGTAGAGAGCTTGGCTTTGGATGAAGGTAAAATCTTTAACATGTACCGCGAAGTCGAATCAATTTATGATAAAGCGTCGTTCATTTTAACTTTCAACGAAGGCATTTTTAATCCAGAATTCAAGACAGGTACTTTTGCAGCAGACCAGAAGTTCTTAGAAAACTTGGTTGTAGCTTGTTTGATTATGGAAGGCATTTTCTTTTACAGCGCCTTTGCCGTAATGTTTGGTTTCCAGCGCCAGAAGAAAATGGTAGGCAGTGCAGAACAAATTCAATACATTATGCGTGATGAATCTGTGCATTTGAACTTTGGCATTAGCTTAATCAATGGTATTAAGTCAGAACAACCAGAATTGTGGACTCCAGAATTCCAGCAGCACGTAATTGATTTAGTAAAAGAGGCAACTGAGTTGGAATACACTTTTGCGCAAACAGTTTTCCCTCGCGGTATCTTTGGTATGAACGCTGATGGCTTTAAACAGTACATTGAGCACATTGCTGACCGCCGTTTAGCTGCGATTGGCTTGGCACCACAATACGGCGTGGCAAACCCATTCCCATGGATGTCCGAAGCCGTCGACTTAAACAAAGAAAAGAACTTCTTCGAAACCCGCGTAACTGAATACCAAACTGGCGGCACGCTGGATTGGTAGTTATAAAATAATAGCAAAAAGAGCCTATTCAAGGCTCTTTTTTAATGGGTTGAAATTAGTATTTAGTTTTGTTATGATTGCTACCTAAGTTCAATTTTCAAAGAGGTAACTATGAAGAAGCAAATGTATAACCCAACTCCTTGGGAGGTGTTTTGCGCACTTTTTGCAGGCGTTATCAATATGATGTTTCGAGGTATTGGAATTTCCTAAATTCCGCCTTGTCAGTTTTCAAAAAAGAGTCATTTTAGACTCTTTTTATTTTACCTCAACTTCGTCTGCTTCAAACATCTTTTCTAAATCATCTGTCACATTAATCTCCGTAGTCTTCATTAATCGGATGAAAAAGTGTTTGGCTAGTTCGTTTAGTTCCGCTTCGATTTCCGGGGCAATGATGTATGGCGAAATCCAAATGCTATTTTGCCATTTTCTGAATCCAAGCGAACTTAGTTTAGAACGCAACACATTGCGGACTTGGCGTTTGGTTTCTGGAATGTCAAACAGGATAATTTTCCAAACCCCGTCACGCTTTTTATCAATTGTGTGGATAAGTATAGCGCCGTCTTCGGAAATAGAATAACGATCGCTGGCTAAGTTTATCAATCCTTGACCTTCAAGTCTGAATAAAGTGTCGTAAACTTTTTTCTTGCTCGCATCTTCTGGGCACAAATCGTACAACTGATGCAACATCAAAGGACCGTTATGGCTTAACAGCACTAAAATATGACGGGATAATTCGGAAAGTGGGCGAGGCATGTCGGGCTTACTCCAAAATTTAATAGGTGTTTTTATCATACTAGCAACCCTGGCATGTCGTCAAGAGTAAAAAGTATTGCTGCTTGTAAGTTCGCTGAGAAGTTTTCGTTAATCAGTGTAAAAAATGGTATAATACTTCATAGGAAAAACATGTCTGAGACAAACATCCAAACTAATTCAGCTTTAATTTCATTGTCGCGCGCTGCGCAACTGACCGGATATCATCAAGATTATTTAGGGCAGCTTTGCCGTCTCGGAAAATTACCTGCTACAAAAGTGGGACGCAATTGGTTTACGTTTCCAGAAGCAGTCAACCGATTAACTTCGCCAGCAGTAAGCAACATAGATCTGCCGGTAGAAGAAATTTTATCAGAACTTGAAAATGAAACTGAAAGCGAGCAATTTGTGGCTACAGAGCCAAAGGTTATCCAGAATATTACAGTTAGCCAAGTAGAAGGATTGCCCATTGCGATTCGTTCCATTCCTACGCCCGTGCGTAGTGTGAATTCTGTGCAAAATATTTTAACAACTTTAAGAATTGAATCCTTACAGCGCGAAGTCTCGGAGTTGCGTCAAATGTTAGCGCGACTGATGACAGAAGTTGCCAACCACACCTCTATTTTAGAGTCCCGTGCCCAGAACAGGGCCAGTGCCCAACAGCAAGACCTGCTTCGTCACTCATATATTTCTAACTTCGACTTTAACGCGCCATTCTCAAGGCGCAATATCATGCTTCAAGAAGAACCATCGCAGCCAGAGAAAGCGCCACTGCTGAATTTATCAGAACTTGAACCAAGGTATTCTTGGGTAGCTATTCTATCTGCAGCTGCTGTTATTGCAGCATTCGCTATGCTAACATACACCTCAATCTCTGGGCAGTTCTTTGGTTCTGGTCAGCCACAAGTCAGCACAGTGTATCATCACATGCCAACGATTGCGACTGAGTTACAGCCCACAGTAGCCGGTGATACAATATCCCCAGAATCTTTTGGAATATCACAATAAACATGATACAATTAATTTACAAATTCCTCTTAGTAATAAAGACAAAAAAGAAAGGACATTAAATAATGTTAGAAGAAGATAACAACATGATGCGTCGTCCAGGCGGTGCTAATGCTATGCCATGGGTAATCTTGGCTGTAGTGTTGCTCGTTTTTGTAGTCGCAGGTGTTTTGTTCCGCGATCGATTGTTCCCAAGCCACAGCGCTAGCTCAGCTACGGAAGATCAGTCTGCATCATCAGGCTACCAAGCAGTATTCCTTACCAATGGCCAAGTTTACTTCGGTAAACTATCTGGTATGACTGCTTCTTACGCTACTTTGAAAGATATTTACTATCTTCAAGTAACTACTCCTCCTGCAAATGCAGATGGTTCTCAGTTAAACCAACAACAACAAGCTCAAAACCAGCAACTATCTTTGGTAAAGCTTGGTCAAGAATTGCATGGTCCAGTTGATGAAATGAAGATTAACCGTGATCAGGTATTGTTCTACGAAGACATCAAAGAAGATGGCCGAGTAATGAAGGCAATTCGTGAATACCAAAAGAATCCACCTGCTGCAGCTAACTCAAACACTAACACTGCTCCACAAACTCAAGTTCCAACTGGAACAGCTCCTGCTGTAAACACTACTCCAAAGAAGTAGTTTGGCAGAACAGTAAATTCAGATATCAAAAAACTCCCCGATTGGGGAGTTTTTTTATTGTTCAAACTATTTAACTAGTTCAACAACCATCTTGTCGAAGGAAGCTGGAGTTTTGATAGCCATTTCAGAAAGCATTTTGCGGTTAACTTCCACATTTTCTTTCTTTAGAATAGCAGCAAACTTGCTCCAAGTAGTACCGCTATCACGAAGCGCAGCGCCTAGACGAACAAGCCATAGGGCACGTTGGTCACGTTTGCGGTTGCGACGGTCACGGTAAGCGTAGGTATCAGCCTTTAGAAGGGCTTCACGCGCTTGGCGGAAGTTAGTAGAGCGACGGTTATCAAAACCTTTCGCACGCTTTAATAGATTTTTACGGCGTTTGCTTGCAGCAACACCACGTTTGATTCTTGTCATAGTAGGGGGATTTGAAAATTAAGCTTGAAATTAGATTATTGGTGAACGATCAAAGACTTTAAACGGTTGCTTGCAGTGCTCATAGTAGAGTCGCGGCGCTTGTTCTTAGTTACTTTGCCGGTTTCACGAGAGTTAAAGTGGCCTTGGCCAGCAGTACGATGAGTAATTTTACCAGTACCGGTTTTCTTTAGACGCTTTGTTGCACCTTTGTGAGTTTTCGCTTTTGGCATATATTCGAAATATCTTAAATAAATTATTTACTTGCGGGTGCAATCGTTAATGTAAGAGTGTTACCCATTTTTTTTGGTTCAACCTCGACTCGATAGGGGACGGTCACGGCTGCCCGGAATGCTTCGATCTGCTTTTCGGCCACATCGAGAAAGGCTTGTTCACGGCCTCGCATACGCAATTCAACTTTAACCCAGTCGCCATCAGTTAGAAATTCATCTGCCTTACGGGCTTTGGTCAAAATGTCATGCGTCGCGATTTTGGTGCTTAAGCGGACAGTTTTCACTTCCACTTTTTTAACCTTTTTCTTCTGCTGCTGCTCAAGCTTCTTCTGCTGGTACTTAAACTTGTCATAAGTGATAAGTTTGACCACCGGCGGCTTTGCTTGCGGCGAAATTTCGACTAAATCGAGGCCATGTTCGTCAGCTAACTTAAGCGCTTCGGAAAGCGTTAGGATTCCCAGCTGTTCGCCCTCATCATTGATGAGTCGGACCTCGGGGGCTGTAATTTGATGGTTTATTCGACTTGTTTGCATTCTGGACATTATTATAACTTTTCTTTGGGAATTTGTCAAAAGATGGGTTTTGGCTTAAACTTATAGTTAGAAAAGGCAAAATATTTGAACGCGGACACACTTTGTCTCGCCATGCCTAAAGTAGCATGGCTCGCGCGTTCGCCAATGGTCCGCTTATCAAATATTTTGCCTTCCAAACTAAAACGAAACCAAAACTCAGAATGAAAATTGAAGATATTGTTACTGAAGTGGCAGAAGCGCCGGCGCAGGCTTTGGATTCTGCTATTCAAGAAAGCAAAAAAGCCAGTCGTAGTTTGTTTAGCAAAAAACCGTTTACTCGTGCAGAAAATTACTGGCATTCACTAGGACCTGGTCTCACCACTGGTGCCTCAGATGATGATCCAGCTGGGATTGCCACTTACTCGCAAACCGGCGCAATGTACGGCTTCCAATTAGCATGGTTGGCCTTGTTTACTTTTCCATTGATGGCAGTGGTGCAAGAAATGTGTGCGCGTATTGGCATGGCGACTGGTCGCGGCTTAGCGCGCAACATCAATCTAGAATATTCTCGTAAAGTTTTATATATAGTGACCGCGTTGTTGTTTGCAGCCAATGCTTTTAACCTTGGTGCAGACTTGGGTGCAATGTCGAAAGCAGTGCAGTTAATTGTTCCAGGTGTGCCATTTGTGGTGGCGATCATTTTTTTAACAATCATTAGTTTAGGCTTGCAGATTTTTGTTAGCTATTCTTTGTACGCAAGGTATTTAAAATATTTGTCCTTCGTGTTGCTATTATACGTGGCCACGGCGTTTGTAATTCCTGGTTTGGATTGGAGTAATATTTTGCATCAAACCATTGTGCCACATATGCAATTTTCTCGTGATGCTTTGTTGCTAATCTGCGCAATTCTGGGGACGACAATTTCGCCGTACTTGTTTTTCTGGCAGACTTCGCAAGAAGTAGAGGATAGGCATTTATCTGATGGGCTAGAGGCTAAGAAACATCATACTCGTTTGCGTCACCATGAGTTGAAGAGCAAAGAAATTGGCAAAATGCGCACGGATGTCTGGCTCGGCATGTTTTTATCTAACGCTGTAATGTTCTTCATTATTGTCACTTGCGCAGCGACTTTGTTTCCAGCGGGAATCATGGTTACTAGTGCAGAAGCTGCGGCAGCTGCGCTTCGCCCGATTGCTGGCCAGCAGGCGTATATTTTGTTCGCACTCGGAATTATCGGCACTGGCATGTTAGCAGTACCAGTGTTGGCTGGTTCAGCTGCATATGCTTTAGCAGAAACATTTAACTGGAAAGCCGGTCTTTACAAAAAACTGAGCCACGCGCACGGCTTCTACGGCGTGATCATCATTGCCATGATTCTTGGCTTACTTCTAAACTTCACTGGGATCAACCCAATTAAAGCTTTAATTTACTCTGCCGTTCTAAACGGTTTAATCGCTCCAGTAATTTTATTCTTCGTCGTCAAAATTAGCAGCAACAGAGAATTGATGGGGCGCTGGACGAATCGCCGCTTTACCACTTGGATCGGCTGGATTGTAGTGGGCCTGATGACTGTGGCCGGACTCGCAGCGATTGCGTCCATGGTTATTTAGACCAGTTGACCAAAATTATATAAGTCCCTACTATTAGTTCACATTGCGGTTAAGTCCGCTAGAATTTGAAGGAGGGATGCTATGGATAACCCTAAGTTAAGTTATAGGTCTTTTGATAGTACCGAAGAGTGGCTAGAGGCATTTATCTGTGATCAGGGATTGGAAATGAGAGTAGGCAGATTGAACGCTATTCTGAATCCAAAGAATTTTGAAAATCAAGTTGGGCTCTCAAAGATTAGTGCTCCTAATACCCAAACCCTGTACATTCTCGAAGCTCTTAACTCTCGCGGGACAAAAAAGAGCACCATTGAGTATGGATTGGATTTAATTCTTTCGAAAATTATTATTACGCGAGAATTCGACTTTCCCAAAGGTGTTAAGAAAACCACCTTTTTAAAAGTACTAAATTTTCTTCGAAAAGTTCGAAGAATGCCAGGTGAATCCGTTCGGATTGACTCCGATGACTTAAACACATTTTTGCATCGAGTTATTTGGAAATTAGAATCTGATAAAAATTCGTTTAAAGAAAATCTGGAAATAATCAATACTGCGGAAGCTCTAAATCGCCTGCACTTTTTCGTAGAGCATGACTCTTGGCGGGGGAATGATATACTGATTTTGAAACTTGAGAAAATACTTTCAAAGTCGCACAACTATTTTACCGAGCAAATACGTGACGCTCTAGCTATTCACTTAGCTGCGCGTTCTCTAAAATCAAAAAAACCGCCTCCTGAATAATCAGGAGAGCGGTTCTTTTTTAACTGAATTAAACGCGTTGAACGTTTACAGCATTCTTGCCTTTAGCAGAATCTTCAATTTCGAAGGAAACATTGTCGCCTTCTTGGATTTCATCAAATGAAACACCAACTAAAGAGTTGCTATGGAAGAAAAGGTCTTTGTCTTCGCCTTCGATAGCGATGAAACCAAAACCTTTATCAGTTTTCTTTTTTACTGAACCTTGCATAGATTTATAGATTAACGAATTAGATACAAATTTAAATATATATTTTTGAAACTCGACGAATTTTCTAAACAGATAAACTTTGTACATGGACTATAACACGTCTGAGCAATTTTGTCCATAGATAAGAGAAATTTTACGCTTTTGCTGGGGTATTTGATACTTATTTCGACATCACTAAAATGATTTTGCTACCGGGTTCGAGTTTATGTTCAGCCTGGTTCCAGTCGGCAGCTGCATTTTTTAACACATCAAAAGTATATTCATTGCCATTTCCGGAATTTGTGCCTGGGTCATTGATAATAAATTTACCATTATGGTAACCGCGAATTACAATCATATGATATTGCGGCCCACTATTGCTGTATTTTGGATTGTTCAATTGGCGCGCATCAATTGGCAGTAGTACCGGGTGTTTATCTGCTAATGCTTGCTTTAAATCTTGTTCTGTAAAATCTT
>DATAMW010000012.1:0-28406 GCA_036266555.1 Patescibacteria group bacterium
ACTGAAACAAAAGCCAAAGTTTACTTTCCAATTCATGATGCAGTATTAAATTACCCAGGAAATTATTATAAACTTTCTGAGCAATGGTGTGAAAAAATTGGCGCGCAGTTTATCAGTCCTGAACTAAACAAACCCTATGACTTTTCCATTTAACTTTATTATTATTCCTGGCGTCATTATTGCCACTGCTGTTGTTGGAAACAGATATGTTAAACGCGGCTTTGCGCAGGATGACTGGTACAAACATTTAAAAAAACCCACTTGGACGCCATCAGGAAGATTGATTGGCGAGATCTGGACTTTTCTTTACGTTCTGACTGGCTTAGCAATTTTGTGGTATTGGGATGTGCCAGTGTTCACATGGTTCCATTATGTTGTTGCGGCAATCTTGCTAGTCAATGCATATTTAAATGCCACTTGGAACAAAATATTTTTTGTAGAACATGATTTGCCAAAAGCATTAAAGACTATGAAAATTTTGAATGGCACCACAATTTTAGTTGCATTATTAATTTCCATTCCTGCACCAATTTCTTGTTTCTTACTTTTGCCATACATTGCTTGGGTCGGAATTGCTACGCGCTTAACTAGCGAAATCATCACGTTAAACACAGACACAAAAAATTGAGAAAATATTTAAAAATTTATCACAAGCGGTCGCACATAGTTATTACATTAGCTATCGTGCTTTTGCCGTTCCTGTTTATTTTATTTGCGCTGCCACTTTCCGCAAATGATAAGCATATTTTTGTAAATGATTTACTTGATTCGGCCGGCCGGTTATTTATTGCTTATGGCATCTCCGTAGTGCTGGCCTTAATTTTGGCTTTAGGATTGACCCGTGGCAAAGTCGGCGCATTCTTTTTGCCATTTTTCGATGTCATGCAAAGCTTCCCAACATTCGCTATGTTGCCGCTTGTTGTGCGCATATTTGGCGCTGGCAATACCACTGTAATTATCTTTTTAGTGGTAACAATTATATGGCCAGTACTGTTCGCAATTATCAGTGCGCAGAAGTTGGTCAAAGAAGAATGGAATGAAGCTGCAGACATTTATGGCGCTAAAGGCTGGAAGCGATTGCTCTACTACTATTTACCGTTGTCATATCCAGGCTTAATTATTGGTTCGATTGTTGGTTTGGGCGAAGGCTGGGAAGCAGTAGTGGGAGCAGAAATTATTGTGGGTTTGCACAACCAAGGGTTAGGTAGTTTCTTTGATCAAAACGGTGGCTCCAGCACCATTGTATTGTTTGGCGTATTTGCTTTGCTGTTGTGTATTTTTGTGATGAACAAGCTCATTTGGCTACCGCTATTGGAAAAAAGCCACAAACTGCTAACTGATTAATTTATTTTTTCTTTATGTCAGCACTATTAAAAATTTCTAACATCACTCAAACTTTTTCCGAAAACGGTCGGCATTTAACTGTGCTTCATGATATTAGTATGGAAGTTAAGCAAGGCGAGTTTTTGATGATTCTTGGTCCATCTGGTAGTGGCAAGTCTACGTTGCTGCGAATCATGGCTGGACTGATGGCGCCGACTAGTGGAAAAATTATTACCGCGCCAGACACAACGCACTCATTTATTTTTCAAAGCTTTGCATTGTTCCCGTGGTTGTCTGTGGCGGACAATGTTGGGTTTGGATTAAAAATGCAACAGCGTCCAGAACATGAAATTAAAAAAATCGTGGCAGAAGAAATTGCGCGCATGGGCTTAGAAGGTTTTGAAAAAAGTTTTCCGCGCGAATTGTCTGGTGGTATGAAGCAGCGAGTGGGAATTGCTCGTGCCCTGGCAATGAAGCCAAGTATTATTTTCTTAGATGAACCATTTTCTGCACTTGATTCTTTTACTGCCACAAAACTGCGCGCTGATCTTTTAAAAATTTGGCAGGAACAAAATATTACCTTGGTGATGGTGACTCATTTAATTGATGAAGCCATTCAGCTTGGTGACCGCATTGCCGTGCTTTCGAACAGGCCAGCCCGCATCGAGCACATTTTCCACAATCCTATCTCGCGTCCGCGCGACACGCGTGCAGAAAAATTCTTTGAACTGTACGACACAATTAACAAAGTTATCAAAATCTAAAAAACCGCTCTCATTTAGAGAAGCGGTTTTTAAGCAATAGCTTTGATCTTATTCCCAACGTGGGTTTTAGTCTTAGCTTTGATACAGCGAGTACAAGCCTTCACTCGGTTGCCATCTTCGTTGCGTGTCCACTGAGTATTTGGCATCAATCTACGGATTGATGAGCGCATAGAGTGGGAACGCTTAATGGTCTTGGAGTAAGTCTTGCCGCAAATGGTACACATTCTTGGCATATCTTTGAAATTCAATAAAATTAAGTACTTGCTAAGTATACACGAATAGTTTAAAATTGGCAATAGTCTAGTTTAAGGAGGGGAAAATGGATTCAGCACGCTTGGAATCGGTTATTGGCTCAACTTTTACATTGATTGCTCTGGCTTGTTTTTATGGCCTGGTCAACATAATGATGTTTGGGATATTTTGGTGGTTAGCAAATTTTTTGCCGAACGCTCGGATTTTCCGATGGCCTGAGCCAAGGAAGATTTATAAATATTGGCTTGCTCCAACACTAACCTTTTTGTATGGTTTCATGTTGGCAATGCTTGGCTATTTTGACCTTGATGTATTTTTTGAAATGGCTTCTTACGTGCCGCCAGTGTTCGCTTTGGCTTTGCTCGCAATCCTCCAAGGCGAATACTCCCGGAACTAATTGCTTGCGATATCCGCACACAATTAGTTCCGGCCTTTTTATTTTATGCTAAAATACCTTTATGAATGATCCAATTGGCTTTTTAAGCACTCTCGCAATTTTAGTATTTTCTGCAATTGTTCACGAAGTGAGTCACGGGCTCATGGCGGAAAAGTTAGGGGATAGTACTGCGCGCGATGAAGGCCGCATCACTTTAAATCCACTACCGCACATTGATCCGTTTGCATCGATTTTATTACCAGGGTTTTTGCTACTCATTGGCAGCCCGATTATTTTTGGTGCAGCTAAGCCTGTGCCTGTGAATTTTAATAATCTTCGTCCGCGCAAGTTGGGCATGGCATTGGTTTCGTTAGCTGGCCCGCTTAGTAATTTTATTTTAGCAGCGCTGCTAATTTTGCCTTTAAAGTTTGGTTTGCTTTCTGCTGGGCCAGTCGCGGACATTTGGCTTAAGGCAGTAATTATTAACGTAGTGCTTGGGACATTTAACTTGTTGCCAATTCCGCCGCTCGATGGCAGTAAAATTATCGCGTCTGTTCTGCCAACTAACTTGATGTACTGGATTCTTTCCATGGAACGCTACGGTTTCTTTATTGTAATTATTTTTTTGTACTTAGGTTTACTAGATAAAATTCTAGTGCCAGTCGTGACTGCTTTCTTCAGAATTTTCGGCATTCAATTTTAATAAAGAAAAGATAAATCAAATTTTGATAAAATAAAGCCGCGATCCTGTGATCGCGGCGTTTTTACTACGCTAGTACCGAGTCGTTTTGTGGCTGAATGATTTCAAGTTCTCGCTCCATCCATAGCCGGTATGATTCGTCTGACTCATCAGTAGCGAAGGTTTGAATTACGTTACCGTATCTTTTCGTTTGGTAGTAATCAAACATGCCGCTTCTGCGTTTTAGCAAACCTTTACGCTCCAACTTTTTTCGTAGCCATTGACCAGCAGGTTTGCGTGCCCATGGGCGAACCCTAATTGAGTAGAAAGGTTTTTCCTTTGTTTTGCTGAGTATAACGATGTCCCAGGTTTCATCAACAGTATCTTCCTGATGATCAGTTTGGCGAAAGTACGCTTCTCCGACGCCGTCCTTAAATGCTAGTGCTGTAAAAGGATGGTATATGGATAACGATTCTGTGGATTGATACCCTTGGGTTATGAGTTTATCCTGACTCAATCTCGATTCGGCAATTACTTTGCGAAAACCATTGGTGTAAAAATACGGACCAGGCAGTCTTATGAGCCGTCCGCTTTCATCGAGTTTAAATGAATCATCCTTAAATAATTCAATAGAACTTTTGTGGTTGCTCAGCCTGATATCAGTACCCCCTGGTATCAAGTTAAGTCCTAATATTCCTTCATTCGGATCCGCAAAAGGACGATATTCTCCTTCTTCCAAACCTCTTAATTCTGATTTGAAACAGTAATACGGTGGGAAAGAGGAGTGTTTTGGTCTCATATGAACATAAGGTTGGTGTAACATCAGTATCCTCCTGAAAAAACTAGTGTCTTGCGCTAAGATTGTGCAACTTTTTGCCATGGTTGTCAACTGATAGCTTTGAAATAAAAAAAGACAGTCTCGATGTTCTGAGACTGTCTGTAAGGTGGATAGCTTGCAACTACTTATTAGGTAAATTACTTGCTAATGGCTTAACTGATATCGTGCCATCCCATGCGACGCCAAGTCTGTTTGCGGCATCGCGTAGGGATTCCGACTTCCTGTCCATGTCAAATAGGTGAGTGCCGTCGTACTTGTACTCTGACCAATACATTTTCCCGATGTATTGCCCCATTTGTCCAATCAGCGCGGTACGAAGTTGGTCGATATGATTATTGACCTCTGGCACCTTGAGTGCTTCCTCGGTCCGGAATGAGAAGTATAGCTCGAACTCGAATTTCGCATTTACGCCATCCGCTGTGGTGCCATCAATGATCGCATGCACGCTTTGGTGTTTCTTAACATGTTCGTAGCTCACGACCTCGGTGGGGTGTTCTATAAACACCGCTGACGATAAATCCTCGAAGTTCGTACGCTTGCTTCCATCTTCCAGGGTGACCACCACAAGATCGTTGAAGCCGTGGGGATAATATAACCGTGGATATACAGCTATTAGGTATATTGCAAATAACACAATGAAACCTACTGCTGGGCCGGTGAAGTTCGGGTTGCCTAGTAACTTTTTCATCTTTTTTCTCCTTCGAATTGTAGATTTTTTTGCAGGATTGCAGAACTTTTATTTTATCTATTATAGCATAAATACCTAGTTTTGTCAATACTAAGGGAAAAGCACTCAAAAGCTTGCATTTTTAGGGAAAGAGCGCTATAATCTATCTACAATTCATTGAAGCCCCAAGTAATTGGATTTACTGACACATTTGCTCGCAAAATGGGAATTAACTGGCAAGGCTTCGCCAGAGTACCAAAAGGCGATACCTAAAGAGAATCGACTCTGGGTCGATTTTTATTTTGTAAACTAACGGGACGCGCAACTGCTTTTTAGCAGCAACGCGAGTGTCATCCCAAATAAAGAAAGGGACATCTAAAAGATGCCAACTATTAACCAATTGGTTCGCAAAGGCCGCAAGTCTTTGAAAGCCAAAAGCAAATCTCCGGCGCTACAACGTCGCGTGAACTTGCTAAAGAATAAGGTAGTGCTTATGCCGACTGGCTCTCCGTTTATGCGTGGAGTTTGTCTTAAGGTATACACAACTACTCCTAAGAAGCCGAACTCTGCGCTTCGAAAAGTAGCGAAAATTAAATTGACTAACGGTATGGAAGTTCTTGCTTACATCCCAGGTGTTGGTCACAACTTGCAGGAACACAGTGTAGTAATGATTCGCGGCGGTCGTGTAAAAGATCTTCCGGGTGTTCGTTACCACATCGTTCGCGGTAAGTTGGACACATTAGGCGTTGACGGTCGTAAACGCTCTCGCAGTAAATATGGAACAAAGCGCCCAAGCGCTGCGTAACCTAGAAAGAACTTAAATATATGCCACGTAGAGCAAGAAGTTTTGAAAAACACTTACCAAACCCAGACCCGAAGTTTTCTAGCGTTAAGTATTCCAAATTCATCAACTATTTGATGGAACGCGGTAAGAAAACTACCTCTCAAAGAATCTTTTATGATGCTTTGGATATTGTTACAGAAAAAATGAAAGATCAAGATGTATCTGATGCACGTCAGATCTTCGACATCGCTTTAAAAAATGTTGCCCCGTTGATGGAAATTAAAGGTCGCCGAATTGGTGGCTCTAACTATCAGGTGCCAATGGAAGTACAAGAACCTCGTCGCACAGCTCTTGGAATGAAATGGATGATTGCTGCAGCGCGTGCTCGTAAAGGTGCTCCAATGCGCGAAAAGCTTGCTTACGAAATTGTTGATGCGTTTAACAAAATTGGTGCAGCTGTAAAGAAGCGTGATGACACTCATCGTATGGCTGAAGCTAACAAAGCGTTTGCTCACTTCGCAAGATTTGGAAACAAGAGAAAATAAAAGAATTAATTATGCCAAGAGAATATCCAATTGAAGCGACCCGAAACATTGGGATTATCGCTCACATCGATGCCGGCAAAACTACAACTACCGAAGGTATTTTGTACAACACTGGTATGATCCACACCATTGGTGCAGTACACGAAGGTGAAACTGTAACTGACTGGATGGAACAAGAACGTGAACGTGGTATTACTATCACTTCCGCGGCTGTGACATGTTACTGGAAACCCCAGTACATCAAAATGGCTGATGAAAATTTAGAAAAATATAAGATCAACATTATCGACACACCTGGTCACGTAGACTTTACTGTAGAAGTAGAGCGTTCTTTGCGTGTGCTTGATGGTGCCATTACTGTATTCGACGGTAAGATGGGTGTTGAACCTCAATCTGAAACTGTGTGGCGCCAAGCTGACAAGTACGGTGTACCGCGCGCATGTTTCATCAATAAGATTAACCAAACTGGTGGAGACTTTTACAAGTCTTTGGATTCTATCCACACTCGTTTAACAAAAAACGCATACCCAGTGCAACTGCCAATTGGTTTTGAAAAAGACATTGTTGGTGTGGTAGATCTTATCCAGATGAAATCTTACACTTACAAGGATTATACAGACAAAGAATTCACAGTGGGTGAAGTACCGGCAGACATGTTAGAAAAAGCAGAAAAGTATCGCCATGATTTAATTGAAAAAGTGGTTGAGTACGATGACAACTTGATGGAAAAATATTTGGGCGGCGAAGCTCTAACAGAAGAAGAAGTTTTGCAAGCCATTCGTAAAGCAACCCGCTCTGGTGAATTCTATCCAGTATTCGGTGGCGATGGTCGCGGTATTATTGTACGTACATTGCTAGATGCTGTTGCAAACTTTTTGCCATCTCCTTTGGATAAAGGTCCTGTTAAAGGAACTAATCCGAAAACCGGTGAAGAACTTGTTCGCAATCCAAGCGACGACGAACCATTCACAGCGCTTGCTTTCAAAATTGCGACTGACCCATTCGTAGGTCGTTTAGCTTTCTTCCGTGTTTACTCTGGTAAATTAGAAGCTGGCTCTTACGTATTGAACGCGCGCTCTGGTAACAAGGAACGTGTTGGTCGTATTGTACGTATGCGTGCAGATCAACGCGATGAAGTAAAAGAAGTTTTTGCTGGTGACATTTGTGCGTTGGTTGGTCCAAAAGATACAATCACTGCTGACACATTGTGTGCAGAAAATGCGCCAATTGAATTAGAAAAAATCAAATTCGCTGAACCAGTTATTTCTATGGCGATTGAGCCAAAGACTAAAGCTGACCAAGAAAAAATGGGTATTGCGATGCAAAAACTTGCTGAAGAAGATCCAACATTCAAAGTTAGCTCTGATACTGAAACTCAAGAAACTATTATTGCTGGTATGGGTGAACTTCACCTTGAAATTCTTGTGGATCGTATGAAGCGTGAATTTAAAGTGGAAGCTAACGTTGGTAAGCCTCAAGTTGCTTACAAAGAAAGCTTTAAGAAAATGGCTGAAGCGGAACACAAGTTCATCCGTCAGTCTGGTGGTCGTGGACAATATGGTCACGTTTACCTTCGCGTTGAACCGCTTGAAGCTGGTAAAGGATATGAATTCGTTGATGCAATTGTTGGTGGTGTAATTCCAAAAGAATATATCAAGCCAATCGACAAGGGTATTCAAGAATCTGCTGCTAACGGTGTTATCGCTGGATACCCATTAGTAGACTTTAAAGCCACTGTGTACGATGGTAGCTATCACGAAGTAGACTCTTCCGAAATGGCTTTCAAAATTGCAGCGTCTAAAGCGTTGCAAGAAGCAGTTCGCAAAGGTGATCCAATTTTGCTAGAACCGATTATGAAAGTAGTTGTAACTACACCTGAAGTTAATATGGGTGATGTGATTGGTGACTTGAACTCGAAGCGTGCAAAAGTACAAGACATGGAAGATATTACAAATCGTAAGATCATTACTGCTCATGTACCGCTTGCTGAAATGTTTGGTTACGCAACCCAACTTCGTTCTATGACTCAAGGCCAAGCCTCTTCTATTATGGAATTCGACCATTACGCCGAAGTTCCTAAGAACGTGGCTGCGGGGATTATCGAAGCCCGTGCTGGTATGAATGTTCGTAAAGGACAACAGTAAAACTAAGCAAATAAAAAAAGCCGCTCTCTGTAGAGTGGCTTTTTTGTATACGCAAGGCGCGCTACAAAGATTGATATAAAAGACTTAAGTTGATGATCGTTATGCTGCTTGCGCTTGCTCCTAATTTCTGGGCCACTGTTTCTTTGAATTGGTTATATTCATAGTTGCTTCTTATGGCCCAAGGTCCCGGGATAACGAGATCGTGGACGTTATCTTTAACAACGTTACCTTTGGTATCTACAGTTTTAACACGAGCACATACAAAATAGGACGACTCCGACATTTAATTTTTCCTCCTGCACTAGATTCAGTGCTCATTATCTATGCTGATGACTAAATTGTCAATTTGCGTTATTATAGCTACATGAACATCAAAGATTATTTGCAATTAGCAGGGGAGCAGGGGAAAGTAGTGATTGTTGGTGATGACGGTCAAATTCAGGGTGTGCTGCTACCATATGATGAATACAAAAAAATCGCTGGCAACAAACCTCAGGAGCCCAAGCAGACTGCAGAAGATATCGCAGAAAAAATTAATCGGGAAATTTTGCAGGCGCAACTGGAAGAAGTAATTTCTGTAGCTGATGCATCACTGCCCGAAGCAATTTTACCGAATCCGGAATCGCAAGAACCTCCAAGCTATTCTAGCAATGCCGAACGAATTGATTCGTTAATTAACAAACGCGCGCAAAATCTGTTTAAGTCTATGCCATATAATTACACTGGTACGCCAGATGTGACTTCAACTCCGCAAGCGCAGGACGAAGAGATTAGCACCAACTTCGACGATATTTAAAGAAAAAAGCAACCTGTGGAAAATAGAAAGGTTGCTTTTAATTTTAGTGCAAAAGCCGATTATGACTTTAGACCTAATTCATTGTCCCAAAATCCCAGCTTGTTGCTACCTAGGACTTTGCCGATTGCATTGCCGTTAACGGCATGCTTCATTGGTCTGCCGTGTCCGACTGATCGATAAATAATATTGCCTTTTTTGGCCTGTTCTTGTATTTGCCGGATGAATCCACCAACATCCTCAGAGCTCTTATGATATGAATGTCGCTCTTCGGTTGTTCCGTTAGTGGTAACATTCCAGTCCAACACATATATTTCGTATGACATGAATTATTACCTCCTTGTATAATCTACCTCAGTTATACTCCTTTTCCAGAAAAATTGCAAAGATAAAAAAACGAGCCAATGCTTTGGCTCGTCGCGATCTAAAAATAAGTTTTTATTCAACAAGAATTTTAACACCGTTGTGCATAAGACTTTTAATTTTTACATAATCCAGACTAATTTGACTTTTCGAATTTTGCGGAGCGATTTCTTCAAAAGTGATAGCATCACCATCAACTAAATTCCAACTCTTAATTCGCTGAAATGTGTCGGTTTCATCACCAGCTGAATAGGCTTTCATCTTAAATAAAAACCTTCCTCTGATGCCTATGTTAACTTTCATGCCCATCGTGTCTGGTCCGGAAACTGATTTTTTCTCAAGGATAAATCCATACCACAAATGAGCAGCGCTGTATTCATCCATTGTTTTTTGCTCTTGAATTTCCCAAACTGTTAGCGGTCCAGTAGTGAGGAAATCAATCTCCGTTCTGAGCTTCAGTTCTTCGGCGGTCGGCGTGGGCGCGGGTTTAGAATCCGGCATTGGCTCGGCGTTGCCAGGTGTTTCGCTTATTGCCGCTTTGGGACGAGTGGCAACATATACAACAACAATCATGGCGGCAACTAACGCTATACAAGTAAATACGGCTCCTATTAGCCGTAAATTTTTTCTATCCGATCTTTCATAGCTCATCTTCAAATTCCTCCTCAGTTTTTTTCGATATATCATCTTAATTCCCCAGGGCTTTTTTGTCAATCCGACTTGACAGCGGTTCAAAAACTCCTTAGAATACATTGTGATTGGCGCGCATTCGTGCTGCCAATTTTATAGTCCAATAATTAAATATTGAATGAGCGCAAAGCAGTCCTGATGTTCCTGGATTCCTAAGTGCAAACCTAAGAGATAAAAAGAGAAACCCTCACTTTTCCTCCGCATCGATAGGATGAGAAGCGAGGGTATCTCGGGACATCCCGCGATCCGCACATTCAACGAAAGGTATCAAATGGCAGAGCAATTTGATCGTTCGAAAACCCACGTTAACGTTGGTACTATTGGTCACGTAGACCATGGTAAAACCACTTTAACTGCTGCTATCACAACTGTGTTGGCAAAAACTGGTGGCGCAAAGGCTCGCGATTACGCTAGCATCGACAACGCTCCAGAAGAAAAAGCTCGTGGTATTACTATTAATACCTCACACGCTGAATACGAATCAGCAACTCGTCACTACGCTCACGTAGACTGTCCAGGTCACGCTGACTACATCAAGAACATGATTACTGGTGCAGCTCAGATGGATGGCGCTATTCTAGTAGTATCTGCTACTGATGGTCCAATGCCTCAAACTCGTGAACACATCTTGCTTGCTCGCCAAGTAGGTGTACCTCACATTGTGGTTTACATGAACAAGTGTGATATGGTTCAAGACGCTGAACTTCTAGACCTTGTAGAAGAAGAAATTCGCGACTTGCTTACTAAGTATGAATTCCCAGGCAAAGATACTCCTATCATCCGTGGTAGCGCGTTGAAAGCTTTGGAAGGTGATACATCTGATATGGGTGAACCATCTATCTTGAAGCTTGTAGAAGCTTTGGATTCTTTCATCCCAGATCCTGTTCGCGCTACTGACCAACCATTCCTAATGCCAATCGAAGATATCTTCACTATTGAAGGTCGTGGTACTGTGGTAACTGGTCGTATCGAACGTGGTATTATCAACATCAACGAAGAAGTTGAAATCGTTGGTATCCGCCCTACATCTAAAACAGTTGTTACTGGTGTTGAAATGTTCAACAAGCAACTTGATAAAGGTATGGCTGGAGACAACGCTGGTCTATTGCTTCGTGGTGTAAAGAAGGAAGAAGTAGAACGCGGCCAAGTTTTGGCGAAGCCAGGTTCTATCACTCCTCACACTGAATTCTCAGCAGAAGTATACATCTTGAACAAAGAAGAAGGTGGACGTCACACTCCATTCTTCAAAGGTTACAAGCCTCAGTTCTACATCCGTACAACTGACGTAACTGGTGAAGTTATCCTTCCAGAAGGTCAAGAAATGGTTATGCCTGGTGATACAGTAACTATCGATGTAAAATTGATCACTCCAGTAGCTCTTGAAGAAAAAGGCAAATTCGCTATTCGCGAAGGTGGCCGTACAGTTGGTGCTGGTGTTGTTACTAAGATTATCAAGTAATCATTAGTTCTCACTATTTAAAAACTCCCTCTCGCCGTTTGGCGAAGGGGAGTTTTTTATTTGTGCACAGCCGGATTACTAAAAAAGGGTATAATTAAGGCAGAATTAATTTGAAATTATATGAAAATTACTCAACCAATTGTAATTGCATTTGTTGTAGGCATTATTGTCGGAGGTTTGGTTATTGGTATTTTGGATGTGTATCGACCACGACCACTGTTTTCTTCAGCTGATTCATCGCTTGGACAAGTCTGCTCTAACCATGGAAACCTTAAAGTCTATTGGGAAGATGCTGGCGGTACAATCCATATTTCTTGTAATGATGGCTATGAAACCACAATTCAAAGCCGCAATGCCAGATACGACAATTTCGACCTACAAAACTAAATTCAAAAAACTCCCCGCAAGAGGAGTTTTTTTATTTATCGCTTTATCAAAACTTTATTTAAAATTTAACAAAACTTGTCCACCGGTTATACTCTTGATCTTTGATTCACTTTTGTTAAGCTGAATATATGTTGACTACTGCAGATGTAAACAAATTAATAGAAGCTATGAAGGTCTTCTTCTATATCAAAGAAGATATAGATAAAAAGTTTGAGAAAGTAGACTTAAAATTTTCTCAACTCCAAACTGCTGTGGATGGAATCGCCAAGATAGGGAAAGACAATTCAGAGGAAATTGCTGCGCTTGGAAACAGATTTGATAGTGTTGAGAACTGGGTAGAAAAATCCGCACAAAAAATTGGACTAGAATATAAGACATAAAAAATAGGGCTGTGCAATATTTGCGCAACCCCTTTACCTTATACAGGCACTTCAGATCTAACTCCCTGTTTTTTTCTTCGACGCTTTTGGCTCAGCTTATCCAACTTTTTAACATCACTCGTATGGAAACTATATTTGAGATCGGGAGTAAAAACGAGGCTAGATTTTGGATGACGCACAGGGCCATCTAGTTCTTTGCAGAAAAAGTCATCATGAATGATCCTTGTAATTGTTGAATCAGGGTACAGTCTGATAGTAATTTCTCTTTTAAGAGTCCGCACTTTAATCCGACTTCCGGTTTCAATCGTCACGTCTGAATCAGTTAAATCAAACTTTTGCGTGAAAGTGCCAAAGTTTTCTATGAATTTCAGTGTCCCCATGACAAAGTCGTCATGGTATAACTTTGAATCAGAAAATTCCTGCACGTAAGGTTTTTGAACCTCATTAGGCGGAATTAGCCCGTATAGAAGTTTATTCAAGCCCTCAACATTGTAAATGCTTCTTTTCGGATAAACTATGATCGTAACCCAGTCGCAAGGATAACCTAGCTTCCAGGCATCTTTTCCCATAGTTTTTTCAAAGGACAACTGTTCCCGTTCGATGTTATGAATCTTAAGGCCTTTTCTAGCATTAAGATCATTTAATATCCTTGATAGTAATGACATATTTTCCCCCTGCGGTTTTGAATTCTTGTGCTAAATTATAATGATCTTAGCTAGTTTTGTCAACCCAACCTGGAACTTCGCCAAAACCCAAGATTTTCTTGAAAAAAACTTGACATTGAGACGAAAACCATCTAAAATACTCAAGAATAGCTAAAGAACGTTTTGGCTATCTTTTAATGGCCTCAAAAAGCCCAAAAAATCCTCTTATTTATAACGATTTTGCAAGCTGGAGACCTACATCTTTAACAAGACTCATTGCATTCAATGGAAAAGGCAGCTCACAAACCGAAAATCCGCATCAAGATTCGTGCCTACGATCATAAACTGATCGATCAAAGCTCGAAGCAAATTGTGGATACAGCTAAGCGAACTGGCGCCATTATTTCTGGCCCAATCCCTTTGCCAACCGAAAAGAAGAAGTACACTGTGCTTCGTTCTACATTCGTACACAAAGATGCTCGCGAACAGTTCGAGATGCGCGTTCATAAGCGTATGATCGATATCCTTGAGCCAACTGCTAAGACCATTGATTCCCTGACCAACCTAAACTTGCCTGCTGGAGTTGATGTTGAGATCAAAATGAGTTAGTTACCACATATCTAAGCGTAAGTAAGTTTTGAGGGTCGCAGCCCAGAAAGCTGCTCCAATCAAAATACTATTTGCCAAACATACGAAACCTCTACTTTTTAGATGTATTTTTGTGTGCTGGGCAAATAGCCCCGCACATTTTTTGTTTATATAACCTGTTTCAAATGAACTTCATTGTTGGAAAAAAACTTAATATGACTCAGTTCTTCGCTGAAAGTGGCGAAAGCATCCCGGTTACAGTTGTATCCGTTTTGCCAATGACTGTCACTCAAGTAAAGACTGAAGCTAGCAAAGATAAGTACAATGCTGTGCAATTTGGTATTTCCCAAGATATTGCTGGCAGCAAGCGCACAAACAAGCCAAAAACTGGCCACAGCAAAGACTTAGGTCACTTTGGAAAATTTGTTGAACTTCGTGTAGAAGATACTGCTGAATACGAAGCTGGTAAAAAGTTTGATGTAAGCACTTTTGAAATCGGTGAAGTTGTAAATGTAATTGGTGTAATGAAAGGCCGCGGTTTTGCTGGTGCTATGAAGCGTCATGGGTTCAAGGGTTTTCCTGCATCTCATGGACACGACAAGCCTCGTTCCGTTGGTTCTATCGGTTCTCGATATCCTCAACACGTTAACAAAGGCCGCCGCATGGCTGGCCATATGGGAACTCAGAACGTTACTGTTAAAAACCTTCAAGTAGTAGACCTAGATGTAGAAAAAGGTTTGATCATGGTAAAAGGCGCAATTCCAGGTGCTAACGGCGGTATGATCAAGATTACTTCTGCTGGTGTTGTAAAACCTCTAGTAAAAGTAGCTCCAGATAATGGCAAGAAGAAGAAATAATTCCAACCACTCAAGATTATGAAAATTTCTGTTTACAATCAAAAAGCTGAAGTCACCGGCGAAATCGAGTTGAATGAAAAGATTTTTGGCATCAAGCCAACTCTTCATTTACTTGCTGAAGCCGTGCGTATTCAGGCTTCTAACGCCCGCAAAGGTTTGGCTAACACCAAAACTCGTGGTGAGGTTAGTGGTGGTGGTAAGAAACCTTGGAAGCAAAAAGGTACTGGCCGCGCTCGTGTAGGTTCTATCCGTAGTCCTATCTGGCGTCACGGTGGTATCACTTTTGGTCCAACTTCTGACCGTAACTGGTCTTTGAAGATCAACAAGAAGGCTAAGACTAAAGCTCTATTCATGTCTCTTTCCGATAAAGTTACTGATGGCAAGCTAATCATTGTTGATGGCATGGATGTAGAAAATGCTAAGACTAAGAACTTCATTCAGATTATGGCTTCGTTTGAAAGCAAGCTAAACACTTTGGGTAAAAAGCAATTGCTAGTTATGCCAAAGAAAGAAATGAACTTAGTTCGCGCTTCTCGCAACATTCCTCACTTTAGTTCTACTTTAGCTAACAGCTTAAACGTTACTGATATCCTGAAAGCTGATACTTGCGTAATCTTAAAAGATAGTTTGGCTGTAATTGAAAAGACTTACTTAAAAGAGAACGCAAATTACGAAAAGTCTGCAAAGTCTGTAAAGGCCGCAGCAAAGAAAACTGCAGCTAAAACAGCAGCTCCAAAAGCCGCTGCTAAAGCTCCAGCTAAGACTCCTGCAAAAGCAGTTAAATAATTTACCTCACTAATTTATCCAATGGCAATTTTTTCTAAAAAAGAGAATACAGAAGATACTCAGGAAACAGCAGTGGAAACTACTCCAGTAGTAACCGAAGCTACTCCTGACTCTACTATCATGCTTGATGCAACTTCATCACGCAGTTTAGTAGTGCCCCGAATTTCAGAAAAAGCCGGCAAGATGAATGCTCTTAACAAATACGTATTTACCGTTTTAGCAAAGACTAACAAGATTGAAGCTCGTAAGTCTATCGAAGCGCTTTATGGAGTAAAAATTGCTACAGTAAACATGATCACAATGGCTGGTCGTACCCGCCGTTTTGGCCGTCGAACTGGAACAACTGCTGCTTACAAGAAAGCGATTGTGACTTTAAAGCCTGGTAGCAAGAAAATTGATTTAGTAGAACCATCATAATTTTATGGCAGTAAAACTATACAAACCAACAACCCCTGGACGACGCTTTGCTAGCGTTATTGATTATGCCTCTGTATTGCATAAGGAAGTAAAAACTCCAAAAGGTTTAATTGTTGCTAAAGGCAAACAAGCTGGCCGTAATAACACTGGTAAAATCACTGTTCGTCACCAAGGTGGCGGTGCTAAAAAGCAATTGCGTGTAGTAGACTTCTCTCGTGTTGACCGTAAAGATATTCCAGCAACTGTAAAAACTATTGAATACGATCCAACTCGCACAGCCTTTATCTCTTTAGTGTTCTACAAAGATGGGGTAAAGCGTTACATTTTAACTCCGCAAGGTCTTAAAGTAGGTGATACAGTAATTTTCTCAGATACAGCAGAAATTCAGCCAGGCAACCGTTTACCTCTATCTTCAATTCCTGTTAGCACTATTATTCATGATGTAGAATTGATTCCTGGCCACGGCGGCAAAATTGCTCGCAGTGCTGGAAGCGGTCTACTATTACAGAACATTGAAGGCGGATACGCATTGTTAAAAATGCCATCTGGTGAAATCCGTCGTGCTCGCGAAACTTGTACTGCTTCTATCGGTGCGATGTCTAATCAAGATTGGATGAACGTGCGCATTGGAAAAGCTGGTCGCATGCGAAACATGGGCTGGAGACCGCAAGTTCGTGGTAAAGTAATGAACCCGGTAGATCACCCTCATGGTGGTGGTGAAGGCCGCAACTCGATTGGTATGAAATATCCAAAGACTGCACAAGGCCGACACGCGATGGGTGTTCGTACTCGTGATAAGAAGAAGCCAAGTGGCCGCTTAATTGTAAAACGCCGCGTTAACAAGCACGCGAAATAATCCAGTAATTTATTTATTATGTCTAGAAGTTTAAAAAAAGGTCCATACCTCGACCCAAAATTGCTCAAGAAAGTTCTTGCTGGCAAGCCGGGTGATAAAATCAAGACTTGGTCTCGCGACTCTGCGATTGGTCCAGATATGATTGGTTTCACTTTTGCGGTTCATAACGGTCGTCAACATATTGATGTTTTCGTTACTGAAAGCATGGTTGGGCACAAGCTTGGCGAATTCTCACCAACTCGGAAGTTTATCCGTCACGGTGGTAAGATTGCTAAAGCCGAAGCTGCTGCAGCGCAACAGTCAGCTAAACCAGCTGCTGCCGCTCCCGCAAAGAAAAAATAACTATATTAATGATTCTGCAGAAATGTTTGCTCAGAAAGTAGCCGAATACTTTCCTTACAAACATTTCTGCAGAATATCAAGAATCTATTAATCAACCGACATGGCTGAAAAAGTTGAAAAACTGAATACTAAGAAGGCTCCTGCTAAAGTGGCTACAAAGCCAGCAAAAGCAGCTGCTTCTGCAAAGACTGATGTTGCAACAGCTCCTGTTGTAAAACAGCTTGTTAAAGCGCATGCTCGCAATCTGCGTCTTGCTCCGCGTAAAATGCGTCTTGTTACCAACTTGGTAAAAGATATGCGTTTAAGCGAAGCCATGACTCAACTTTCTTTTACAAATAAGAAAGGTGCGAAAATGCTTCAAAAGCTTTTGCAATCTGCAGCAGCTAACGCAGAGAACAACTTCTCTATGAATCGCGACAGCTTGTTCATCAAAGAACTGACTTGCGATATGGGTCCGGTACTACAACGTTCCTTCCCACGCGCTCGCGGTAGTGCTTTCATGATTCGCCGCAAGATGTCTCACGTTCATGTTGTTCTGGAAGAACGAGCTGTAAAGCTCAAGAAGAAGCAGAAACCGAAAGCAGTTGTTCCAAAAGCCGTTCGTCCTGAAGTTAGGGAAAAGTTTGAAGAACAGCCAGCGATTGATCCAGTATCAGAAAATATTGTAGAAACACAGCACCAGGAAGATACTGTAGTGAAAGAAACCCACCACGAAAGCGAATCTGATCTAGTGAAAGAAAAAACTAGCCCTCAGAATCTAAATAAATAATTTATCAAGTTTACTTACCCCTATGGGAAATAAGATTAACCCAACTTCATATCGATTAAATACTACCGAGACTTGGAAGTCTAAGTGGTTTTCTAAAACTCACTATGTTGAAATGCTCCGCGAGGACATTCAGATTCGTGAATACTTAGAAGCGCACTTACGCAAAGCGGGTCTAGCTCGTATTGATATCGAACGCCTAAACGACGGCACTGTGACTGTAATTATCCGAACTACAAAGCCAGGATTAATTATTGGTAAAGGTGGCGCTGGAATTGAAGAGCTCAAGAAAAAGATCAAAACTAAGTTGAAGATCAAGAAAGAGCTTAAGGTCAACATCGAAGAGATCCGTGATGTAAATATGCACGCCGCAGTAATTGCTGGCAGCATTGCAGAACAGATTGAAAAACGTGTTGCATTCCGCCGTTTAATGAAGCAGTCTCTGGAAGCAGTGATGCAAGCCGGAGCTAAGGGTGTAAAAGTTTCCATTGGTGGTCGCTTGAATGGTGCAGAAATTGCTCGTACTGAACACCTGTCTAGCGGTAAAATTCCACTTCACACTCTTCGCGCTGATATCGATTACGCCAAAGCTACAGCTCATACGACTTATGGCACAATCGGTATTAAGGTCTGGATTTACAAAGGCGATGTCTTTGAAAAGAAAGCCGAAAAAGTTGCAGAAAAGTCTCCCGAAAAAGAAGTAACTGAAGAACCAGCTAAATAATTTATATTATCAATCATTAGTTTATTATGTTAATTCCGAAGAAAGTCAAACACCGCAAACACCATCGCGGTAATAACAAAGGCAAATCCATGTCTGGCAACAGCATTGCTTTCGGTTCGTACGCGCTTAAAGCGCTAGAAGGATCGTTTGTGACTGCTCGCCAAATTGAATCTGCCCGACGTGCTATGACCCGCTCGATTAATCGTGGCGGTAAGATTTGGATTCGGATTTTCCCAGATAAGCCAATGACTGATCACGGTAATGAATCTGTAATGGGTAGCGGAAAAGGTGCTGTTTCTCACTTTGTGGCTGTTGTAAAAACTGGCCGCATCTTGTACGAAATGGACGGCGTCACAGAAGCTCAAGCTCGCGAAGCAATGCGTTTGGCTGCTCACAAGCTGCCAGTTCGTACTAAGTTCCTGATTAAAGAGTAAATATATGAAGTACAAAGAATTATCAGAAAAGAATGACACTCAACTTCGCAAGGAACTTGAAGGCTTGCGCGCGAAAGCTTTAGAGCTAACGCTAAAGAAGAAGATGGGTCAAACTAAGAATGTGCACGAACTGTCCGCAGTTCGCAAGGATATTGCTCGAATCCTAACTTACTTAAGAGCAAACTAGAACGTAACTAATTAATACTTATGGAAAAGAAATCAACAAAACAGCAAATGACCGGAGTGGTTGTTTCGAATAAGATGGACAAGACTGTTGTGGTCAAAGTTGATGTGCGCATGCGCCATCCAAAGTATCACAAGAGTTACACCAAGTCCTTGAAGTACAAAGCTCACGATGAAGGCAATACTGCTCACATGGGTGATCGCGTGGTGATTGAATCTTGTGCTCCAATTAGCAAAGACAAATCTTTCACAATTGTGAAAAACATGACTCCACACGAAGACACTCCAGTAGAAGCAGCTGCTTAATCTAATTACTTAACTAACTTAATTTACAAACATGCTACAAGTAAGATCCTTAATCAAAATCGCAGATAATACCGGCGCCAAAATCGTCAACGTGTTCAGCGTGAACGGAAAAAACGCCCGTCGCTTTGCAGGCGTTGGTGACATTGTTGCTGGTTCTGTGCGACAAGTATCTCCTGGTGGCCAAGTTAAAAAAGGTGATAAAGTACACGCTCTAATTGTGCGTACTAAAAAAGAAATTCGTCGTAAAGACGGTTCTTACATCCGCTTTGACGAAAACGCTGGCGTGCTTGTAGATAAAGAAAAAGGCGAACCAAAAGGCACTCGTATTTTTGGACCAATCGCTCGTGAAATCCGCGATAAAGGCTACAACAAAATTGTATCCATGGCTCCAGAAGTAATTTAACCCCTACTAATAGTTTATATATGACACAGCTTAAGATGAAAATTAAAAAAGGCGATACAGTGAAAATCTTGTCTGGCAAAGATAAAGGCAAGACAGGAACTGTTCTTCGTGCTATCCCAACTATTGGTAAAGTAGTGGTTGATAATGCGAATATGCACACTAAGTTCCAAAAGAGCCGCCGCGCTGGCACTCCTGGGCAAAAAATTGTGTTCGCTGGAGCTATGCATGTATCAAAGGTAATGTTGATTGACAGTAACTCAGGAAAACCAACCCGCGTGGGCTATCAGACTTTAGAAAATGGCACTAAACAACGAATTGCCCGCAAGAGCGGCAAAGCTGTTTAGGCAGTTAATATAATTATATGAATAGATTACAAGAACAATATAATAAAGAGATCGTTCCACAACTGAAAGAGCAATTCGGTTATAAGAACAGCATGGAAGTGCCTCGGATTCAGAAAATCGTTATCAACGTTGGTATCGGTAAGTTCCTGAAAGATTCCAAGTTTGTGGATAGCATCAAGCGCGATCTTGCTGCAATTGCTGGTCAAGCTCCAGTGGAAACCAAAGCTCGCAAATCTGTGGCTGGATTCAAAATCCGTGAACAGCAAGTTGTGGGTATGGCAGCCACTCTGCGTGGTCAACGCATGTACGAATTCCTCGACAAGCTCATTAGCGTAGGCATGCCTCGCGTAAAGGACTTCCGCGGAGTTTCTCCAAAAGGATTCGACGGTCGCGGCAGCTATCACTTGGGACTAAAAGAACACATTGTGTTCCCGGAAATCTCAAATGATGCTTTGGAACATATTTTCGGACTACAAGTATCGATTGTAACGAACGCCGGCAAAGATGAACCAGCCCGCGCATTACTTACTGCAATGAATTTCCCTTTTATCAAAGAAGCTGAACTATCAAAATAATTAACCAACATGGCAAAGAAATCTCTAATCGCAAAAGCAAATAGAAGTTTAGTGAAACCGAAATACTCGACTCGAGTGATTCGGCGCTGTTGGAAGTGCGGTCGTAAGGCCGGCTTCATGAGAGATTTCTCGTTGTGCCGCATTTGTTTCCGGGAACTAGCCAGTCGTGGCGAGATTCCAGGAATTACAAAGGCAGCTTGGTAGATTTAATATAACAGATATGTACACAGACCCAATTTCAGACATGTTAACACGCATCCGTAATGCTCTTGCTGCAAACAAGAGTGAATTAGTGATGCCTTACTCTAAGTTCAAACACAGCTTAGCTAATGTACTATTAGCTGAAGGTTTTATTAGTGGCGTAAACGAATTGCCTGGCCGCGTTAAAACTTTGCAATTGAACTTGAAGTATGACCAAGCTGGTGGTCCAGTAATTACTGGGATTAAGCGTGTTAGCACTCCAGGACAGAGAATTTACCTTCCGGTAGCCCGCATTCCTCGTACTAACGGTGGATTTGGAATTACTGTAGTATCAACATCTAAAGGTCTATTAACAGATAAGCAAGCGCGTAAAGATCGCTTGGGTGGAGAGGTAGTCTGCCAAGTTTGGTAAACTAATTTTATATATATGAGCCGTATTGGAAAAAAACCAGTTATTTTGCCAGCAGGAGTTACCGTTGAATTGAACGGTAATGTTTTGACTGTGAAAGGTCCGAAAGGAACTTTAACTCAAGAAGTACACCCTAAGGTGACTGTCACTATTGGTGCTGGTGAAAATGCTAATGAAGTAATTGTTGATGTTGCTAAGCACGAAGATAAACGTGAAAAAGCTCTTTGGGGTTTGTTCCGATCTTTGGTGCAGAACATGGTTGATGGTGTGAACACAGGCTACACAAAACAACTAGACGTTGTTGGTGTTGGTTTTAAAGCTGAAGTTCGTGGCACTACTTTAGTGTTGAACTTAGGTTTCTCTCATCAAATTGATTTTGAAATTGCTCCTGGTGTAGAAGTAAAGGTAGAAAAAGATCCTGCAAAAGTAACTATTTTACAATATCAGACTACTATTACTTTAACTGGAATTGATAAACAAGTAGTAGGACAAGTAGCAGCTAATATCCGTGAATTAAAGAAACCAGAACCTTACAAAGGTAAAGGTATTAAGTACAGCGACGAAGTAATTATTCGTAAAGCTGGTAAAGTCGTTAAGGCTGTAGGAAAGTAATTATATGACAACTAATAAAGAACAATTAAAAAGAGCTAAGCGAGAACGCCGTCACACTCGAGTGCGCAGTGTGGTTTCCGGCACAGGTGAACGTCCGCGTTTAACTGTATTTCGTTCAGCTTCTCATATTTACGCTCAGATTATTGATGACAACTCTGGCAAAACTTTAGCGGCTGCATCTTCTGCAGAAGTTAAAACCAAAGCTGCTAAATCTGAACTTTCTACTCAAGTTGGAACTGCGATTGCTGAAAAAGCAAAAGCGAAGGGAATTGCTGCAGTCGTATTTGACCGTGGCGGTTACCGATACCATGGCCGCGTGAAAGCTTTAGCTGATGCAGCTCGTGCTGGCGGACTAGAATTTTAATTCGAAATTATCAATAACATTATGATGGACAAGAGACCAAGAAAACCAAATAACCGTGGCGAACGACCAGTTCGTGAATTCGACCAAAAAGTGGTTGAAGTTAAGCGCGTAACCCGCGTAACTGGCGGTGGTAAGCGCATGCGTTTCCGCGCTCTTATTGTGATCGGTGATCATAAGGGCAAAGTTGGTATTGGTTTAAGAAAAGGAAATGATGTGGCTGAAGCTGTTAACAAAGCTGTTAACGAAGCTAAGAAAAACATGATTACCTTGCCTTTGGTTAACGATACTATCCCTCATGAAATCAAGTTAAAGTACAAGTCTAGCCAAATTATCATGTTGCCAGCTCGTCCAGGTACTGGTGTAATTGCTGGTGGCGCTGTTCGTACTGTACTAGACATGGCTGGTGTAAAGAATGTTATTTCTAAAATGCTTGGTAGCAACAACAAAGTTAACAATACTCGTGCTGCTTTTGCTGCTTTTAAACTAATGCGTAGCAAAGAAACTATTTTAGCTAGCCGCAAATAACTCTAGGAATCTAAATTTATGATAAAACTTCATCAATTACGTAAGCATCCAAAATCTACAAAGCGCCGCAAAGTTGTTGGTCGCGGTATTGGTAGTGGACATGGTACTTATTCTACCCGTGGTGGTAAGGGATAAACTGCGCGTACTGGTCATTCCAAAATGCCAGCGCGATTTGAAGGTGGTCGTCAGCCATTGATCCGTCAATTGCCGAAGAAGCGTGGTTTCTCTAGCTTAGCTGATAAAGCGACTGCTATTAAACTAGACTCTCTTTCTGTATTCAAAGATGGTGATACTGTTACTGTAGATACATTACGAGCAAACGGTTTAGTACCAACTGGTTCTAAGCGCGTGAAAATCTTGCAAGGCAAACTAGCTCGCAAACTGACTTTTAAAGTTCAAGTTTCTGCTACTGCTAAAGAAACAATTGTAAAAGCAGGTGGCACCGTTGTTTAGCCGGGGTCCTGCCGCCCAGTAACTTTTTTATTCGCAGCACAGCTGTCTCATAAAAAAGTTACATTGGCGTCACCCCTCCGATAATCAATTGGCACTCCCAGCTATATAATGTAAAATAAACAATATGAATACTTTACTGCTTATTTGGAAAACTAAAGATTTGCGCTGGAAGATCTTCATGGTCATCGTGCTTCTTCTTTGTACTCGTGTTTTGGTGCATATTCCGATTCCTGGTATTAACGTGTCTGGTTTGCAGGCCTTTTTCCAAGGAAATCAATTTTTAAATTTACTTGATATCTTCTCTGGTGGTGGTTTAACTAATTTCTCTATTGCCATGCTTGGTGTAGGCCCATACATTACTGCATCTATTATTATGCAGTTGTTAACCATGATTATCCCTTCATTGAAAGAATTACAGAAGGAAAGCGGCGAAGCTGGTCGTGCGAAGATCAACCAATACACTCGATTTATTACTGTCCCATTAGCCGTGCTCTCTGGTTTTGGAACCATTCGTTTATTGCAAAGCCAAGGTGGGGCTGCAATTTTAGGTTCGTTTAGTCCATTCCAATGGTTTGTGACTCTCTTAGCCATTGCCGCTGGCACAATGCTAGTAATGTGGATTGGGGAAATTATTTCTGAATACGGTATTGGCAATGGTTTGTCTTTGATTATTTTTGCTGGAATCGTGGCTCGCTTGCCAGCTAGTATTAGCTCGTTAATTCAGTTATACGATCCAAGTAAACTGCCAACTATTATTGCTTTTGCTGCTGCGATTATTTTAGTAATTGCTGGAATTGTTCTCGTTTCTGAAGCGCAGCGCAATATTCCGGTGTCATATGCTAAGCGCATGCGCGGCGATCAACAAGTTGGGGGAGTGGATTCACACTTACCAATGCGTTTAAACCAAGCTGGTGTAATCCCAATTATCTTTGCTCTATCTTTGATGCTCTTCCCAGCGATTTTGGCGCAGTTCTTCTTGAATGCCAAAAGCACTATGATTGCTCACTGGGCACAATTAGTAATTAACTTTACTAACAATCAAAACATTTGGTATGGCGTAGCTTACTTCTTCTTAGTAGTAGCTTTCACTTACTTCTACACTAATATTGTTGTTAACCCTGATGATGTTGCGGAAAATATGCAACGCAGCGGTGGTTTTGTACCTGGACTTCGTCCTGGTCAACAAACAGCAGCTTATTTGTACAAAGTGTTGAACCGCATTACTTTGCCTGGATCTTTGTTCTTGGGTATTATTGCGATTCTGCCATTCGTGGTGCAGCACTGGACTGGTACTAAGTCCTTAACTCTTGGTGGTACTGGGATGTTGATTGTGGTATCTGTGGTTATTGAAACCATCAAACAGATTGAAGCGCAATTGACTATGCATGATTATAAAGGTTACTAAACATTTTTCACTTACAATTTAAAAACCCTAACACTTTCTCCGCTCACTTAGCTTCGTGCATAACTAATTAATTAGTTTACACGCCGTTTACTCAGATGCGTTCGCAGAGAAAGGTTAGGGTTTTTTATTTTGCAAGGAAATATGGTATAATAATCGTAGAAAAGTAACGAAAAGAAACAAAAATGGCTTTAGATGAAAAGGGAAATTTGATCGAGCATACTGATTTTACAAGTGGAGAAACTGAGCAACCGCATGAAGTGGAGCACGAAACGGATTTTAGTGCGCCAGTTGAAGCGCCGAGCTTTGGTCAGCGCGCTGAAGTAGAACATGACCAAGGTATTGAACAAGTGCAGCCGCTTACGGCGCCACAAGAGCAGGACTCAGCTGTAGAATATGAACCAAAGTATACAACAGAAAATTATGGCAGCAAGAAAAAAGCCGAAGAAGCATTAGTTTTGGAATCGCTTTTGAACCATGGAGTGGAGCAAGACAAAGCCGCTGATGAAATGGAACAAATTTTGGGCCTATCAGCAGATCTAAAAGAATAAAATCCAGATAAAACAAAAATGCCACTGGAGTTGAACACAATTATTATTGCCAGCACAGTATTAGCCGCCTTGGTTGTGGCTTTTTTATCATTCCTGGGTTACTACTTACACAGACACTGGTACTACAGTAAAGTGATTTTACCGCGCACTAAAAATTGGGTGTTCATGGAAATTCAGATGCCGAAAGAAAATTCTGATGATAAGAAAAACGGGCAAACCAATAGCGAAGAACAGCGCAAGAACATGGTGGGAATTGCAGAACAATTATTCACCGCGCTATCAGAAATTAGTGCGCACAATTGGTTTTTTAAACCTAAAGATTACATCAGTTTTGAAATTGCTTGTACAGAGAAAAAGATTTCGTTTTATATTAACTGCCCGCATTACTTGCAGGAGTTGGTAGAAAAACAATTGCAGGCGCAGTATCCGCATGCGTTTATCGAAGTGGTGCGCGGGTATAATCCGTTTCAAAAAGGTGGCCAAATTGCTGCAACTGAATTGCAACTCATGCGTCCGTACATGTTTCCAATTCGCACCTACAAAAACATGGAAACAGACCCGCTCAACGCGCTCACTAACGCCATGTCCAAATTAGGAGATGAAGAAGGCGCCGCGATTCAATTTATTTTGTCTCCAGCTGGGCATCACTGGCAGCACAAACCGCGCCATATGGCTTTGGAAATTCAGCAGGGTAAAAACCCAGATAAAGTCGTCAAAGGATTTGGCGCTAAATTTGCATCAGAAACTTTGGGCACTTTGCGTGATAGCACTGTGGGCAAAGCCGCACCATCAGTCACTGGGCATCATGAAGATTTAAGTGGTCAGCACAGCCCGATCAATTTAACACCAATGCAGCAGGAAATGGTAAAGCGATTTGAAGAAAAAGCTAGTCGCCCTGGGTTTAATACTAACATTCGTATTATCACTTCTTCGACCACGCCCGGAGCAGCAGCAGTGAATTTGAATAATATTACGTCGTCATTTTTGCAGTACAACATGCCGCCGTTTAATGGGTTTAAAGTGAAGAAGCGGAAGACTAATGTGATTATAAAAGATTACATGTTCCGTATTTATCGTCGTTATGGTAAGAAAGCGGTTTTGAACACTGAGGAGCTAACGAGTTTGTGGCATTTGCCAACGCCGTTTTTGGAAACGCCGAATATCAAATGGTTATTAAGCAAAAAAGCGCCTGCGCCAGTGAATATTCCAGAAGAGGGCATTCTGATGGGCCGCAACATTTATAGAGGCGTGGAAACGCCAATTCGCGCGCAGCGGGATGATCGTCGTCGCCACACTTACATTCTGGGCCGCACTGGTGTGGGTAAAACCGAGCTTATGAAGTACATGTCTGTGCAGGATATTAAGAATGGTGAGGGCTTGTGTATTATCGACCCTCATGGTGACTTCATCGAAGATATTTTACCGCACATTCCAAAGGAGCGTGCTGAAGATGTGATTTTATTTGAACCGTTCGACTCTGAGCGGCCTTTGGGCTTGAACATGCTGGAAGTCAGCGATGAAGGTCAAAAAGATTTTGCTGTACAGGAAATGATTTCAATTTTCTATAAATTGGTCACAGACCCAGCCATGCTTGGGCCAATGTTTGAACACAATATGCGTAATGCCATGTTAACGTTAATGGCAGACAGCGAACATCCAGGAACTATTGTAGACATCCCACGCATTTTTACAGACACGGAATTCCAAAAATACAAAGTTGGTAAAGTCACTGACAGCGTGGTGCGCGCGTTCTGGGAAAAAGAAATGGCAAAAACTTCGGATTTTCATAAGTCAGAAATGTTAGGTTACTTAATTTCTAAAGTTGGCCGTTTTGTAGAAAATTCTATGATGCGCAACATTGTTGGTCAGCCGAAGAGTTCGTTTAATTTTCGCGAGGTGATGGACAGTGGCAAAATTTTGCTAGTGAACTTGGCTAAAGGTAAAGTGGGGGAGATGAATGCCAAGTTGCTTGGTTTAATTTTGGTGTCAAAAATTCAGATGGCCGCGATGTCTCGTGCTGACATTCCAGAAGAAAATCGCCGTGACTTTTATTTGTACGTTGATGAATTTCAAAACTTTATTACCGACGCTTTTTCTTCTATTCTAAGTGAGGCGCGTAAATATCGATTGAACTTGGTGATTGGTCATCAATTTTTGGGACAACTGTCACAAGGAGCTGGAGCGCAAGGCGCAGGCAGCAAAGATTTGCGCGATGCAGTGTTTGGTAATACCGGCAGCATGGTCACATTTAGAATTGGTGTAGAAGATGCCGAAACTATGGCAAAGGAATACGCCCCTGTGTTTAATGACTTCGACTTACTGAATGTTGATCGCTACAATGCTTTTGTAAAATTAATGATCAACGGCACGGCAAGCAAGCCTTTCAATATGGCAACATATCCGCTCGACAAACCAACGGAAGAGCAAAAAGCCACAGCCGAAGCCATTCGTCAGCTATCTCGGTTAAAGTTCGGCCGCCCACGCGCTGAGGTGGAGTCAGAAATTCTCGAAGCCAGCAACATTGCAGAAATGATGGCGGCCGGGGAAGCCGCAACGGAGAAGACGCTTTAGTTTGAATTAGCTGGACAAGTAAGCCAGTTATGTTATATTTAGGTTAATTAATGATAAACAATATGAAGTGGTTTGGACGAGAAAAAGCACCAGCAGGACCTACTGCTGCAGAGCAAAAGGCTACTCAAGACGCAAAAGACCGAGAGAGCGTTCTGAATGACGCTAAATTCATGAAGTCTTTAGATACCCATCCCAATATTGATGCGGATTCTAATTTAGAGACGCTTAAGCAGGCACATGAATCTTTTAAGGTTAAAGAAACTGCTTCAAAAGAGTTGCAGAGTTTGATTAAAAACGAAATAAAATCAGATATAGGTCTTTCGTTAGATTCTAAAGAAGGCATTCTAGTTGCTGAGGCAATCGATAAGTATCTGAATGGAGAATTGATCGATAATCCAGAACGCATTACTGAGCTGCGTACGCAAATTGAAAAATTCCATGAACTGAATAAGAAAGTGGAAGAGCAAAATCAGGTCTTGGAGAAATTAGGAATTAGTGTTGATGCATTGCGAGGGCAAAACCAAGCAATTAATAAAGTGCAAGACACAAAGAAACGTTTCCAGATGATTCTAGGATATTCAAAGGAGCACAAATCCGCAAGAGAATCTGCTACAAAAGAACATGGCCTCAGTTTAAGTAAGCTAAAAGA
>DATAMW010000013.1:0-5988 GCA_036266555.1 Patescibacteria group bacterium
ATTCGCTTTCAGGCCGGGGGATTAATACGCTACGATTTACTTTAAACTTCAATCCATAAAAATATTTATACCCCAGCAAATACGCCACTGGCATGCCAGCCACCCTCTTCTTCGCAAAGACTTCAAACTTTCTCAACTGCGCAGGGCTCAATTTTTGCTCGCCGTGCAAATACAAAAACTCCTTGGGTTGTTTTAATACATGGCCAAGGAGTAAGTCTGCTTCTATTTTTGAGTACTTTTTTAAGGCTTGCGCAATCGTCATAGTAAAGTTTGCAAGAATTAATCTGTTATTGCTGCACGGCGTAGTTCCAAATCCGCTTTTTGTAATGCAGAAATAATTGGTTCCAGCTGACCTTCCATAATCAAGTTAATTTGGTTAAAGTTTTGATTAATTCTGTGGTCAGTCACTCTGTCCTGGGGGAAGTTGTAAGTACGGATTTTTTCACTACGGTCACCAGTACCAATTTGGCTGCGGCGGTTATCAGTGATTTTCTTTTCCTCAATTTCTCTGTAGTAAGCAGAAACGCGCGCGCGAATTACAGCCAAGGCTTTTTCTTTGTTCTGCGCTTGTGAACGTTCATCCTGACAAGTCGCGACAATCCCAGTCGGAATATGGACAATGCGAATCGCACTATATGTTGTGTTCACACTCTGCCCACCAGCACCAGAACTTGTGGTGGCTTCGATTTTTAAATCTTTCATTTCAATGGCGTAATCTTTTTCCTCCAACTGAGGCATTACTGCAATTGTAATTGTTGATGTGTGCACGCGCCCTTGCTTTTCGGTTTCCGGCACGCGTTGGACGCGGTGCACGCCAGATTCATATTTGAACTTGCTGTATGGTCCGCCCTTGCTCGCATTCGATGCATCGCGACCATTTACTTCAAAAATAATTTCCTTAAAACCGCCGGCTTCACTTTTCGAACTGGAATCAATGTGCACAGTCCAACCATTGGCTTCGGCGTATTTGCCGTAAGCCCGAAACATTTCTGCAGAAAATAATGTTGACTCGTCGCCGCCAGCGCCAGCGCGCATTTCAATCATAATATTTTTATCATCATGCTCATCTTTAGGAATCAATTCGATTTCAATTTCATCAATTAGTTCTACCATTTTTCCTTCCAGCATTGCGATGTCGTCCGCAGCCATGTTGCGCATTTGCTCGTCATCACTTTCTAGCAACTGCTTGTTCTCTTCAATCTGTTCTTCAGCTTTTTGCAAACTCTGGATTTTCTCAACGGTTGGCAATAACTCCACTTGGCGTCGCCCCACTTTAGCCATATCAAAATCACCGCCAGAACTCATTTGTTCTGTCAGTGCTTGGTACTCTTCTAAAATTTTGATAAATCCTGGTTTCATATCTCAGTAATTGTACTTATTTAAAGGGTATTGCGCAAGATCGCTAATTATGTTATTTTGATCAGTCCGGAATTGATGCTAGATTAATGATAACGGAGGGAATATGAATTTTCTAAAATTGGGATCAGATACAAATGAGAGAGAAGCAGTTAAGCTTTATCTCAATTACTTTTTGGTATTTATGCTGTGTGTTGCGCTATCCGCTATTTCTTACGAGACGCAGCCGTGGATCGCCTGGGGTTTTATCTCGATAGTCAGCATTTTGGTATTCAAGATTGCTTACGGATTTTTTGGAAATGTCGTACAAACCATAGGAGGTCTTGTAATCGCTTCGGTGCTGCTCATTCACGTATTGGCTGTGATCTTTATCTTCGCGTACGGCTGGGCAAGTTTGATAGGCCCATGCGCCAACCCGTGTATGATGCTCGATGCACACATGTAAATTTGATCCAGGTAACTAGGATCAAAAAGACCGCCCTTCACAAGGCGGTCATTTTTTTTATCACAAATTATTTTACAGTTTTTGTTGTAGTAGTACTGCGAGCCTTGCGAGGCTTCTTTTCTACTTTCGTTGCTTGAGCTTTTGCTCCAGCTTCGATGCGCTTCTTAAAGCGTTCAACATTACCACGAGTATCTAGCAATTTCTGCTTACCAGTGTAGAACGGATGACAGTTGCTGCAGATTTCAGTATCAATTTTTTCTACTGTAGAACCAGTAGTAAATTTGTTACCGCATGAGCAAACAACTTGCACATCAGTGTGATACGTTGGATGGAGATCTTTCTTCATAAAGGACCTTTCGCACCTTGCTTAATACAAGGTAGGTTTATTGATTAGAAATAGGAAAATATTTGGTGAGGAGAGGGTTGCTAGCGCCAGGCCGAAGGCCGAGAGCGCACTCTCCAAAGTAAATATTTTCCTATATTTCATCAATTATACGTGGATTTGCATTATCTGTCAAGGTATGGTAAAGTATGGAAGTAATTAATTAACATATTTCGCAGTTATCCTGTCCCTTTTGGCCTTCTGGCAAGAGACGATCCGCGAAATAGAAGTGAAAGGATAACAACATGAAAGATATTACTCTTTTAGAGTTGCTCCAAAGCGGCGCCCATTTTGGGCACAAGACTTCCCGTTGGAACCCCAAAATGAAGCCTTACATTTTTACGGTGCGTAACGACATCCATATTTTGGATTTGGAAAAGACCCGTAAAGCATTAACCAAAGCAGTAGAGTTCGCTGGCAGCATTGCGCAAACCGGCGGTACTATCTTGTTCATTGGTACAAAGCGTCAAGCTCGCAGCATCATTAAAAAGAATGCTGAAGAAGCTAATTCACCATACATCAACGTGCGTTGGTTAGGTGGAACTTTTACTAACTTTAAAACTATCCAAAAGACAGTGCGCAAGTTAGAAAAGCTACAAGATTTAAAAGCAAGCGGTCAAATGGAAAGCCGTTACACTAAAAAAGAACGTTTGCTAGTGGAACGTGAAATTGAAAAGTTGGAAAGACTTTTTGCAGGAATGAAAGATATGAAGCGCATTCCTCAAGCTGTGTTCATTGCAGATATTAACTACGATGATATTGCTTTGGCTGAAGCTCGCAAAATGAAAGTACCAATTATTGCATTGGTGGATACTAACTCAAATCCTGAAGGTGTTGACTATCCAATCCCTTGTAATGATGATGCTACTCAAGCAATTGAGTTGGTTACATCTATTATTGCTGCAGCTGTGAAAGAAAAGCGCGCAGTAACCCCAGCTGTGGCACAAAGCCCAGTTCAATCTGCTGCTTAAGAGCAGAACAGCGCGCTGCGAATCTAGCACGCGCAATAAATAAAAATTAATTTTAGGAAAATTATGTCTGACAATAATCTTATTAAAGAACTTCGTGAATTAACCGGTGCTGGCATCATGGATGTAAAAGAAGCCTTGTCTGAAGCTGGTGAAGATCGTGATGCTGCTTTAGACCTGCTTCGTAAAAAAGGCATGGCAAAAATGGCTAAGAAAGCTGACCGCGTTGCCAAAGAAGGCATTGTTGAGAGCTATATTCACGCTGGTGGCCGTATTGGCGCCCTTGTGGAGCTAAACTGTGAAACTGACTTCGTGGCCCGTACAGAAGATTTCGTGGCCTTAGCTAAGGAACTAGCATTGCACATTGCTGCTGCGAACCCTTTGTATGTGAGCCGAGAAGATGTTCCAGAAGAAGTGATTGCTAAAGAAATGGAAATCTACAAAGAACAATCTGCTGGTAAACCAGAAGATGTTATGCAAAAAATGATGGATGGTAAACTAGAAAAATATTTTGAAGATTCTTGTTTGCTAGAACAACCCTTTGTGAAAGACTCTGGTAAAAAGATTTCCGACTTGATTGCGGAATCTACTGCCAAAATGGGTGAGAACGTTCAAGTCCGCCGCTTCGCTCGATTCATGCTTGGAAACTAATCTAAATAAGTTAGTCTATGCCTTACAATCTCGTTGCCAACTTAATACTGATTCTATCAATCCTCGGAGTCATTATTTTAGTGTTGCGCAGATTGCCTCAGGCCGTTGACGAGCATCGGGTGGATCAATTAAAAGATGACGGTCCGGAAGTCGGGGAAGTGTTGGCAGAAAAAGGTTTGCCAACTAAAACCGCTTCCCGGATCCGGTCTTTTAGTAAAATCGCTTCGCACAAAGTTTGGCAATTTGTTTTGGAAGCGAAGGGTCTAAAGCACAATCCAAAAATTAGCTATAACTTTAAGCGAATTTTAAAGAAAGATAAGGAAGCGGAAACTAAACCGCCGATTGCGCGCAACGAAGATTACTACATTGAGTTAATCAAGCGTCATCCGAAAGAGTTGGTCTATTATGATCAGCTTGGGCAGTTCTATTTAGAAGCTCGCAAGTATGAAGATGCTGCTAACGTGTACGATTACTTAACTGAACACGAGCCAACCAATAGCGGTTACTTTGCAAAACTGGGCTTGTCACAATTGCACGACCAAGAGTTTGCCAAGTCACAAGCTGCGTACGAACAGTCAGTGAAGTTAGACCCCAGTCATCCGAATCGATTCTACAATTTGGCCTTAACTTTTCAAGGACAAAAGAAATGGAAGTCTGCAGTTAAGTCTTTGGATTCAGCATTGGAACTTGATCCAGAAAATGGGAAGTACGCTGACCTGCGATTCGAAATGGAATCAAAAGGGAAGACCCATGTACCAGTTGAAAATATTCATAAAAAAGAGTAAAATATTTGAGTTGTGCAAGAACCCCGCAGCTGTTCGCAGAAGCGGCGCCCTACAACTCAGTCTGCCGTTGTAGCTCAGTTGGTAGAGCATCTCCATGGTAAGGAGAAGGTCTGCGGTTCGATCCCGCACAACGGCTCCAGGAGTTTCCTGCGAGGAAAACGAGAAAAGAAAAAATTTGGGTCGGTTGTGGAGCGGTCAAACACTGGAGACTGTAAATCTCCCGGCTTTATGCCTTCACAGGTTCGAATCCTGTCCGGCCCACCAGAAAACGCTGCAAGGCGTTTTTTCTGTTTATAAAATTTTGATAAATAAAAAAGCATCCAAAAGTATGGATGTTTTTGAGTATAAGATGCCCGACTTACCCTGTGAAAAGGTGGTACAATCGGATTCCCTTGAATAGTATTGCTATTCCTCCGCTTTATTTGCGAGCTATGAACTAAAGTTTTAATAAAGTTCCTGAGCTAAATTACTATACACTATTTTCTTGCCAGAATAAAGGTGGCGGAGGCAACAATGTGGGAGTTTGGTCGTTTGCTCAAAAACAAATCTAAAGGTTTGATAAATACCATACAGAACGCTAAAAACAAAGTGCCAAATATTTTGTTCAGCACGGCCGGGAAATAGTTAAAAATATATTTGGAATTGATGATTATCAATGCTAAAGTCGGGCCAATGGCAGTACCACTTTTTTCAACAGCAAAACCTTTGGATGAAAAATAATATTCATGGCCAGTTAAAGTTAAATTTTGATAGTGATGCGGATAGCCATGGTACGCTTGCATAAACGGTGTAATGGAAAACACAATTCCACCTGGTTTTAGCACGCGATACATTTCTTCAATCGCTTTCAGGGGATTGTACAAATGCTCTATGACTGCAGAAATGAAAATGGCATCAACGGAATTGTCAGCGTAGGGGAGTTGGTGCGCATCTGCGACTACTTCCACATTTGGGTAGTTAGAAATGTTTACATTAGTCATAAACTGATGGTCGCGAGTGGGTCCACCACCGATGCTTAGCAATAAATCTGTTTCTGAAAATTTGTTAAAGACTTTCTTAGCTTCGTTGCTTTCTTTGCTGTAAATGTCGCCGTAAAAAAAGTTTTTGATTTTTTGGAAAATAGTTTCTGGGGTCACGGTCGCACTGTACTCTGCATCCATGTCGCTGTTGGCAAACCGCGCTGTTTCATCAGTCGATTTTTCCAAAAATATGGGCACGCCACCCACTACTTTAAAAGATTCTTGGTTATCAAGAGTTGATAAAATAGATTTGTCAGCAGAATATTGCAGTCGCTTCTTGGTCTTGGGACTGACCAGTAAACCGCGGTTGATTTGTTCAGATATTATCATTTTTGTTGATTCTATGAGAATTATATCTGCGATTTACGGAAAAAGCGAGCTA
>DATAMW010000014.1:0-25831 GCA_036266555.1 Patescibacteria group bacterium
GCTGTAGAATCACCGCCAGCCGTTGCAGCCAAAGCCAATTGCGGCGATTGACCAAAAAACATTAACTGTAAAAGCAACGCGCCTAACAAAAATTGATACCTTATGTTGTTTTGCATATTGTTGAGATTAATTACTCATACATTATGCCTAGGGTCACATAAAATCCTGGTCAAGAAAAACCAAAACTAAAATAAAATGTAATAAAAATTTTGCGCGCTAAAAAACCGCTTATTCAGCGGTTTTATTATCATCTAAATTCATATCTTTGTAGAGAGTGCCGAGTACGCCATTCACAAATTTACCGCTGGACTCGCCACCAAAGCGCTTGCCCATTTCCACAGCTTCGTTAATAGCCACTTTTGGTGGAATCTTTTTAGAAAATTGCAGTTCGTAAATTCCTAAACGCAACACATTGCGATCGATAACAGTAATTTGGGCAATTGGCCATTCCGGCGCAGTCTTCACAATAATTTCGTCTAACGCAGCCATGTTTTTTACCACGCCCTCAACTAATTCCACAGCAAAATCGCCGTCATCTGCTCCTGGAGCAAACTCAGCTACAGCACGCGTAGTGATTTCGGAAATATCACCTTGCTGATTGTTAAAGTCCCATTCAAATAGTGCTTGAAGCGCCACAGTGCGCAATAGATGTCGATTAGCCATAGTATGTATATTGTATCAAAAGTCTGCTGATATAGCAGGCAAACAAAAAACGCAAGATGATTAAACCACTTTGCGTCCTTTGTAATAACCACAGTTTGGGCATGGCTTGTGAGGCATGCAAGCGCTTCCACAGTTTTGGCAAGTTGCGAAATTCTGTGCTGTTAGCGCATGATGGCTGCGACGTTGGTCGCGACCGCTGCGGGTTTTATGTTTCTTAGGAACTCCCATGTAATTGTTTTAAGGTATTAAAATGATGAATTGCTGGTTCAAGGGTTTGCCAACAAAGGCGCTGTCCGTGTAACCAATGCGATAATTATAGCTAAAAACTCGCTGGACGTCAAGGAGGGTGTTTTGGAATAAAAAAGCCCGGCACTGAGGTGTGCCGGGGTTGCTCGCTATCTGCGAATTTGTCCGAAATATAGTGGTGGGGCGCCAAAACGCTTATTAGCCAACATTGAGGGAATGAACATGACCTTTGTCGGAGCAAACAATTTTTCGATTAATTTGCGTGCCGCAGTAATGTCATCTTCAGTCCAGCCAGCTTTCTTGGTTAATGACATCGTGCCCTTAATAGGGCTGATTGATGAAGCGCAAAATATTGCATGATCAGTTTTCAGTTCATTCGTAACCGTTTGGAACAGGTTGCGATTCTTTTGATCTGTAAAAACAGTGGCAATAGTGCCATCTGACCTGATCGGTATGATCTGATCGCCTTCCTGTCTCGCTGATTCGCTAAAAAAAGAGTTGAGCCAAAAATTGAACACCGCATCCGGATAACCGACAGTGGCGTAAAGCTCGACCTGCGGAATTGTACTTGCTGGCGCAGATTTATCAATTTTCTTTGCAACACGATGTTTGCGAGCCTTCTTGTTTGTACCGTCCATACGAACGGGGGTTGAACTTGTCACTGCGCTTGCATCTGCAAACGCTGGAGACAAGAAAATCAAACTAATAACAACGATAAAAAGCTTAAACAACGTTCTGATGTTCATACTTGCCTCCTAAAAAATTTGGATTTCGAAGATTGCTCTTCTCTAGAATTATATGCCTTTTCTGAGCATTAGCAAATAAAAAACCAGCTACTAATGCAGCCGGGTTTTTAAGTGCCCCCAATCCGAGTAACCGAAATCAGGAGCCCGTGACTCTTAGGCGCTATGTAGCGCGCACAGGAGTAATTTTGTGAGCCCTTTACGAGCACGACAACTCATGATATCCTATTCACTGCGTTTTGTCAAGCTAGCCCAAAAGGCCAGCCAGGGCAATATTCTAGATTTTAGGGGGAATAATTACAGATGTCGCTACAACAGGAGTATCTAATACTTGGTTTTGATATGAATGCCCCAGAGACGGAACTTATCAAAGCTGAAATGAACAAGCAATTAAGCGTTAACGGTGTTGAACCCGTGGTGGAAATCTTGTTGATCGATGACGAGTCCACCATACAGCCGCGAGAAATCGAAATGTACTTCGGGAAAATAGTGGCCTGGGACTACCTGGCAGCAGTTGTATACAATCGACCAGGTGACATGGCTTTAACAATGCTGAGCCTGGAGTTCGCCGAGCATAATCCAGATTGCGCAGTACTCTACTGCAGCTTGCGCGATGATGGCACAGAAGCTATCAAGCGCAAAACAGTCTCGCCGAATGAGAGCCAGCGCATACTCAACATTAAGGTGTCACAGGAATTTGATCCCGGGCGAATAGTGAAAGAAAATATCTACCCACTATTCGAGCATTTGCTAATGAGCCCGATCGGCACAGAACGGATGAGCTGGGCGGATTTGGCAAAAAAACAGCACGCCGAATACCAAGAGGTCTGTAGAAATTTCAAAAAAGCGGTTCGCTTATAATAAGCGGGTCGAGTCCATAAAAAAGGCACTGCGAACAATTCGTTCGCAGTGCCTCTTATTTTTGTTATTGATATAAAATATTAAAAACCCATGCCGCCCATGCCTGGTATTCCCCCGCCCATGGCAGCAGCTGCATCAGACTTTGGTTCTGGTTTGTCGACAATAATAGTTTCTGTAGTTACCAAAGTCGAAGCAATCGACACCGCGTTTTCTAACGCCAAGCGCGTGACTTTAACTGGGTCTACAATTCCAGCAGCAATCATGTCTTCTTTTTTGCCATTTTGCCAGTTCATTTCGTCGTAGTTGGCAAAGTCGAAGCCAGCATGGCCACCAGCTTTTTGCACAAAGCTGATAATGCCCGAAGCTTCTGCCCCGGCGTTTTCCGCAATTTGGCGCATTGGAGCTTCCAAAGATTTACGCACGATCGAAGCGCCGCGCTTTTCGTTTTCCTGGAAGTAGTTGGAGTTTGAGATCGCGTCTTCGAGCACGGGTGCGATTTTGGCTAAAGCGGCGCCTCCGCCTGCAACAATTCCCTCTTCCACAGCAGCGCGTGTTGCGTTCAACGCGTCTTCGATCTTAAATTTCTTGGCTTTCATCTCTGTTTCGGTAAATGCACCAACTTTGATCACACCAATTCCACCAGCTAAACGAGCAATCCGTTCCATCAATTTTTCTTTATCAAAATCAGACTGGGACTCTTTAATTGCTGCGCGCATTTGAGCCACACGAGAGTCAATGGCAGTGCGGTCGCCTTGCCCATCAATAATAGTAGTGTGCTCTTTTGTAGCAATCACTTTGCGAGCACGACCAAGTTGGTCCATTTCTGCTTTGTCTAAAGTTAAACCAAGTTCAGAAGTAATTACCGTGCCACCAGTGAGCACTGCGATATCTTCTAACTGCTCTTTACGACGATCACCAAATCCTGGCGCCTTCACGGCCAGCACAGAAAAAGTACCGCGAAGTTTGTTTAACACAAAAGTAGTCAACGCTTCGCCTTCAACGTCGTCGGCAATAATTACCAATTCTTTTTTACCGCCTTGTGCAATTTTTTCCAGCAAAGGCAAAATTTCCTGCACGCTAGAGATTTTTTTATCTGTAATTAAAATGTATGGATCTTCCCATACCGCTTCCATGCGTTCAGTGTTGGTCACCATGTAAGATGATACAAACCCGCGGTCAAAGCGCATGCCTTTTACCACTTCTTTTTCAATACCAATGCTTTGGCCTTCTTCGACAGTGATAACACCGTCATTACCAACTTCTTGCATTGCTTCGGCAATTAGTTTGCCAACTTCTGGGTCAAGCGAAGAAATAGTGGCCACTTGCTGGATGCCTTCTTGGCTGGAAATTTCTTTTTTAACTTTGTTCAATTCTTCCACTACAAAACGCGCTGCCTTGTCCATGCCCCGTTTTAGATCATTAGCTTTAAAAGTGTTGCGTTCCAATTCTGCGAATGCTTCTTCAATCATTTTTTGCGCAAGCACTGTTGCAGTGGTGGTGCCATCACCTGCATCTTCGTTAGTTTTGTTCGCCACTTCTTGGATTAGCGATACACCAATGTTTTGGAACCGGTCTTCCAATTCAATTTCTTTGGCTACTGTAACACCATCATCAGAAATAGTTGGGCTGCCATAGCCGCGGTCTAGAATTACCGCTTTACCAGTTGGTCCGAGCGTGACTTTGATTGCATCAGCAGCAATGTCCACACCTTCTTTAATGGATTTTTTGGCTTCAAAGCCAGTTTTAATTAGTTTGCTCATTTTATTTCCTTTCTTAATTGATAACCGCTACAGCCTGTGAGTCGTCGTCGTCTGAAACGTACACGATCTTATACTTTTCTTTGTTGCCTGCTTCTTCAGTAACTTCCACTTCAGCAATGCCATAACCGTTGAACACGATTGTGTCCCCAACTTTGATGCCGTATTCATCAATTAATTTTCCAGAGCCCACGGCTTTCACAATTCCCTGGTTCGGCTTCTCGCGGTCGCTGCTGGCTGGCAATACAATGCCGCTGGCTGTGACTTCTTCAGTAGACATTTGTTTAACTAAAATTCGATTTCCAAGAGGTTTTATGTTCATATCGATTTCCTTAATGTTTGTTAATTGTATAGAAAAATTTCTGGTTTTGGAAGCTCTTAAAATTATAAACGAAATTAGCACTCTGTCAAGTAGAGTGCTAAAAATGCATATCAATTTTGATACTAATTATATTTCCACAACCCCATGCGATCCATGAGGATTCCAAACATCATATCCATTAAAATTAGTCTCGGGCATATCCTCTAAAGCGATACGTTCTGCATCAGAAAATTTTGTTCTATAATAGCTCGCTACGTTCTTTCGGTTTGAGCATGATGCACTAGCTGGATCCAAAGGCACTACCACCTTCTCGATCCCCCGCCGCTCAGCTAGCTTTTTCATTTGTTCCAAAGTTTGCTTTATTAACTCATCATTATCAACTTGGCCAAGCAAGTTTTCCTGAGGGTTATTAGCACGAACCAATAAAACATTTTCACCTTTAGAAGTTTCAGTTTCTATAGCTAACAAAGAGCCTCTCAACCGTTCATTTACTGTTCCTCGACCAGTCACAAACGTGAACGCAGTAATGCCCGGATAGTCACCTTCAGCTAACTCTTTATGTTGTGAAGAATAACAAGCATCTCCAATATCCCCTCCATAAATTCTAAGCAAACCTTTATTCGGGACTAAAGAAACATCTATGGTTTTTGTAGTAGCTTCCACTCCCTGATTGCGAACAGATTGCAATTTATCCCGCAATTGAATTACTAAATTTTTCTTCAAATCCTCATTAAGTCCATACAATGATTTCAACTCATTCAGTAGCTCAGCAGAGAAAGCAGGATGTTTAGTATGTTCTTCAACTTGTTCAGAGTTTAAGTAGTGTTCATTAATATAATCAACAAGATAGGTATTCCAAGCGGTAAGCTTCTCAGGAGTTAAACGATCCGATGTAAAATCTATATTTTCTTTTAAACCAGCTGCGGCAGCGGGGTCGATTTCCATCATTTGCTTCATGCTAATTTGCCTTAAAGCTGCTTCGCCATTTTTAGATTTTTTAGGAACTACTTTAATAAGCCCTTCCATCATCTCATTTAAATTAGCGCTGCCTTCAAAATTTTCTACCTTTTGAATATCTTCAGCAATTTTTTCCACCCGTTTACTCATACCAATACGAGCTTGTTCTTTTGGTTCATTTTGAATCCTGAGGTCCAGAGAATGTCTTTCTTGAGTAAGTTCTTCAATGATATCTTTTTTCAATTCTGACCATCTTTTTAAAAACTTTTCTTTGTCTTCCTCTTCTGACTCAGTTGATTGAATTTGATCAGCCCCTTTAAAAGCCGAGTCCAAAGATTGTATAATTCCGATAAGGTGTGGGTTATCTAAAACTTCGTTTTCTTTTTTTTGCGCTAGCTCTTCCTCGTTTTCATTTAAGGACCTGCGAATCAATGCAGGAATACTCATAGAAACTTCCTGATAATTTTCTGGTACCTTAGCGAGCTCAGGCTTTCTTCTGGAAAAACTTCGCCATTTGTAGATCATATCTGCCAAAGAATCATTTTTCTCCCAATGTGTATTACCTTTTAACATTCCAAAAATTTCTTTGCCCACTTCGGTTGTTAAAAATTCTTCTGGGATCTCATCATTAAGCAGAGTTTCTTGAATACGTCCTTTGAATTTTTTTATTTCTTTGGTTATTTGCCCTTTGTTTTCAAAAGAGCCAATCTCGATTTTTAATTCTTTTTCGATTTGCTTTTTAATTTCCTGAGGAAGGTCTGCTAGGGTTTTCGAACGTTCTAATGCTGCATGCCACTCCAAAATGGTAGGCACATTATTCATGCCGTACTCTTTAACGAAATCAACTAAAATTTCTCCGTCTTTTGGTTGATTCAAATTCAAAATCTTATTTTCAATGGCTTTGTTAACCAAAGGATCTAAATCTGTTTTCCACGGATCATGATCCTCATTCGCTGAACGGGCCTGCAATTTTTCTAATTGACCATAGGTCTTATTGATTGGTAAGTTGTCCAAATCCATTTCCACAGGGATAGCTTCGTTCAATTTGCTAGCATATTTTCTAAACGCAGAAGGTTTAGCTTGAGCGAATAAATTTTCAAAACGATGTTGTGTCTCCGGAGTAAAAGGGATACGTTCGCCAGTTTTAGCTCTGGTAGCTGCTAACATATCCACTTGAAAACTTCTATCCACACCAAGGTTTACGAATATTCCTTCATATAATATTGGAGCAATAGCTTTTTCCTCTTCCTCGGTTAAATTAAAATCAGCAAAGTTACTTAAAAAAGATTGAGGTAGTTGAAAGGCAAGCTTGTTTCTCAATAATTTTTTTTGCTCACCCGTAATTACTTCTCCCTGTAAAGCTGTTAATTTTTGTAATTCACTAAAGGCTTGTTCTGGTGCTACTGTATCGATAATATGATAATTTTCAACCTGAGAAAGACCGAATTTTTCCAAAGAGTGTACCAAGTGCCCTTGCGAGTTTGGATCGGAGAGCATCTTTTGAATCAAATCTTTTTTTTGAAATGAATTTAATTGTATTGAATCAAGATTCGAAGCTAAAGCCACCAAATACCTTGGTTCTGGAATGGGGCTAGATAAAACTTTGTATGCCACACCAGCGATCTGTTCATCATCAAAGCATTTGCGCATTCCTTGTATTCTAAGCAATTGATCCGGCTTCATAGAAGCAATCATTTTTTCATACGCATATTTTTTATCAGCTTCACTAAATCCGTAATTGGCAATATCTTTCTGCTGAAGAAATTCTAATAGTTCACCTACTCTTGCATTACGCTCGACAGTTGTATTAATGGCGTCCTCATTGGATACGCCTAACTCTCTAAACGCATCCGCGTTTTTTAAAAATTGATTCTTAAAAGAGAAATCATTTTTATCTACTATTGGCCAAATTTTATCTCTGACAGAATCTGGAATATCTATCAGTCTTAATTGAGTGGCAAATCTATGACTATTATTAGACAGCATCTTTGTAATTTTTTCAGTGCGAACGTCTTCTGGAAGTTCATTAAAAGACTGAAGATGCTTTTCTGACAATAGTAGTCTTGTTGGATCTAGATCTAAATAGACATCAAATAACTTATCACTCAGTTGATCATAATCCCTCTGGCCTAGAGAACTAATATTCTCAATATTTTTTAAAATCCCCCATTTACCAGCTGGGGTATCAGATGATTCCATAAGCAGCTTCAAAATGTCCTCTTTTTTCAAAGGAAGGTCTGCTGCTCGATAACCCGACAGGACTAGCTCGTTCATTCCTTTAAACTTTTCTAAAATAAAAGGAATGGCATCTTCTCTATTACGAGCCAGGCCTTTATCGTTTATTTCATTACAGGCTTCTTGAACAAACCAATATCCTAATGTTGTATTCCTGTCATAGGAAAATAATTCAGGGGGTACTTTTTTATAATCCTGTATAGCTTTGTCCAAACCATGCTTTTCTTTAACCTCTCTTAAATAGCTTTCGAGCACATCTGGAAATTCAACATTCGCCTGACTAACACGATTATGCAAATTAGAATAATTTGAATATGTATTAATTATATCTTCTAGATTTTCTGGTGGTGATTTTTTATACTCATTCAAAGTTCTTTCTAACTTTTGCCTGAAAGGAAACTCCGCAGTATGAGTTGCTAATTCTGCAATTCGAGTTCCAGGTAAAACCTTATTTAAAACTTTAGCTCTGACGTCTAAGAGTCTGTTTTTAATACTGCTCTTAAAAAAGTCTTCTGCTTGTTTAGCTTGTATGTTCAAACGCTCTAGCTCCACACGAGTTTGCTCATCCACTTCAACGCCAAATTCAGCAGCGATTTTCTCTGCTTGAGGAATCCCGTTTTGTACAAATTCTGAAACTGCGGTTTCAGCTTTTTCTTGAAGCTCTTGTGTGCCTAATGTCTTCTCAATTTTGTCTGCGTCCATTTCTAAAGGAACTTCAACAGATTGCAGTTTACGCTCTGCGTTATTTGGGCGATGGCGGATAGAATCGTGTGGCATTAGGATAGTTTACCTTTCAATTGCTCTACTTGCTGGGCCGTTAGCCGATCACGAAAATCCTTCAAAATTTGCTTTTGTTTCTTTTTCAAAATCCGCATATTCCCTTGGAAAATATTCCATGCGGCCAAGTTTTGGTTTGGTTTTGTCACCATAGTTATCTGGCTTAATTATAGCATTATGGTGCAGCGGCTAGTAATCTTAGAAAGCGATCTACATCCCTCTTTTCGGAGTTGACCGATAAATGTATTTAGTTTTTTGGTTGTTTTGTTGGGGAGATAAAAGATAGATAAACTTTCCGGAGAACAGTCCTGGATAAAGTTTTAATAAAATATTTCTGGCAAACTTTGGCAGTAAGCGCGCCGGAACAATGCCAGCACCCATGAAATTAAATTGGGCTGTGTCTACGTGCCAGCCTGAAGCAACGAATTGTTTTATCAATTCTTGATGTGTGAAAAATCTAATGTGGGCGTAATTCCAAGCTGATTCGTTATGTCTTAAATTATCCCAATGCACAATCCCCTTGCCAAACAAGGTGCGCAAGCGCTGGCGCAAATCAAAATGATTGGGCACACCAAAAATTAATTGGCCTTGAGGTTTAAGCAGGCGCTGAGCTTCTTCCAACACATGCATCGGATTGTACATGTGCTCAGGAACGTCAGTGCAAATAACTAAATCAAAACTTGCATTCTGGACTGGCCACGGCTTAGTAATATCTGTGGCAATAAAATTTACATGGGGGTTGCTTGGTGACGTCTGTGGTAAATTTACATCTAGCCCGGTGACTGTGTGACCAAACTGTGCGAGTTCAATATCCAAACTGCCTTGACCGCAACCAACATCAAGAATTGATAAATTCTTACCATTTTGAAAATCTACCAAACTCTTAATCTTTTCAAAAGTGCTGTAGCCGTGAGAAGTATTTTTTTGAGTGTGAAATTCTGCTTCATCCATTTTAGACATTCCCCTTTGCAAAAAAGTCTTCAAATAATTTTTGCTTGCGGTTGTTCGGATGAAACGACAACTCTTTAGTTGAAGCAATATTAAACTTGCCTTTTTCAATGCGCTTGAGCTGTGAGTTGATCATTCTTTGTTCAAGCCATAAGCCAAATCTGTTATCAAAAAATCCTTCAAAAAAGTTTTGCAGTTTAGTAGTAGATGATTGAGGAGTTTGGGCAGCAGGTTTAAAATGCGGCAAAAATTCACTGATCCAATTATTTTGCACAAGAAATTTTTTAAAGCCTGTGCCGCGAACCAAAGACCGAAACTTCGCATACTCCAAAGCGGTATACAAATTCCGATCTTCGCTCAATGGCAAACTGCCGGCTAAATAATGATTCAAGCAAAACCGATTAGCCACTTTTTTATCATGTCGACGCAAACCTAAAATTTGGAAGTAACTAGTAATAAAAAATCTGCCTAGACCCAAAAACCGTGGATCTGTAATTACAAACAAATCTATATCAGAAGTTGGTTTTTGCTGCCCCATGGCTTGTGAACCAAGCAACGCCACACTGCGCACAAACGGCAAGTGCTTTACTGCTGGCATGTATCGCGCAATTAGTTTTTCACGCTTTAAGCCATTTAAATAATTTTTTTGTCTATCAGCGACTAACGAATCGCGGCCGATTAGACAATAAAACCCATTGCGCTCAGCAATTCTTTTCTCAAATACTAAAACGCGCAGCTGAGTAAGAATAGTGTCAAAATGAATTGGCGGCTGCAATGGCTGCGTTGTCTCGTTGTTAGCGCCAACGCGAAGCTCATAGCTTTCATCAATTTTAGAACGCAGAGTTTTTAAATCAGTAATTAAGTAGCGATGAATTTCAAAAGCCGTTAACGGAAACTGCTGCAAATCGAAAAAACGAATCGTGTTGTGAATTCGTTCCGCTAACATTACAATCCTAGCGCTCCGGCCGTAACTTCCTGCCACTCGCCGTAATCATCTTCTTTGTACACGCGCAGTTTATGCGAAAATTCTGTGTCAGACAGCACGTATTTGGTTTGCGCGGTATCGCCCTGACGATGCGAATACAATAATTTCTTTTCCAAAACTAATGGACGATTTTCGCGCACCACTCGGAAGCGGTCGCCTGTACCAGGCAGAGTAAATTCCACCACGTTCTGCGTGCCAGTTTGGATTTCATCACCGTGTTCTTCAGACCAAGTTTCGTCCATCATGATGACATCTTTAAAACGCGTTTTGGAATCTTCGGTAAATTGTTCCCAGCGGTCGTCTGTCATAAATTTATATTATTTTGAATATTGTTTTAACAAATCTTGAACTGAGCTTGAACCAGCACCGCTGCCATCGCCGCCATTTGGGTTACTCAAGCTATCAAGTCCATAAGAAGAATAAACTGATTCCAAAGATTTCATAGCAAACGGAATTACTGCAATCGTTGCTAGGAGCGGAATGACTACAAGTGCCACAGTAATGATTAACTGCCACTTCATGTAGTTTTTGGTCTTGCGGGTTTGCTCGTAAATTTCTTCGAGCATCTGACGGTCGGTCAACGGTGCCAAACCTTTTGATTGTGATTCTAAATTAGTCATAAATTAAAATGGGCTGGTGTTTAAATCATAGCCAGATGGTTTAAAATGATCGACATCCACTAAATCGCTATAGCTAATTTCTGAATAAAGAAAAGTGCAAGTTTGAACTCCATTATTGAACTCCGTGCTACCAAACGCCGCGCAAAACCGATACCCAGCGCCAGTATCCTCCCATAATGGATAACTAAAAATTATGGCAGCTATTAAAATGATTAACCCGATACTGATTTTAAAAGGTTTTGAAACAGTCACTATTTTTGTTCCTTAGGGCAAAAACTGGAGGTTCTGCCGCCTAATTTCATGCTTTTAATTATTGTACCACAACCCAGGCACGGCTTGTTTTTGCGGCCATATACATAGTGGTGTTTGCCCATGCTTCCCCATCTGCCATCTGGACGCACAAAATCTCCTACGCTCGAGCCTTTATATTTAATTCCCATTTGCAGCACGGGCTTAATTTGATCGAACACTGCTTTCAATTCTTTTGTGCTTAAGCTATCAACTTGTCGGTCTGGCAAAATGCGCGCATGATACAAAATTTCATCACTATATATATTGCCAATCCCCACCACCACTTTCGTATCCATTAGAGCAAGTTTGATAGGAATTTTTTTTCGGTTCTTGAGTGCATTTTGAAACACTGCAAACGTAAAAGATTTTTCTAAAGGTTCGGGTCCATAATTTTTGAATTCTGCAACTTTGTCTATGTCTTCGTCGCGGACAATGCGCAAATATCCAAACTGACGCATGTCGTTGTAGAACAAAGTGGAGCCGTCAGTGAAATGAAAAACTACATGCGTAAATTTGCATGGCAATTGCACCAGCGGCGCAGTGTCTCTATTTAAAATTTTGTACTTGCCGTCAGTCTTGGCATGCTGTGCTTTATCTTCAAAAATAAATTGCCCAGTCATTTTGAGGTGCACGAGCATGGAGAGCGGACCGTCGACATCGAAAATGAGCATTTTGCCGCGACGCTTAACAGACACGAACTTGCGCCCTTCTAAAAGCTTCACAAATTCGTTCACTGTTTTCTGCGAAACGTCTCGAATATTGCTCACAGTCTGCGGACCAACACTGATAATCTTCGCCATGTTCACGGCCACACGTTTAATTTTCCGCCCCGGCAACCGCGCATTCAACTCACTGACAACAGTTTGTACTTCTGGTAATTCTGGCATGGTTTTAGTATAGCATTGACGGCAAACCTTAAAAAAGATATATTAACCTATCCACTTATCCGGGATTGGTCGGATACAATTCAACACTGAAAACAGCGCGATAACCTAAAAAGTTTAGCGTTTGGAGGACAAAAATGTTTACTGACAAATGGCTTAAAACCATTTTAGCAGCTGGCTTTGTAAATTTGCAGATCAGAGCTCTGATGTGGTACAGCGAAGGAAGAAATAGATATCGACTCGATCTATTCAATTCCCTGTCGAAAGGTAATGAGAACGATTTTTATCATCTACGGTACTCGAATGAAGTGACAGAAACTCATGAACCGTTCGGCTCTTGCCGAAAAGAATTTATTAGATGCGCTGACTTTTATCGAGTTAAAGAGTACCTCTCGCCCATTGCTGAGCAGGATAAAAATCTGTTTGCTGGTGAACCTTTGTGGAGTAATTCGGAAGCTGTCGTTGTAGTCAATATGATCACCGGCTGCAATCGCGAGTTACTTTCCACTTCTAACCTGGATTTTTTATTTGCATGTCATTCACTGTTGCTGAGAGAATCTCATTGGATTGCTAGCAATCCATCACCAGAAGCGAGGCAAAATGCCAGCATGGCCCGTACCGTCCATCGCCTTGATGCTTTTCTGAAAGATAAAAAAACAAAGCTGAATACAGCCATAAATCTTTTCAGCGAAATTGCAGGATAATCTGATTCCTGTTCCGCCGCGCTCCTCTCACAGCGCGGCTTTTATTTTCCCCAAAATCATCAACAAAACCGAGTATGGTAAACTAAATACATGGCTACAGACTTTTTTAAAGCAATCCCCCATAAATTTACCGAAGCAGAACAAGCGCTTATCCAGAAAGCGATTGATTTTGCTACGTCTGCGCACAAAGATCAAAAGCGTCGTAGCGGCGAGGCGTTTGTTAGCCACCCGCTGGCAGCGGCCATCATTTTAGGGCAAATTTTTCCAGACGCCACTGCCATTACTGCCACTATTCTCCACGATATTACGGAAGACACGGACACTACTGACACAAACTTAAAAGATGAATTCAACGAAGAAATCGCCGCACTCGTAGATGGCGTTACGAAACTTGGCCAAGTGCGGTTGCGCAACAGCAAAGATCAATACTACATCGAGAACTTGCGCAAAATGTTTATTGCCACCAGCAAAGACATTCGCGTGATGTTAATTAAACTCGCCGACCGATTGCACAACATGCGCACCATTGGCGCGCTCTCCAAAGAGAAGCAAGAAAAAATCGCTAGCGAAACTTTGGAAATGTACGCACCCATTGCCGGGCGTCTTGGTATTGGGGCGTGGAAAGACGAGCTCGAGGATCTATCATTTAAAATTGTAGATCCAAAAAACTTTGAAAAAACTGAACAGCTGTTGCAAGACCGCTTAGAAGAACGCCAAAAAGGCACAAAAGAAATGCAAAAAGAGTTAGCCACAATTTTGCGCGTGGAAGGAATTAAGTTCCGCGACATTTCTGGGCGCATTAAACGTATTTATTCTTTGTACAAAAAGCTGGAACGTTACGACAATGACATTACCAAAATTTATGATAAGATTGCGCTGCGCATCATTACCAAATCCACTGCAGATTGTTACGCCGCGCTGGGCGCAATTCATAAACACTTTAACCCCATGCCCGGCCGCGTAAAGGATTTTATTGCTACGCCAAAACCAAACGGCTACGAAAGTCTGCACACCACTGTGTTCGACAGCGAAGGTCGTGCATTCGAAGTGCAAATCCGCACCGACTTGATGCACGAAACTGCGGAGCGCGGAATTGCGGCTCACTGGTTCTACGAAGAGCAAGGCAAAGAAGATATCCCCCGCTCCAAGGCGCAGCGCGGTTCATCTTGGTTTAAGGAACTCCATGCCTGGCAGGAAGAAATGTCTGCTAATCCTGACGAATTTTTAGAAGGTTTAAAAATAGACTTTTTCAAAGACCGCATTTTTGTTCTCACTCCCAAAGGTGATGTAAAAGATTTGCCTGTGGGTGCTTCGGTAATCGACTTTGCTTTTTCTGTTCACTCAGACTTAGGCTTTCAAATGTTGGGCGCCAAAATTAACGGCAAGATGGGGAAAATTTCCGATGAATTGCATCAAGGTGATGTAGTAGAAATTTTGAAATCTAAAAAAGCTGCCACGCCGTCACGCGATTGGCTCGCTGCTGCCAAAACCGGCCACGCGCGTGCGTTAATTCGTAAGTACATTGCCGAAAATGACACTGGCTTGTTCCAACGCGTGCGCGATTTAAAACTACAAGACATTTCTTCGCGACTTCCGGGCCTACCAACGTTCTTCAGGAAAAAATAAAACCGCCAATCAGGCGGTTTTTAAAATTTCTACTTTAAGCCAAAGTGTGGCTAGTGTATTTTGGATTGTGATCAACTAATTCTTCCGGAGTAAACCACACAGCAATTTCTGCTTTGGCTTCCTCTACTGTTGCGGAACCGTGAATTAAGTTGTAAAGATTTCCATCTGGATCGCGATTAGCGTGCTTAAAGGAAACATGGGCGTAGTCACCACGAATTGTTCCTGGCGCAGCAGCAATTGGTTGAGTAGAACCAATCATTTTGCGAATTACTTCTACTGCTTCAATGCCTTCAAGTACTACTGCAACTATTGGTGAAGATGTAAGCATCTTAACCATAGTGTTACGCACATTTTCACCTTGGCGAATGGCCAAATCTTCGGTGTAGTGGGATTCCGCATGTGCTTGGGTTGGCTGCATCAATTTCATACCAACAATCTTTAATCCAACACGTTCAAAACGCTGCAAGATTTCCCCTACCAAACCTCTTTCTAAAGTGTCGGGCTTTAGTAAGACTAAACTTTGTTCGATTGTTTCCATATGTTCTAGTTAATTGTTGCTTTAGTAATAGTGATTTTATTTACAGGGCTACCATCTGTTGGGCCCATTTGCGGAGTGATTGGCGCTTGACCGATTTTATCTACTACATCTTGGCCAGCCACCACTTTACCAAAAATTGTGTAGTTAAATGGTAAGTCATTGTTGTCTAACATGATGAAGAACTGGCTAGTGTTTGTGTTTGGTCCACGATTGGCCATTGCCAGCACACCCTTTTGATAACCAGCTTTTGCACTTGGTGTGTTTGGATTTAATTCATCTGCGAATTCACCGCCGAATGCTGAGTCTCCCCCGCTGCCTGTACCTGTTGGATCGCCGCCTTGAATTACAAATCCTTTAGCAATTCTGTGGAAAGTTAAACAGTCATAGTATCCGCTGGCTGTTAAGCGCAAAAAGTTTTCTACTGTCTTTGGTGCATCAGCATCGTACAATTGTACTTTGATGTCGCCGTATCCTTCTACAGAAAGAGTAACGAACTTATTCTTGATATCAATTTTATCTTGCATTACTTTATTATTAACTGATCTGTTACATTGTCCAGCAGTTGTTGCTGTGTTAGCATTCTGAGTTGCTGTGTTTGAATTTTCTTGCGCATCTGCAGGAGTTTGAGTTTGCGTACTGCTAGTGCTGTCTTTGGTTTCGTTATTGTTTTTATTGTGCTTGGTCAGGAAGATAGCTGCGCCAATTCCGACCACCACAACTACTGCAACTAGCGAATATATTTGCCATGTTTTCATAGTATGTTTGGGATTATTTTTTCAAGTTTATCATGTTTTGCCCGTTTTTGCAACCTGTTGTGAATGTATAAAATGATCAAGAAATAATAAATTAAAATTACCCATGCAGGCAGAAACACGTTTACGCTGGCGTGCGGAATGGCAGCCAAGTGTTCAGTGATGAATAAAATTGTTGTGGTTAGAAGCTGTGCGGGTAGGACAAAGACATTGCCAATTACTGGCACGAGCGCCAATGCACCGAACAACATTACCCAAGTAACAAATGGTAGCACTAATAAATTTGCGAGCGGTGCAATTACACTAAAGGTATGGAACTGCAAAATAATGATTGGCGCTGTGACAATAATTGCCCCCATGGTGGGACGAAGCATATCTACTAAATACGAATCTTCTTTTTCTGGATCTTTAATTCTGAACGCAATGAGCACGCCGAACGTGGCGGCCGCACTCAGTTGAAACCCGATGTCCCACACCACAATGCGCGGATTCAACAGCACCATAATTGCCGACACCAAAAGCAGCGCGTACAAACTGGCGTATTGCCTCCCCAGAAGTTGTGCCACCACCATAATGATAGCCATGATAGCGGCGCGCACCACGGCCGCAGTTGCTCCCGTCACCACAACGAATGCCACCACGACCACGACTATCAGAATGTTTGTGGCGCGCCGCCCAATGTACCACACAAGCGCCCCGCAAGCCGTGGCAATCACAGTCATATTAAAACCTGACACAGCCACGATGTGCGTGAGCCCAGTAGTTTTAAACGCTTGCGCCACCTCGTCGGGAATATTTTGCTTTTGGCCAATGAGCATACCGATTATTAAACTGCCTTCGCGTTCCGGAAACACCTTCCCCTGCTCCACTACAAAGTTGCGCACAGCAATTAGTGGCACTCGCCAATTCCACGGCGCGCGATGCAGCACAATCACGCGCGGCTTTTTTAATTCCGCGTACACTTGCCAGCGCTGCAAATATCCAACGTAATCGAACTCGCTAAAATTTTCCGGCAACTGGAGCTGGCCGCGAATCCACACCCGGTCGCCTTGCGCCAACCCAGGAATGGGCGTGTACAAAGACGCGCGCATGTATTGCGTGTACCCGTCCGGCAACAATGTAACAATCTGATTTCGTCCGCTCATGACAGGGTCAGTTGCGACCACTCCTTCGGTTTCAATACTTTGGTCAAGATATTTTTCGTACTCATTACCGGAAAAAGATTTGCCAACATAAAAATATCCTAAGACCAAACCAAGCACCACACAGAAAATAGTAACGCCACCGACGCGCGCTTTTTTACCACGACCGTTAAACACGCGCACCGACAACATCATGATGCTGACAGAGAATAAAGCGCCTGCAACTAAAAACACCCACACCAAAAAACTGGGAATGTTGTACAGCGAACCAATACCCACGCCAGCAATGAAGCAGCAAAGTAATGTGGAAATAAAACGAGGTGTCATGCTTTAAGCATAAACACCTTGTGATAAAATCTAGATAAAGTTTTCGCGCCGCATTTTTTGCGCGCGCCTAGTTTGCACCAAGCCTACTGCAACTTCGTAGTTAAATCTGCAACCGATACAGTTTCTTGCTCGCGCTTGGCTAAATCTTTCAACTGCACTGTACCATCTTTCACTTCTGCCTCACCCATAATAATGGCGTAAGGAATACCTTTACTTTCCGCATATTTAAACTGCTTATCGAGCTTTGCATCGGAATAAAAGAATTCCACATTCACCCCGCCTGCTCGCAAATCTGCGGCAAGCTTGAGATAATTATTTAGCAATTCTTCATTTTGATTCAAAATCAACGCACGAATAGGCTGTGCGTTTTCCATAACTCCCATCTCAGTCAAAGCTTGAATTAATCGATCCACGCCAATGCTGCCACCAACTGCTGGCAAAGATTGCGTTGAAAACTTATCTACTAATCCATCATAACGGCCACCACTACAAATACTCCCAAACTCCTTGGCATCATCTAGATAAATTTCGAATACAGTGCCAGTGTAATAGTCTAGACCACGCGCGATGGTTGGATCAAATCCAATTTTAGAAGCATCGATGCCATTACTAGCAATTAATTCAATAATGTCTGCTAAATTTTTTGGGATGATTCTGGCTTTCCCTGTAATTGTTTGTTGAACAGTTTTAATTTCACTGTCACTGACATTTTTTTCTTTCATTTCTGCAACAACACCATCAACACCAATTTTATCTAACTTATCCATTGCTCGGATACTCTCCTGAGACAATCCTTCGAATGTGGCGCGATCATTCAACCGCACTTTATAATTTTTTGCACCAACTGCTTCAAGTGCCAAACACAAACATGCAATTACTTCGGCGTCTGCCACTGGTGAGTCTGTACCCACAGCGTCCACATCACACTGATAGAACTCGCGAAGTCTTCCCTTTTGCGGATTGTCTGCTCGCCACACTGGGGCAATTTGGTAACGCTTAAATGGAAAAGTTAATTGCCCTTGATTCTGCGCCACGTAACGCGCCAACGGAACTGTTAAATCGTAGCGCATGGCTACGTCGCGGTCGCCGTTATCTTTGAATGAATAAATCAATTTTTCGTCTTCGCCAATTTTGCCAATCAAGATATCTTTGTATTCCAACACAGGAGTAGACAACGGCAAAAAACCAAACCGTTCAAAAACGCTCTGGATTTTAGAAAACATTTGTTGTCGAGCGAGCTGCTCAATTGGTCCATAATCTCGGAAGCCTTTCAACAAGCGCGGTTCTATCCTCTCTGATTTCTGTGATTCATTACTCATAAAGAGATTATACCAATTTTACGGGTAAAAAGAAAAAGGGCCGTCACACCCTTTTAAAAAACTAGTTTGTCAGTTGACCAAATAATTGAAATTTTTCGCGCCGCTGCCCCATCGGCAATCTTCATAAACTTCTAAAACTGCGTAGATGTAGAGGTGGTAACGTAAAACTTCAAACATATGCTTCGCTAACAAATCAGTAAACATCATCGGTTCGGCTTCGCTTGTCTCAGGTATGCGAGATTCATTCAAAATATGGTTGATGCTTACAATTTGTTGATCTGTTAGATCCGTTGCCTTGCTCAAACAATCGTCCCACTGTTCTCGGGAGTTTAACATATGCAAAATCGGCTTGTGTTGAAAGTCGTAATAACCAAGCAACCCGTTGTACGCAAAAGCGTTGGACTCCTGCACAGGATGGTACTGATTCTTGTTTGCAGTAAAAACAAAAAAATCGTACTCAGGAATCCGATTAATTACCGGCCAGTTTGTATAAGGGTTAAATCGCTGCTGCATGGCAGACAGATAACAGTTGGTTGCTCTTGCCAGCATGAGACCGGCATAATATGGAATCATGATCGGTTTTTCCTCGCAGACCAACGGCAAATCTGAGATCCTTAACATATCGCTAAACTCTCTGAGCCTGGAAAAAACAACAAATTGTTTGAGGCTTTTAATATATTCCAAAGCACTCACCTGATCAAAAAAAATTCCAACTAACCATATTTTCGTTTTTGCAACGGTGATAAAACAGAAACGTGGCTGGTTTTCTGATTCAACCACATGCATTCTATCAATATTAACGAAACCTTCTTGCGGTTCACTCATGATATTTCCTCCAGTTTCGAATTTCTATTCTAAGCAGATTGTATGCCTCTCAGAGTGTTCAGTCAAATGCTATTCAACGGTGATATATTTCACCTTACTCGTCTGCCCCCGCTTAATGGTGAGCAAAGACGGCGCAACATCTAAATACCCGGCCAACTCTTTTAAAATTGCAGCGTTGGCTTTGCCGTCGGTGGCAGACTCGGCAACGTATATATCAAAAACGCCCGGGCCTTTTTCTTGGATCCGGGGTTTCTTGCTGTTTGGATGAGCATGCACAATAATTTGCATGTTATTTTGCGGGGCTGCGTCCTAAAATCATTTTTAGACTAGCGCCGATTTTAGATTTCTTCAATTTAGCAGCGCGATGCATAGTTTCGCCTTTAACTTTGTGTAAGATCTCATCAGTTTTGCGAAAACGATTATAGCCATGAACAGCTAACCATCCACCAATTAAGATGAATGCCCAACCCAACACTTGCATGCTGAATTCTGAACTAAAAATTTTCATTAAAGTGGCACCAGCTGCAATTAAAGTCAGCGAAGTGCGAATGTATGACATAAACGCTGTCTCGTTGGTCATTAAAGTGCGATCAACAGCCAAATAATCACGAAGGATCATTTGCTCATGGTCTTTTTCGTATGGCAAGTAGGAATCTTCTGACATATTAAATTTATTTTTGTTTCTAAATTGATGTGCTAATTCCGCAGAACTAACTGTTAAAGTCATTATAGCATAATTTTTTGACTTTGTCCAATTAATTTTAATTAAAACTAAATAATAAAATTAGCCATAACTAAAAGAAATTTAGTATAATATGTGCATGGCAAAGAAATTTTTAGCACCAGGCGAAAAAATAACTAACTATTCTACATGGAAGTTGGTTAAAGATATTTATAGGTACGTACGCCCTTACAAAGGGAGTTTTTTTATTGGGAGCATCCTTAAACTTATTTCGGAAGTCTTATGGCTATACCCTACTTATGCCTTTTCCACACTTGTAACTATTATTAGTGCGGGAAGTTTGGCAGAAAACTCTACAAAAATATGGACAATCACATCTTTGTGGATAGGAGCTACGATTCTAGCGGAATTAATCCAATATTTTGCGCGGGTAGAAATATTCAATATAGCTGATAAAATTGCAATTGATGCCGAACAAAAAGCCCTGACCCATATGTTCAAATTGGACATAGCGTGGCATGAGAAAGAAAATACTGGAAATAAAATAAAACGCATCTCCAATGCATCATCTGGATTAACCAAACTGTTAAGAATTTGGGTTAATGGTATTATTGGAATCGTTGTTAATCTGGTTGGAGTTGTTGTTATAATTTATCACTTCAATAAAGCAGTTGCTTTAATGACTTTTGCCTTTTTAGTGGTCTACTACATCATTACAAAATTATTGTTAAAAAAAGCAGCGCTATCTAGTCATTACGTAAACGTGGCAACAGAAGAAGTTAGTGGCCTTCAATTTGAAGCGGTCAACAACATTCGCAGCGTAAAAATCATGTCTATGATAAATACGTTGGTGGATCGGTTGCAATTCTACTCGGACAAACTTTACGAAAAAACTCAATTGAGAGTTTTCTGGTTCATGAATAGGAATTCAGGTAGTCAACTTTTTGGATTCATATTTAAAGGAGGCATTCTTCTCTACATCATTAATGGCATTTTGCACGGGCAACTAGAACTGGGCTTATTAATCTTGTTTAGTACTTATTTCAATCGAGTGTGGGATTCTATCACGCAGCTAACAAATGTTAGTGAAGATATTTTAGTTTCTCGATACGCGCTATCAAGATTGGATCAAATTTTCAAGGAACCAATTTTAATAGATGATGAATCTGAAAAGAAAGTGATGCCTTCGCAGTGGAAAAAAATTACATTGAAGAATGTTTCGTTCTCGTATGGCGAAAATCAGGTTTTAAAAAATATTTCCTTTGAAATTAACAGAGGCGAAAAAGTCGGCATTATCGGTCTGTCAGGCGCTGGTAAATCTACATTGTACAAATTGCTTCTAAAAGAATATGAAAATTTTGATGGAGAAATCTTAGTAGATAACACTAGAATCCAGGAAATTAGTAAGCATGACTATTTTAAACACGTCGCTGTGGTACTCCAAGAAACTGAAGTATTTAACTTTTCTTTACGAGAGAATATCTACCTAGCTGGGCCGGGGACGGCAAACAAAGAGGTTGAATTACAGAAGGCATTAGAGATTGCTCACGTTACAGAATTCTTACCAAAACTCCCTGATGGAGTAGACACGCCAATCGGAGAAAAAGGCGTGCGGCTATCGGGTGGTGAAAAACAGCGTTTAGGCATAGCCCGTGCGGTCTTTAAACAGCCACAATTCCTACTGCTCGATGAAGCTACTTCTCATTTAGATCTTGAATCTGAAGAAAAAATCCAAGACTCGCTTCATAAATTTTTCCGAACAGTTACTGCAGTTGTAATCGCCCATCGCTTAACCACAATCAAAGAGATGGATAAAATCTTAGTAGTCGAAGATGGGCAAATAATAGAATCTGGCAATTTCGCAGAGCTCACTGCAAAACGAGGTCGGTTCTACGAACTTTGGGAAAAACAGAGGTTATAGGTGCACAAACAAAAAATCCCCTCCCGGGGATTTTTACATATCTATTTCATTTTCTTTCTTATGAACGCAGGAATGTCGAGTTCGTCATCATCTTCCTCTTGAGAAGACTGCATAGGCACTGGGTCAGCTGGTTTCGGGCTAAACAATGGCTTGCGCACTTCTGGACGAGGAATGTCCGACACAGGCGCTGAGTAGTCTACAGGCGGTGGAGTTTGCGCAGGAGCGGAAGTAATTAACGGCTTCATTGGCTCATCGTTTACTGGCGCAAAATTGATGCTGGAAGGACGGCGGTTGTGCTCATCAAAACCTGTAGCGATAACTGTGATGCGGATTTCATCACCCATCGTGTCGTCAATAACAGTACCGAACTTAACGCGCGCATCTGGATCAACATTTTTAGTAATAACTTTGGCAGCTTCATCGATTTCAAACATGCCCAGGTCAGAGCCACCGGTGATGTTAAACAACACACCTTGAGCACCGTCAATAGTCATGTCGAGCAATGGCGAGTTCACAGCAGCCTTAGCAGCAATTTCTGCACGGCCTTCACCAGAAGCACGACCAATACCCATCATCGCAGTACCAGCATCTTGCATGATAGTACGGATGTCAGCAAAGTCAGCGTTCACCACACCATGAGTAGTGATCAAATCGGAAATACCAGCAATCCCCTGGCGCAGCACTTCATCAACAGTTTTGAATGCATCTATTAAAGAAGTTTTCTTATCAATAATTTGTAAGATACGATCGTTCTGCACAGAAATAATTGCATCCACTTTATCTTTCAAATTTTCGTAACCAGCTTCAGCAATTTCTTTACGCTTGCTACCTTCAAAAGTAAACGGTTTAGTAACAACCGCAATTGTTAAAATGTCGCGATTCTTGGCAAGCTCAGCCACAATTGGTGCAGCCCCAGTTCCAGTGCCACCACCAAGACCACAGGTGATGAACACCATGTCAGCGTTGGAAATAACTTCTTCAATTTCTTCTTGTGATTCTTCGGCAGCTTGACGGCCAAGTTCTGGATTCATTCCAGAGCCAAGTCCTTTGGTAATCGATTTACCAATATGAACTTTTTTATCAGCCATGTTGTTGTGCAAGGCTTGGGCATCAGTATTTACAGCGATAAATTCCACGCCGCGAATCCCCAGTTCTGCCATGCGGGCAACTGCTGTGGTACCGGATCCGCCAATACCCATAACTTTTATACGTGCAAAGGTTTCAATTTTTGGTTTAACTTCCATAGTTTTTTTCATGCTTATTCTATATTAAAGAAAAAAACGCAAAATAACAACTCAAATAGGTAAAAATCTGCTTCAATTGTTGTTTTGCGTTTTATTTTTTGTTCTACGACACCAGGCCGCGGCCTGGGTTTTGCCTCTGACGAAGCCTGCGGCTCCGACTCGTTCGCCCGTAGAGGGCTCTGGCCTAAGGCATAATGGTCTTGAACCATTTCTTCAATTTTACCACATTTTGATTATCTATCAAACCCTTAAATGGCTTGGTAAAGCTGAAGTCCGAAAAGCCAGATGAAGCAAAAGTACTGCCCCACAAAGACAATCCTACCACAGTAGCAAATGATGGATCAACCACTTGATCGATAATTGTATCAGTTTCACTTGGCACACCAACGCTCACTGGCAAACGCAAATAATGTTTCGCAAAATCTACTATCCCAGGCATGACTGCTCCCCCACCAGTTAACACAATCCCAGCTGGCAACTTGCCGTCGCGATCAATTCGTTTTAACTCAGCAGTAACACGATCAAAAATTTCTTCTAAGCGCGCTTCAATTATTTCTGCAACCATTTGTTGCGACACGCGCGTTTCTTCTTCTGGATCAATTTTCGACATATCAATTTCTGCAAGCTTGTCTACTAAAGCCGGGCTTGCTTGGCCGTACAAAGTTTTTACTTTTTCTGCAGTATCAATTGTACAACGCAAACCAATCGCAATGTCATTAGTAATGTGCATTGAACCAATTGGAATAATAGCAGTGTGAATTAAATTATTTTCTTCGTACACTGCAAGTGATGTTGTGCCAGCACCTAAGTCTATAAGTGCCACGCCCAACTCTTTTTGACGCTTATTTAACACTGATTGCCCAGCAGCCAATGGCGACAGTACCAACTGGTCAACTTCTAAACCAGCCTGAGTAATAGCTTTATTCAGGTTCTTAAGGAATGGCAACGCGCCATGAATGATAATTGTTTCTACTTCTAAACGAATGCCGGTCATACCAATTGGATCTTTGATTCCGGACTGACCGTCCAAAGTGAAAGTTTTTGGAATAACGTGAATGACTTCGCGATTCGGTGGAATAGAAACTGCTTGTGACGCATCGATTACGCGAATCACATCATTTTCAGAAATTTCACCATCAGCACGAGACACAGCAATCACCCCTTTGCTGTCCATGCACGAAATGTGATTACCACCAACAGAAACATTTGCATGTTGCACTGGCACACCAGTCATGCGCTCGACTTTTTCCAGCACAGCAGAAATAGAAGACACAGCTTCATCAATATCAACGATCACACCTTTACGTAAACCATTTGCAGGCACAGTTGCTGCGCCAATAATATTGATGCGTCCGCTCTCTTCTAGTTTGCCTTGAACAACGCGGATACTATCCGTGCCAACGTCCAAGCCAACAATGTATTGTTCTTTTGCCATGCTTTGTTTTTGTTAGTTCAGTTTTTCTTTTAAAATTTTCGAGACCAGCGCACCGTCTGCAGTATTGCCAAAGTGGCCTTTTAACGCACCCATGGCTTTGCCAAAGTCTGCGGTAGTCCAGCTATTTTCAGCAATTTTTGCTTCTACTACTTTTGCAATGTCTTCTTCACTCGCTTGTTCTGGTAAAAATACTGCTAGCACTTTCAGTTCAGCTTCTTCTTTGTCTGCAGCTTCTGTTCGGCCAGCATCACGGAAAGCAGTAGCTGCTTCTTTGCGACGCTTGGCTTCTGACTGGACCAATAACAAAACATCAGCTTCAGATAATTCTGAACCCTTTGAGATTTGTTCATTTTGGATTCTGGTTTTTAAAGCACGCAGTGTTTCTACAGTGATTGAGTCGCGAGCTTTCACAGCAGTCTGCAACGCAGATTCTACCTCAGAAAGATTTAACATTATTTTTATGTTTAATTGCCTATCGGCGGCCACGAGATGGTTTAACAGGTTTGCCTAGACGCTTTAGTTCTTCGCGGATTACGCGCATTTCGGAACGGCGCTGTGCATCAGTTCGCAATAAATTGCGGCTTTTAGCTGGAGCGAAAAAGCGTGTCTTGCGGGCACGGATTAAAACACCGCTCTGTTGAATCTTACGATTAAAACGGCGGAGTAGGCTATCAAAATTTTCGTTATCTTTACGTTTTACTTCTACCAAAGAAATTCACCTCAGTTCATGTATATGGGCATTCCATGGTTCTAGCTTGCAATTTGCGCACCTCACTGTGGAATGACGACCTTAATCTCCTGATATTATACGTTATTTCTGCGCGAAAGGTCAAATATTGATAAAATCTATTCCCCGCGAATCTTTGCAGCTAGCGTTGCTAGTTTGTCATCGTCTTCCCTCTTGTAGTCGTGAGAAGAAATATAGCCTTCGTATTTTTCGAAGTATTTATCAATGGATGATTCGATCGGTTTCCACTCTGGAATATTAGTGCCATGCATTGGATACAATTTGGCATGCACATGATCC
>DATAMW010000015.1:0-10734 GCA_036266555.1 Patescibacteria group bacterium
ACTTTGTCTCAAGGGTTAGCCCTAAGACTATCTTACTTACAGAAAACAGTGGGTGAGCCCGCTGAGGAGGAAAAATGTCAATTAGTTTAATTAGCTGGATTCAGAAGCCCGAAAAAACACCAGAAGATTGGCTGTATATCACCAAAAGGTTGGAGAGTCGAATTTCATCTTTAGTCGATAATTTCAGTCTGATGCCATTGGGGAAAATTCACCCATGCAGCTCAAATAGCCCTTTTCAGATCTGCGACTTGGACAAAAAATTGATGATCAATTCAGAAGAGATCACCTTGAGAACCCAAGGAATATATGGAACCTTATTTTTTGATGGGCTTCCTACCAACCGATCTGAAATTCGCACTCGCTATAGATTCGGTTATACTCGTGAAAACAAATGGCTTTCAATAGCCGTTACCTACCACGAATCACCGGATGGCACTAGATACGAATGCTTCATAGATAAAATTGAGGTGTCTGAGACTGATTTAGAAAACCTCCTTAAGTTAACACCATATAAGCACATTATCTGGGAAAAGTTTAACAAAATCACCCAGGAGTGGTATCTCAGCTCAAAACAAAGAATGAAAGAGGTGGGAAAAATTCGCCAGGAGTACGAGCTAATCAACCAACTTATGTATTAAATCTAAAACACGGTTCACAACAAGGCGCCACTACGAATTAGGCGCCTTTTATTTATTAAATTAACCTTGATTTATAGGCTTATTTTAAGTATAATGAGCGGTATATGGCTACTAACAAAGCAATTCAAAAGCAGATTCGGAATTTTTGTATTATTGCTCACATTGACCACGGCAAGTCCACTTTAGCTGACCGTTTGCTCGAAGTTACGCATACCGTAACCAAGCGTGAAATGAAAGAACAGCTGCTGGACCAGATGGATATTGAGCGCGAGCGCGGCATCACAATTAAGCTTCAGCCGGTTCGAATGGAATACGAGGCGCCCGGCACTCCCGGTCGTTTTATTTTGAATTTAATTGACACCCCCGGGCACGTGGACTTCAGCTATGAAGTGTCTCGGTCTTTAGCTGCGTGCGAAGGCGCAATTTTAGTCGTGGATAGCACGCAGGGAATTGAAGCGCAAACTTTAGCTAATGCTTACTTAGCAGTGGAGCATGGCTTAACAATTATTCCAGTGGTAAATAAAATCGATTTACCTAATTCTGACCGCGAAAAAACTGCAGCAGAATTAATTGCAGTATTTGGGTTTAAAGAAGAAGAAATTTTGTACGCTTCTGGAAAAACCGGTGAAGGAGTAGAAGCAATCTTGCAAGCAGTCATCGACCGAATTGAACCGCCTCAAGGCGATGCGAACGCGCCAACTCGTGCGCTAATTTTTGATTCCATGTACGACATGCACCGTGGGGTAATTACTTATGTTCGTGTAATCGATGGCAGCTTGTCGTCACGCGGCAAACTATTTATGCTCGGCAGTCAGTCAAATGCGGAAAGCATTGAAGTCGGATTCTTTAAACCGCAAAAAGAAAAAAGCGATTCGCTTGAGACCGGTGAAGTTGGTTATATTGTGACTGGCTTGCGTGAGGTAGGGAAAGCGCGTGTGGGTGATACTGTCACTTTATTTTCTGAACGCCAAATTGCCGAACCTCTTCCTGGCTACAAACACGTGGTACCAATGGTGTACGCCAGTATTTTCCCAGTGAGCGGCGATGACTACCCAATGCTGCGCGATGCCATGGAAAAACTCAAACTGAACGACGCAGCGTTAGAATTCGAACCAGAAAATATTCCAAGCATTGGTTTTGGTTTCCGTACGGGCTTTTTAGGCTTGCTCCACATGGATATTGTTCAAGAGCGGTTAACTCGCGAATACAATCTCGACCTAGTGTTAACCGCGCCAAGCGTGGCATACGAAATTATTACTACGAATGGCGAAGTAAAAAAAGTTCACACACCAGCGCAATTTCCAGATCCATCAACAATAAAAGAAATTCAAGAACCATGGATTAATGTTGCCTTGCTAACACCTTCGAAATACATTGGATCAATTATGGAAATTGTGACGCAGCGACGTGGCTTGAGTAAAGACATCAAATATATTGGTGATGACCGCGTAGAAATGACATTTGAAATGCCGCTGGCAAATATCATCATTGATTTTTATGATAAACTTAAGAGTGTCTCCAGTGGCTACGCTTCCATGAATTACGAGCTAATTGGCTTAAGAGCGGGGGATTTGGTGAAAGTCGACATCTTGGTAGCTGGAGAAAAAGTTGAGGCTTTAGCGGCAATTATGCACAAGACCACTGCGGAAGCTGATGGACGCGAGCTTGTTGCGAAGCTAAAAACTTTAATCCCAAAGCAACAATTCGAAATTGCCATTCAAGCGGCAATTGGAGCAAAGATTATTGCTCGCGAATCTATTTCTGCTTTGCGCAAAGATGTGACCACTGGTTTGTACGGCGGAGACGTCACTCGTAAAATGAAGGTATTAGAGAAACAGAAAAAAGGCAAAAAGCGCATGAAGAAAATCGGCAAAGTGGACATTCCTCAAGAAGCTTTTCTGGCTGTGCTGAAAAAATAAATTTAAATAGCAAAAATGAGAAACAGAAAAAGACTTGAAACCATTATTATGATTATTACCGCGATTGTTGTGCTGTCTATGATTGGCAGCATGGTGGCATTTTCGTTTACCAATTAAGTCGCTGGCTAAGCACATAAAATGAACATTGCCTTAAAAGATTTTGAACATATTCGCCAAATTTACAGACAAAGTCCGTTTGTTTTGATTCATCCATTGGTGGTTTCTGGCTTAGCTGTTGTTTTGCCGCTTTACGCAGTGGTTCGATACGCTTCTGGCAATAGCGCGCTACGCACAGCGTTGTTAATCTGGGCAATCTTGGTTATTGGCCACGCGCTGCGGCTTATCATCATTTGGAGATTGAACACTTACGTAATTACAAACCAACGAATTTTGCATTACGCCCAAAAGGGTTTGTTCGACCAAACTATTACTGAGACTCCGCATGAGCGCGTGTTGAATGTTAGTTACAAATCAGAGGGATTTACTTCTCGCGTAGTTGGTTACGGCGACGTTATAGTGCAAGTGGTTGGACTGATGGAACCAATTGTTTTAAAAAATATTTCCACGCCAATTCCGATCAAAGATTATTTATGGGAAATGCATAAGCGAATTGCACAAGATAAAAGTAATGCTGTATTTGATAAATCTGATGCCACGCACGTGCAAGAACAAGTCGGTTACACGAAACATAACAGTCTATAGATAGCATATGAAGCTACCAAAAATCTTTTATTCGAAACTGTTTTTAGGCGCCGTAGTAATTGTACTTCTGGGAGTTTTTGCGTTAGAATTACAACAATGGCAGCAAAGACGGAAAATCAATGCTGAGATAAGCCATTTAAAGGAAGATCAAGCATCGTTGGAACAGCGTAATAATGCGTTGCAACAATCATTGCAATATTTTTCTTCCAGCGACTATCAGGAAAAATTAGCCCGCGAACAATTGGGGCTAAAAAAAGATGGTGAAATTGTAATTAATTTCCCGCCAAATGGAATCGCTGCTGGGCAAGCTGATGAAAACGCGAAGCCAGCCAGTAACCCGCAAAAATGGTGGCAGTATTTATTTAAAAAATCTTAATAAAAATTTATGGAAAATATCGACGACGAAGATAAGATCGAAGTAGGCAGCGAATCAGAAACCGAAACTCATCATCACCCTCGCAAGCGCCGCAGCAAGAAACACAAAATGACTATTGCTGGCGTGATTGTTTTAATTATTTTAATAATTGCTGGTGGTTTAACTTGGTTGTACACTGGCAAAGTCGCTGGTGCAAAAGAAAAAGTATTTAAAGTGTTACCATTACCAGCTGCAATTGTGGACATGAAATTTGTCTCTGCAAAAGAAGCTTTGGCACGAATTGAATTAGCCAAGCAACTAATGGAAGCTCAGGGCGCAGGCGATGCAACTGATTCTGGCCAAACCTACGATCAATTAATTGAAGCGAAAAAACTATCTGCGGTGGCTGCAAGACATCACATTACTGTGAGTAGCGACGAGATTAATGAAGAATACAACAATATTGTTAAGCAATACGCTGACGGTGATGAAGGCAAGTTCAAAGACGAACTTGATTCCACCTACCACATGAGCCCTGACAAATTTAAAGCGGAAGTAATTAAACAGGAACTTGAGCAGTCTAATTTGGCAATTTGGTTTTCTAAACAAGAGGATTTAAACAAAGACGCTTATGCTACTGCGAAAGATTTGCAAGGCAAATTAGATAGCGGTCAAAGCTTTGATGATGTGGCTAAAGCTTACACTCAAGATGAAGCTACAAAAGATTTTGCAGGGGATAGCGGCTTGATTGCTTTTGATGGCTTACTTCCAGAATTCCGCACTGAATTAAAAGATGCTAAAGTAGGCGATGTAAAATTAGTACCAAGCCGATATGGATTGCATATCATTAAAGTTTTGGAAGAAAACAATGATGGCGCTAATGGTGCAAAACAAATTCATTTACAGCAAATCTTTGTAAAGCAAGGCGCTTTCACTGATTGGGCACAACAACAAGCAGATGGTTTGCGAGTAGTTAAGTTGTTAAACTTTTCCTAAAGATTTTCTCAAGAATTGATAAAGCCCTCGCCATTGCGCGGGGGTTTTATACTTAATGGGCCAAGGTGCCAACGCGCGGGCCTTGTGCCCACGCATATGCGGACGTAGTACAGTGGTAGTATGCGACCTTCCCAAGGTTGAGACACGGGTCCGATTCCCGTCGCCCGCTCCAATACTAAAATTTGCCGGCTTAGCTCATCTGGTAGAGCAACGGTATCGTAAACCGTAGGTGGCCGGTTCAAGTCCGGCAGCCGGCTCCAGAAATAATTTATCAAAATTTTAAATGTCAAAGATCCCTAAAAAAGCAAAGCGAATTTTCAATGGTACTGTTTTTGATGTGTATCAGTGGAAGCAAAAAATGTTTGATGGTAGTTTCAAAACTTTTGAAATGGCTAAAAAACTAGACACCATCAGTGTTATTGCAACTGTCGGCGATAAAATTGCTGTGTTGTATCAACAGCAACCTGGCACCGAATGGTATTACACCTTGCCTGGTGGCTATGTAGATGTCCCTGGAGAAACTGCGAGAACAGCCGCGTTGCGAGAATTATTAGAAGAAACTGGGCTAAAGCCTAAAAGAATAAAGCTTTGGCGAACAAATAATGCTCATAGTCGGATGACTAGTAACCATTACTTTTTTATCGCTCAAGATTGCGAAAAGGTTAGCGACCAAGAAGTCGATGGTGGTGAAAAAATCAAAGTGTTAATGAAAACTTTTGAGCAATTTCTAAAATATGCAGATATTCGCTCGTTCCATAACCAAGGGCTAATAATAGAAATGCTGCGGGCAAGATTGTATCCAAAAGAAAAAGCTAAGCTTAAAAAGGAAATTTTCGGATAAATTTTTGATAAATCATCAAAAGTCAACCCTGCCCAAAAAAGCCTGTCTTGCCAAAAGTGGCTTTTTTTGTTAGAATTTTTGCGTTAAGACTAAGAAATATGGAAACCAACAAGTTACCGAAAAGCGAAAAATCAAAGCAAATTACAATGGTCAAAAGTTTGTCGTTTGCCATCCAATTTGGGTTTATGATCGTAATCCCATTGTTAGTGTTCGCTTTTGTGGGAAAATGGCTTTCTGCCCGCTATCACACGCAAATTTACTTCTACGGCGGTCTGATTTTAGCGATTTTAACCAGCACAGTGTGGTTTTATCAAAAAATTAACGCGCTTTATAAAGATTTTATCGATTAAAATTTAACAGAACTTTATCAGTAATTTAACAACGCCCGACACTCAATGCTCGCATTACCTCCTTTAGCTGCTGAACCGATTTTCTACGTTAGCAGTTTCCCAGTCACAAATACTTTAATTAATTCAACATTAACCATGTTGGGTTTTGTTCTATTTGCGTTTTTGGTAAATAAAGCTGTAAAAAAATATCAGTCGCAGGCGCCACGCGGAATTTTGAATTTCTTTGAACGAATTTTAGAACTTCTTTATCAATATTTTGATACAGTAACCCAGAGCCGCAAAAAAACTATCCAGTTCCTCCCATTGGTTGGCACTTTGTTTTTATTTATTTTAGTTTCCAACTGGATTGGCTTACTGCCAGGCATTGGTAGCATTGGCCGCTACTTAGTGCACGAAGGACATGTGGAATTAATTCCATTGTTCCGCCCAGCCAACACAGACTTAAACATGACTGTGGCAATGGCTATTATTGCAGTCGTAGTTTCACACTTCCTAGGGATAGCAGTAATTGGCTTCTTTAAATATGCTAATAAGTTTATTAAATTAGGCGATTTATGGCACGGGTTTAAATCTGGTAAACCAATTAATATTTTAACTGCAGTTATTGAATTCTTTGTGGGATTGCTAGAAATTATTTCTGAAGTAGCAAAATTGCTTTCGCTATCTTTGCGTTTATTCGGTAACGTGTTTGCTGGCGAAGTTTTGCTAACCGTGCTGGCAGGAATTTTGCCAGTGTTTTTGCCATTGCCATTCATGGCTTTGGAAATCATTGTTGGGGTTGTACAAGCCACAGTATTCTCAATGTTAACTTTGGTGTACTTAACTATTGCTACCACGCCAATAGTCAGTCACGACAAAGCGCATCCAGAAGATTTAGAACCCACGCCAACGGTTTAGCACAACTACTTAGGTGGTTTGCATCAGGATTGAATTCAAAAATTCAAATCTGATATTCATCACTTAACTGCAGCTCGACTTTAAAAATAAACCTCAGTCGAAGATTGCAAAAGGAAAATTATGGAACCAGAATCAATGAAATTGCTTGCAAAAGCAATCACCATCGCCATTGGCGGTATTGGCCCAGCTTTGGGTATTGGTAAAATCGGCGCAAAAGCTATGGAAGCAATTGGCCGTAACCCTGAAAGCGTAGACAAACTATTCGTACCAATGCTTTTGGGCATGGCGTTTGCCGAAGCTATCGCGATTTACGCTTTGGTAATCACTTTTATTCTTTAGTATTTAGTTTTAGTTCTCTTGATGCTGCATCGTGCAAACACACCGCGCTACCAGAGAACTATGTACTGAACATTATTTTAAATTCGGATCAATTATGAAAAAATATTTCTCTATTCTAATAACTGCCATTGCCATGTTTGCGCTGTCTGCGGCACCGGCCTTGGCACAAGAAGCTGCTAACCCAGGAGTAGTGGGCATGTTTGGTATCAACTGGAAACTATTTCTTGCCCAATTAATAAACTTTGGGATTGTGTTGTTTGTGTTGTGGAAATGGGTGTTCAAACCAGTCACTAAAGGTTTATCTGACCGAACTGATAAAATCGAAGGTTCTTTGCAAGAAGCCGAACGCATCATGAAAGACCGCTCTGATTTTGATTCCTGGAAGCAAGGCGAAATTAGTACTGTGCGCAGCGAAGCTTCGGGAATTATTGCCCAAGCTAAACAAACTGCTGAAGAGCTGAAAACTCAAACTTTAAAAACAACTGCAGACGAGCAGAACCGCTTAATAGAGCAAGCCAAGGAACGATTGGCTCAAGAAAAAACTGCCATGATGGAATCTGCCAAATCTGAACTAGCTGACATTGTGGTGCAAGCCACCTCTACCATATTAAAAGCGAAAATTGATCCAACGAAAGATAAACAGCTAATCGAAGATGCTTTAAAGCAAGCTGGGCAAGCGCAAAGTTAATCAAGAAAAGATAAAATGAAATTTAATCACAAACAATACGCCCAAGCCCTGTACGAAGCTTTACACGATACAGCGCCGAAAGATCAAGATAAAGTCATTCAAAACTTTATCGAAATTTTAAAGCAAAAAGGAGACTTGGCAGAATACGAAAAAATTATTGCTGTATACGAAGATTACGATAGAGAACAGCGTGGCATCACAGAAGTAGAAGTCATCACCGCACAGGGCGCTACCAAAATGAACAAATCTTTAATTGATGACTTAAATGAAATAGTTGGTAAAGATATTGAGATCAAACAAAAAGTCGACAGCAATTTAATTGGCGGAGTAGTAATTCGAGCGGGTGACACACTCATAGACGGCAGCGTGAAGAATCATTTAGAACAATTACGCCAAAACCTAGAAAGCAATTTAACATAAATTTATGGCAACTAATACTAACAACTTAATCGAACAACTTAAAAATCAGATTACAAAGTTCGCTCCAACTACCAGCGTAGAAGAAGTGGGTACTGTAGTTGAAGTCGGGGATGGCATTGCGCGCATTTCCGGATTAACCAAAGCCCGCAGCATGGAAATGCTCGACTTTGGCAACGGCACTAGTGGCGTAGCTTTAAACTTAGAGGAACACACTGTTGGAGCGATTATTCTTGGGCCATTTGAACATATTCGCCAAGGTGATGTAGTTCGTTCTACTGGCCGCATTCTGTCTGTTCCTGTGGGTGATGCTTTAATTGGCCGCGTACTTTCTGGTTTAGGTGAACCAAAAGATGGCAAAGGCGCCATTCAAGAATCTGCGTTCTATCCTGTAGAAAAAATTGCTCCTGGCGTTATTACTCGTCAGTCTGTAAACCAACCAGTGCAAACTGGGATTAAAGCCATTGATGCGCTAATTCCAATTGGTCGCGGTCAGCGCGAATTGATTATTGGTGACCGCCAAACTGGTAAAACTGCTGTAGCGATCGACACTATTTTAAACCAGCACGATCAAAATATGATTTGTGTGTATGTTGGTATTGGCCAAAAAGAATCTAAGATTGCGAAAATTGTTTCTGAGTTAGAATCTCGCGGCGCTATGAAATACACTATTGTGGTTTCTGCTGGGGCATCTGAACCTGCTGCTTTAAGCTACATCGCGCCGTATGCAGCTACATCCATGGCTGAATATTTTATGGATCAAGGTAAAGACGTTCTTATTGTTTACGATGATCTTTCCAAGCAAGCTGTAGCTTACCGCGAAATTTCTTTGTTGCTGCGTCGTCCACCAGGTCGCGAAGCGTATCCTGGAGATGTATTCTACTTGCACTCTCGCTTACTCGAACGAGCTGCAAAAATGAATGCAGAAAATGGCGGCGGTTCGATTACTGCATTGCCAATTATTGAAACTCAAGCAGGTGATATTTCTGCATACATTCCAACAAACGTAATTTCGATTACTGATGGGCAGATTTTCCTTGAAGGTGATTTGTTCTATAAAGGTGTGCGTCCAGCGGTTAACGTGGGAACATCTGTATCTCGTGTAGGTTCAAGCGCGCAAACTAAAGCTATAAAAAAGGTGGCGGGGAAATTGAAATTGTCTTTGGCGCAGTTCCGCGAGCTTGAAGCATTCGCGCAGTTCGGTTCTGACTTGGACGAAGCCACAGCTACTCAGTTAGACCTTGGTCGTCGCTTAACAGAACTGATGAAGCAACCACAGTACGCACCGATCCCAATGGAAAAGCAAGCTGTAATTCTTTATGCAGTGAACAACGAATACTTAAATGATGTGCCAGTCGAAAAAGTCGGTCAGTTTGAAAAGGATTTCTATGACTTTATGGACACACAAGGCAAAGATGTACTAGCAACAATCCGCGACAGTAAAGAAATTTCTGATGAAACCGAGGCAAAATTAAAGACCTCGATTGAGGCCTTTAAGCAGGGGTGGAGTAAATAAACCATGCCATCAACTCAAGAATTAACCAGACGAATAAAATCCATTAAAAGCACGCGGAAAATTACGCGAGCTATGCAAATGGTTTCGGCTGCCAAAATGCGCAAAGCGCAGAATGCCACAATGGCCAGCCGAACATATTCAGAATTAGCTAGTGAGCTAATTGCTGGTCTTGGTGATGTATCAAAATATGAAAACCCGTTATTGAAACAGCACGAGCACGCTAAGAAGTTAGGGATAGTATTAGTGACAACTAACAAAGGCCTAGTGGGCGGATTCAACTCAAACCTGTTCAACAAGTTGAAAGAGTTGGAACTCGGCGAGCCAGAATTAGTTGGCGAAGTAATTGCAATTGGGAAAAAGGGAAGCGAAGCAGTTTCCAGAACCGAACGAAACTTAATTGCTCAATTTACAAAACACGATAGCACGGAGCAAGTTAAAGACATCTATCCGATTGTAAAAATGATCTCCGACGCCTACAAGTCAGGTGAGTACAAAAAAATTCTCGTAGTGTATAATCATTTTGTTTCGACTTTGCAACAACAACCAACTGCGAAAGTGCTACTGCCGTTTAGTTGGGAAAGCGAGGCAGCCGAGGAAACCAAAACTAGCACATTTGAATTCGTATTTGAACCCACGCGCTCTGCTGTACTGGAACATTTACTACCAAGGGTACTCGAAAGTCAGATTTATCAGGCAATTCTCGAAAGTGATGCATCGGAACACTCGGCCCGCATGGTAATGATGAAGAATGCGACCGAAGCAGCTGGCGACTTAATAGACGACTTAACCTTAACCTTTAACCAACTTAGACAAAATAAGATTACTACTGAGCTCTCAGAAATTACCGCTGGTAGAATCGCACTGGAATAAATTAACTCAAAACTTATGGCTAAAACAATTGAAAAAATGAATACCGCGCCTACCGCTTCAAGCGACGCGCAAATTACAGACGGCACAGTAGCACAAGTTATTGGTCCAGTGGTTGACGTTGCGTTCGCCGGTGAAGTACCGAGCGTGTACACTGCTTTGGAAATTGATCTTGCAAATGATGAAACCAACAACACAGGTTTGTCTAT
>DATAMW010000016.1:0-18114 GCA_036266555.1 Patescibacteria group bacterium
ATGGAGAGGTCGCATAGTGGCCTAGTGCGTCGGTTTGCTAAACCGATGTACGGTTGTAAAGCCGTACCGAGGGTTCGAATCCCTCCCTCTCCGCCAGTGGAATAGTAATCATGCGCAGCATGGTTGGTATTCCACTGGTTGCGGACAGTGGATGCCGGAGCGCAAGCGAACGCCCCTCTCTCCGCAAATAAGAACGACTTATGTCGTTCTTATTTAGTTAATCCACTAAATTTTATAAATTACAATTTCCCAGTTTTGGCACACTCCAGTATTGCATCATGAAGAACCCCATTGGAAACTATGCAACCAAGTCCATCTTTATCATATCTTCGCTCTTCTCCGTTTAAATCTGTAACTTTACCGCCGGCCTCTTCAGTAATGATTTTAAGCGCTGCTACATCGTGGCCAGACTTACCAAAAAATACAGAACCAGCATATTTTCCATTTGCAACTTGAATTGCGCCATAAATAATAGATGGATAATTCATGACTATACACATTTTTTCATATAACATTTTAAGAGGGGGTAAATATGAAAACCCGATAGATCTCCCAGAGGCGCCAATGGTAAAGTAAGAATTTTTTAAATTCGTATCTTTGGATACAAAAATTTTTACATTATTTCTAAATGCTCCACCACCTTTATATGCCCAATACATACTTTTCATTATAGGGTCATTCACTAAGCCCAAGAGTGGCTGTCCATTAGATTGGTCCACTAAAGCAATAGAAAAAACAAATAATGGTAACCCGACTGAAAAAGCCATGGTCCCGTCTATTGGATCACATACCCAAATGTATTGAGAGCCTTCTTTTACATCACTTTTTTCTTCTCCATAGACACTGTGACTCGGATATGTTTCGTTAATCCTTTTTATAACTAAGTTGTTTATTTCTGTATCAGCTTTGGTTAATGGGCTACTATCACTTTTCCACGTAGTTTCAGTTTCAAAACTGAAATACTTTAAAGCTATTTCCTCAGCCTCTTTAGCAAGTTTTTTCGCAAATTCTAAATATTCTTCCATAACTTCATATTAACATTTCTGAGTCATATTTCCTAAATGAACATTATGCTACAATATAAGAACTTTAGGGCAATTTTATCACCTTTCTGATACCAAAATTAACTGTAACAAAGCCAGAAACCGGCCGTCTATATGAATGACACTGCTCATTCCAATGAAATATCCCAAGGCAAACTAGAACAAACTTTGCGCCAGGCCCAGGCCGGTTCTGAGACTGCTCTGACTGACTTGTACAACACCTACTTCGAACGAATCTATCGGTTTATTTTTTTTCGCGTTTCCCACAAAGAAACTGCTGAAGACTTAACTGAAGATGTGTTTGTGAAATTGTTCAAAAAACTGCGTGACCTTGAACAGGTCGCAGCGTTTGAAGGGTGGCTGTTTCAAATTGCGCGCAATCAAGTGATTGACTACTATCGCCGCAAAAAACAGTTAGTGCCTCTTGAAGAAGTAGAAAATACTTTAGAGTACGAAACCAATATTGTTGATATCGTAAACTTGCAAACGCAGCAAACTCTATTTATCAAAATTTTAAGAGAACTAACACCAGAACAACAGCAAGTTATCAAACTAAAATTCTTGGAAGATATAGACAACGATGTGATCGCCCAAATGATGGACAAGACTGAAGGCGCAATCCGAGTAATTCAACACCGAGCGATTGCCAAACTGAAAGAACTCATCGACGCAGTGGCAGAAAATTCTCAATCAAACCTTTCCTAATTAAATGACCAATCTTAACCAAATTCCAGACGAAATATTTGCACAAGCTTTACAGCGCCTACAACAAGGCGAATCTGCTCAAGCGATTGCGCAAAGCTATGAAGGCTACCAACAACAGTTGGAAGGCCTGCTTTTTGTTGCCGAATTAGGAATGGGAATTCCAAAACTAACTCCCCCAACTCCATACAAAGCTTATCGCTTTGCCGATCAAGTGGCAGCCAGCAAAGGTTTTGTGGAATGGTTTAAATATTTCCGCGTTGCTGTAATTCCAATTGCTTTAGTAGTGATGCTAATCGGCGGTCGCACTATTGTGAATGCTACTGACGGCGCAATCCCTGGGGAAAAACTTTACACTTTAAAGCGCGCCACTGAAAAAGCCCGCTTGAGCTTAACCCGCGATCCAAACGAAGTCGCTAGCTTGCACGTTGAATTCATGCAAAAGCGAATTAACGAAGTTAAACAAGCAGCTAGCGAAGGCAATGAAGAAAGCGAAACTCTAGCTATTGCTGAGTTAAAATCGCAAACAGAAAAAACTTTTGCCGAAGCTGGTCCAATTGCTACCGCGAATGCTATCTCTAAACAGGATTCTACTCTGTTAGAAAATTTGGTAGCAATTAACAAGCAGCAAAAAGATGTGTTAGCTGACTTAAGCGAAAACAGTGATACTGACAGTGGCAAAACCATTGCCTCTTCTGCATTGGAAGACAGCAAGAAAAATGATGTGACTTTAGCAAAAATCATTGCTACTGTGAACGATCAAGCTTTAGCAGACATGCCGAACAAAGTTTCTGTGACTGGCAACGTCTCTTACTTCAACGATACGAAAATTACAGTGGAGAAAAATATTTTCACTATCAACGATCACACTACTATTACCAATCTCGATGGCCAAAATACTAACAGTTTAGATACAGACTTAATGACAATCTCCGGTCGTGTTACTGTAATTGGTACGCGAATTGAAAACGGTACTTTAGTTGCTAAGCAAATCATTTTGTTAACAGCCACTACTGATGATGGGCAAGATGGTACAGTCAAAGGTGATTCCATAACTACTCCTTCTACTAAACCAATTATAAAACCTGTAGTGAAGCCAGTTGATCCGATTCCAGAAACAACTGTACCAGAACCAGAAGTAGCACCAACTAAAGCTACTGGCAGCTTCATTACTGAACCAAGTACTCAACAATACAATCAATAATTTCTTTCTAGATCGCTTTGGGACATTTGGCTGTAAAATTTGCAGCCCTTTGCTCCGAAACGATAGTACTTCAGAAACAGAAATTACAAAAAAACAGGCCTTATCTAGAGTATGGCCTGTTTTTGTTTTTGCTATTTTACAGCGGTTGCCCATACCAGTATAATTACAATATGCGTACTACTCAACGAAAAGGTGATATCGCTGTCTCTCAAGCGATAGCAACATTCACAAAATTAGGCTATGACGTTTCAATTCCTGTAACAGAGTCGGCTGCGTATGATTTGATTATCGATACACCTAATGGCCTCAAAAGAATCCAGGTACGATATACTAGTATTCGGGAAGTTGATTTAAGACGCATTCATTCCAATTCAACTGGTTATGTTATTAAAAAACCAAAGAAAAATGCTTACGATTGGTTATATGTTCTGAAGAGCACAGGCGAAGAGTATCTCCTACAAGACTGCATGCACACCAGGAGGTCTTTTACCCCGAAACCTGCCTACTTATTGAGCAATATACTAAAATCCATTATTCCGCTATAATATAAAGGTGCGGCATGGAGAGGTCGCATAGTGGTCTAGTGCGGTAGTCTTGAAAACTACTGAGGGTAAACTCCTCCAAGGGTTCGAATCCCTTCCTCTCCGCCAGTGGATTGGCAAACACACGAGGTGTGGTTGTTGGTCCAATGGTTACGGAAATAAAACAAAAACATGGCAAGAAAAGATCCAGAAACAATTATCGAATGGCGCGCACCGGAATTTAGGGACTATCCTAAAAATGCGGCCTGGTTTATCATTTCAGCAGTGGTAATTGCTTTATTAATTATTTATCAGATTTTACAAAAGGATTGGTTCGGCGCAATTAGCGTAGCCATTATTTCCGGAATGTTTGGTGCGTTTGCTTTGCACCGTCCAAGTGTAGTGACAGTGAAAATTAGCACGCTTGGTTTGCATATTGATGATACGCAAATCCCCTACAACAACATCAAGCAGTTTTGGATTGTTGATACAGAGGATCATAAAACTTTAAACATCGAGACGACTGCATATTTGAATCATGAGTTGTCGATTGAATTGGAAGACCAAGATGCAGATGAGGTCCACGACATTCTGTCTGAGTTGTTGCCAGAAAAAGAAGATCAGCAGGAAACAGTGGCGCAAAAAATTTCTCATCGCATTAAGTTTTAATTGCTTCGAAAAGTCCCGCTGGTTGCGGGCTTTTTTATACTAAACTAAACTGCAGTTACATGGCGGACATTGATATTAAAAATTTACTTGGAGTGGGCAGCGCTTTTACCAAAGCGTTTGCGACTTTGAAAATTTCCACTGTGGCAGATTTGTTATACAACTTCCCTACTCGCTACATGGATTACCGCAAGAAGGTAAACATCGGTCAAGCAATTGAAGGTGATGTAGTAACAATTGTTGGGCGGGTGAAAAATATTAAAAGTAATTTTGGATTTCGCGGACGAGTATCTTACGCCGAAGCAACTTTGGAAGATGGCACTGGCACGATTAAAGCGATCTGGTTTAATCAAACTTGGATTGCAAAGCAAATAAAAGTTGGTGATGAATTAATTTTGTCCGGCCAAGTTGGTCGATACAAAACATTACAGCTGTCGAACCCTGCCTATGAGTTGCTAAATAAAATTGATGACGAAGATACAGAGGCCGGAGTAAGCGGCGGATTGCACACGGGTCGTTTAGTACCAATTTATAAACGCAGCGATTTAGTTCCGCTACGCACTTTGCGGAAACTGGTAAAGGAGAGCCTGCCGGCTGCCGCTGAGTTGGAAGATTATATCCCCAAACCAATTGCTAAGAAGGCCAAATTAGTGCCTTTACCAGAAGCTATTACGCATTTGCACTTCCCGGAAACAGATGAGCAGATTGATGCCGCGCGCTTCCGCATTGCCGTAGATGACATTTTACCCCAACAACTGGCTGTACTTTTGAATAAAGACATTAAAGACAAAGAAGTTGGAATTGCAGTTAAACCAAACATTGAGCAAGTAAAAACTTTTTTAAGCACCCTACCGTTCACTTTAACACCATCACAGAAGCGCGCAGCTTGGGATATTTTTCAGGATATGGAAACCGGAGCACCAATGAATCGCCTGCTCCAAGGCGACGTTGGCAGTGGCAAAACTATTGTAGCTATTTTAGCTGCGCTGCAAACCGCGGGTTCAGGTTTTCAGACCGCGCTCTTGGCACCAACCGAAATTTTAGCTAAGCAGCACTATGATACTTTTCGCTCTGTGCTTGGTTCTGGTGAAGGCATTGCCTTGCTGACCCGCACGTTTGCCAATACTAATGGCCAGGAAATTACGCGCGCTGAATTAGCTACGCAAATTAAATCTGGAGAAATAAAAATTTGTATTGGTACGCATGCGCTGTTGCAAGGCAAGACTGAGTTCCATAAATTAGGTTTGGTAATAATTGATGAGCAGCATCGGTTTGGTGTTAGTCAGCGTAGTTTTCTTTTTCACGATTCTAGTTCGCAAAAATCTGGGCACAAAACTAGCCGACCGCATTTACTGTCTATGTCTGCAACCCCGATCCCGCGAACACTTGCAATGTCATTGTATGCAGATTTATCAGTATCAACTTTAAGTCATGTGCCCACTGGAAGAAAACCAGTGCGAACTTCGGTAGTGCCGGAATCGAAACGCGACCAAGCTTACGAGTTTGTGAAGAAAGAAATTGCAGCTGGTCACCAAGCCTTTGTTGTAACTCCGCGCGTGGAGGACACCGAAAGCAGCGAGGTGCGTTCTGTAAAAAAAGAATTTACTCGTTTGCAAAAAGATGTGTTTCCAAAACTGCGTTTGGGTTTGCTCTATGGAAAAATGAAAGGCGCGGACAAAGAAAAAGTTATGGCAGAATTTGCATCAGGTAAAATAGATATCTTAGTAGCAACCTCTGTAATTGAAATCGGTATCGACATACCTAATGCTACAGCTATGATTATTGAAGGCAGTGAACGATTTGGCTTAGCGCAATTGCATCAGTTGCGAGGACGAATTGGCAGAAATAATTTTGATTGCGAATGTTTTTTGTTTACTACGCAGGACAGTCAACAAGATACCAAACGTTTAAATGCGTTGGCCAAAATTAACGACGGCTTTGAATTAGCCAAGCTAGATTTAGAAGAGCGCGGCTTTGGCGACCTGTTTGGCAAAGAACAAAGCGGCTTTATGTTCCGATTCCCGAAATTTATTACTGTTAAAGCGCTACTGGCAGCGCGTGATATTGCTGCGGAAATTCATCAAACTGACCCGAAATTGATGAAATCACCTGGTCTACAAGCCGCAGCCACCCAATATTTAGCTGATATTCACGCGGAATAACGGAAATATCCACCGCTATTGACAAACAAGGCTATTTTGTGGTATAAAGATAAGGTGTTGATTTGAGAGTGCCTATACATTCAAGTTCACACTGTTTTTCGAAAAACAAAAACTACCACAATCAAAGAGGAGATTATTATGAACATTGGATTCTTCAAGCGAGTCCCTGGCAGGTCAGATGTCGTTATCAGCGGCAGCGAAGTTTTGTTCCTCACTGAGGATATCGATCCGGACAATCCCCCAATTGGGGAAGTAAAGATCAAGCAAAAAATGTACGCTGCCCAGGCCAGCACGAGCTTCGGATCGGATATGGCGAGGATAGTCCATCACTATCCATACTCGTCGCGCTTTGTGTAAAAACGTCCCACCTCAAACGAAAGGCTTATCATTTGTCCTGAATGATAAGCCTTTTTACTTTGCCAATTTTTTAAAACACCGCTATTTTATTTTTATATCTTTTAAAGTTTTGGTATCTTTAGCGCTAACCAGTTTATCAAAGCCAAGCTTCTTGGCTTCTTTGGAACGTTTGTCGAGTTGCGAAACATTGCGCACTTCACCCAGCAAACCAACTTCTCCAAACGCAATTGTTCCTGCAGGAATCGCTTTGCCGTAATACGAAGACAATATTGCCATTACCACCGGCAAGTCTGCAGCACGCTCTTGCACTTTGTAACCACCAGCCACATTTACATACACATCTTGGTTAGATAAATTGATGTTCAAAGATTTTTGCATAATTGCTAGGAGCAACTGCAACCGGTTGGCATCAAACCCAGATGCCACGCGCCGTGGATAACTTAATGTCGTCGTATTAGTTAACGCCTGAATTTCGATTAACAACACTTTATTCCCTTCAATAGTTGCAGTCACACAACTGCCAGGCAACGGCTTATCACGATGTTCCAAAAACATTGCAGAGGGATTCGGCACTTCCACTAAACCAGATTCATTCATTTCAAAAATTCCCACTTCCCCCACGCTGCCGAAACGATTTTTGCTGCTGCGCAATAATCGCAACGCGCCGAATCTATCACCTTCCAAATACAACACCACGTCTACCATGTGCTCAATAGTTTTCGGTCCAGCCAACATACCTTCCTTGGTCACATGCCCGATTAAAATAATGGCCACGTTGTTCGCTTTAGCCAAACGCATTAATGCATTCGTGCTGTATGACAGTTGCGACACCCCACCAACCACGCCATTTACAGAAGTGGAATTTAAAGTTTGAATAGAATCGATGATAACTAAATTTGGCTGAGTGTTTTCTACAGTTGCTACTACTACATCGAGGTCAGTTTCTGTCAAAATAGCCATGTCTGCGCCTGCACTTAACCGAGCGCTACGCATTTTAATTTGCTGCGCAGATTCCTCGCCTGACACGTACAAAACGCTTTTATTGCCATGTTCGTTGCCTGCTGCAATATTACTTGCCAATTGTAAGGCTAAAGTGGATTTGCCAATGCCTGGATCTCCGCCCAAAAGCACTAAACTGCCCTGTACTAAGCCGCCTCCGAGCACGCTGTCGAATTCCCCTAAACCAGACAAAAATCGGCTCTGAGCGTGTTCTACTACCTCAGAAAGCTGCTGAGTTTGGCCAGAAAACCCTGCCCCTGGGCTAGATTTAGAAAGTCCAGTACTGGCTGCGGTTTTAACCATTTGTTCAGCCAAAGTATTCCATTCCCCGCATTGCGGGCAGCGCCCCTGCCACTTAGGCGTGGCATTTCCGCAATTAGTACAAACGAATTGTTTTTTCAATTTCACAGGCATAATATTTATATTACCATATACCAGATAAAGTCTACATAAAGTTTTAGACGATAAAATCCATAACCATTTATCAGCTCACTTAACTTCGTGCATATCTCACTTAGTTAGTTTATACGCCTCATACTCAGATGCGTTCGCTTGATAAAGGTTATGGATTTTAGTTTCTAACTTTATTTAGAAGTTGGGATATAGTAAAGAGCATTGTCTTGGGCATTTCGGAAGAACAATACACTTTCATCACTACTTAAGAATAAATCCTCTACATCCACAGCAACGCCAGGAGCTAACTCTTGCAACTGGCCGCTGCTAATAGTAATTTTTTGAATGGTATCTTGAGTTAGGCCTTGCCCAGCTACTCCTGTGGTTGGCACGCCAGCATACACAATCGAACTATCTTTAGACCACACGGCTTTAGTCTGAGAAGTAAACACACCAAGGTTGCGGACATCACCAGTAGCAAGATCAGCGACCCATAGTGCAAATTTTTGAGTGCCGCTATCACGCTTGGTAAATAAAAACTTTTTGCTATCAGGACTCCACTGTACACCAAAGTTATAACCATCTTTTACAACTGCAGAAAAGTTTTTACCATCTGTAGAAACCATGTTGATGGTGTTTTTGGTGTTGTCTGCAGTTTGATTACGATAGAACAAAACATTTTTTCCATCTGGAGAAACACTAATTAAATTATCAGATTGATAAAATGTTGTTAAAGTTTGATAACCGCTAGCATCAGGATTAGCATATTGCAAAGACGCTTTGCCATTAGCATCTACCCAAACAAGCACGACTTTATCGCCGCTCGGCAACCAATCAATACTGTAAACCTGAGAAGGCAGATCAGAATAAGCAGCCTTGGTGCTATCATAATAACTCCAAGAAGGCTTGGTTGCAGTACCGGTTTGAGCAATAAAACTATTGCCAGCAGGTGGCCAAATAATTTTGCTAATTCCAGCTTTCAATGCAATAGAAAGTTCGCGCTTGTTGCTAAGCAAAGCTGTGGCATTTTTAACATCTAGATCTGTTTGGAACAACTGACCTTGGCTATTGAAATAGGAAATTCCTGCTCCAGTGTAAAACAAAATTGGCGAAATAACTGGGTCATCAGTTAAGCGTAAAGCTTGAGCAGGTGCCGCTTCTGGCTCTGGCTGCACTGCAGGAGTTTCTTCCACTGGGGCTACAGGAGTGGTATTAGTGTTGGTATTTGTTTCTGTGGCTGTATTTTTCGACTTACTGCGAGAGTAAATCAAAAATCCCAATGTACCAACAATCAGGATAAAAATTGCGCCAAGAATGGCAATAGCTCTTTTATTCACTACGTTTTACTTTTAATTTCAATAGAATAACTTTTCTACAGTATACCATTTTTTATGCAAATTCTCAAAATTTTCGCGCGGTCAACCTAAGTGCCGCCTTGCACGTATTTGCAAAAGTCCGCAGCCACAGACCCAGCTGAACTTTGGTTCCACCAATCGTAAAGTGATGCAACCGCCCCTGCTATTGCCCCAGTCACACCGCCACTACCCAAACCGCTGGAATTGCACAGCCAGTATCCTAAAGCACCGATGAAGGCAGCGAGAATGAGAAAACCGAATAGATCGATAAGCAACACAATGCCAATTTCCCACCAAACCAAGCCTTGCAGCACCCCAATGCTTTTGAAAAACATCCCAGCCAACATATAAATGTTCAGCAAAATAATTAATGGTACAGCAAAAAAGATACCGCCAATGCTAATCATGAATCCAAAAGTAATTAGCAAATAAATGAACATGCCGACTTTAGCGGCAGCGCGTACAGCTAAGAATCTGGCTTGCTTTTCATCGCCATCTTTATAGGCGTCGTAGGCGTCAAACGCGTCGTTCAAACCTAAACTAATAGCAATGTTTAGCAAAAACGCTAGCACAAAACCCAAACCAAACGTTTCTACGCCAGTGGCTGCGCCAAGTGTATCAACCGCAGCCGTGGCTGCAGCTTTACCCGCTTGCTGGCCAGCTTTTTTCGCAACTTCTTTGACTGCTTTTTCTCCAACTTCTTTGGTGGCCTTACGAGTTATTTTATCTTTTGCTAAAGAGCTCGCACTCTTGCTTAAGCCTTTTTCAAACCCAGCGCGCATGCCTTCGTCACCAATTTTTTGCCCAATTTTTTTTGAGGCAAAATCACGGGCTTTTTGCTTTTGGAATTCTCTTAAGCGCTCGCGGCCTTTTGGAGAATCATCATGAAGTTCGCTTTCCGAATTCTCATCATTTTTTCCATTCAGATAATCCTTCCCCTTTTGTAAGTTTTGCTTAGCTTGTTCGATTAAACCGCTACGGCGTTGCGTTTCCGGTTGATTTTTAGTTTCAAAATTATTAAAACTTTCCGCTGGGGTTGTAACAGACTCACTAACCGCTGGCTCATTCGATTCGTAGTCATCATTAAAAAGCTCAGAATCAGTTTCCTGAACTCGTTTTACATTGCCCTTGAACCCAGCATCCGAGGCTCTATTACTGTCGTCATCTAAAAGCAAGCGCATGGCTAACTTGCTAACTTATCTTTGCTCTCTTGGATTTCCAATAACTGTTTTGGATCCGTAGTGATAATTTGATCCTCAACGTATGAAGCATAAATCTTGATAGCTGCGTGTTTTAAGCCAGCAAAGAAAATCCCTTCGCCAACGTCGCTTTCCAAAAGTAAATACTTTTCGCCTTCAGTTAGGAAAAAAGTTTCTGCCACAATGTTAATCGCTGCTGGACTTTGTTTTAACAACAGTTGAATTGATGAGTTTGTCACAATTGGTTTGCCGTACGGACTAGCCATGAAGTCAGCAACGTCCTGGGTAATAGTCGTAAGTCCTAAGTAGTATTTGCGGGCGCGTTTAGCAATTCCGAATACGAAGCGAGCAGAATCTTCGTGTTGCATCATGATCCAGGCTTCATCTAGGACCAAAATACGCTTCTTTAATTCGCTACGGACCAAGTTCCAAATGTGTCCCAAAATAATGTACATAGCAATTGGGCGAAGTTGATCTTCTAAATCGCGAATGGAGAATACCAATAACTGGTTGTTAAGTTGTACGTTGGTTGGCTGGTTCAAAAGTCCTGCAAAGGTCCCACTAGTAAACTTTTCTAACCGCTGCGCTAAACTTTCTGCACCAACAATCCCGCCCAATACTTCAATTAAGTCAGCCATAACTGGCATTTCGGCAGTACGAAAATCAGAAGTTTCGGAAATATCTTTTTTAGCATAGGTTGCCCAAATCGCTTTATCCAAAAATGCTTCTTCTGTTGGATCAAGTTTTCCTAAAATTAATCCCATTAATCCAAGTAAGCTAATGACCGCGCTGCGTAAAATATCTGCAGGGTCTTCATCTGCCACACTAGTTGGTAAATCGAATGGATTAATACGAAAATCAGAGTTTAAAGAAATATTTAAATATGTACCGCCCACAGCTTCGGCTAAATGCTGATATTCATTTTCCGGATCTACCACAATAACTTCCACACCCACCATGAGTGAACGCAAAATTTCTAATTTAATGGCGTAAGATTTTCCAGCACCAGATTTCGCGAACACCACAAAGTTGGCGTTTTCCATTTGGAACCGGTCGAACAACACCAAGCTGTTATTGTGTCTATTAATACCGTACAAAATGCCGTCGTTACCAGTTAAGTCCGAAGACACAAACGGGAAAGTACTCGACAACGGACTGGTATTTAAATTATTAGCAATATTTAATTCATCTAAACCAAGCGGTAAAGTTGAGTTAAAGCCTGGTTCTGTGGCTAACATGGCGCGTTTAGTAACCACGAGTTTTGCTCCTAATGCGCTTTCTAAAATGCCGGAGTTTTTATCAAGTTCCTCTAAAGTATCTGAGTAAAGCGTAAAGTACAAAGCAAATCGGAAGTAGCGCTCTGTGCCCTGCTGCAAAGAGTCGCGCAATTCTTCTACATCATGATACGCAGTTTCTAGCAACGGATTACGCACTAAGCCTTTTTCCTGCTCCACCATAATCTGCGAACCAATTTCCCCTACCTTAGATTTGAGTTTCTTTAACACAATACCGGAGTCAACTGGATAAATAAACATGGAAACATCCAACGCACTTTCCGAGTTGATAATAAAACTCAACCAGTTAGAAGACAGGAAACGCGGATAAGCCAAAGCAAAAAACGTGCGCGCAAACTTGCCGTTAATTTCAAAGTAGGAGTTTGTAAATCGCAAACTCGATGGTGCGAGCAAATCTTTTAAGGTTGTTAACCCAGCACTTAACTCTTTTTCTACTTCTGCTAATTTTGAGTCAGCCGAGATTTGGCCTTTTAAGTGCTCGAGTTCGTCGCGCTTTTTATCTAATTCAGATTTTTTTAAAGTAAATAGTCCCATTATTTTTCTTCCTCCGGAGTAATTGTCACGTTTGGCAACTGACTCGCATCAATAGCAGGGCCAGCACCAAAATTATATGAGTTATAAACTAATTCAATTAATTGATCAGTGTTGAGCCGCACTACGCGCAAACCCGAACTCCCCAAGTTAGAAGCAATCGTGCTCGCTCGCTCGTCCAGCGCCTTGCGATAATCTAAATAGGCTTTCTCTCGTGAACTAATTTGCTGAGTTTTGCCAGTACCAAAAAACTTGCTGAACAATCCGCCGCCCACGGGTTTAACACTCATCTCGTAAGGAATAACTACATAGAAATTTTTGTTCATCACGTTGGCAGATTCTACCAAACGATTAATAAATTCAATGTATTCACCAGTTTGCATGCGCAACAATTCATTGGTTTGCTTATCCATTAAAATTTTCAGCTTGCCTGTGTAGTCAGCAATATCCATTTTACGAGATTGCAAAATAATTTGGATGTGGAATTCCAATGAATTCAAAAATCGTTGATACGCATAAATTAAAGCGTTCTGTTCTTCCTCACTTTTCAAATCAAAGTTTGTGCTCGACACTGTTAGCACAGCACGCAAAGTTCCATCCTGCATAATAATAGTGTCATCACGAATTTCGGAAAACTTTAAAAAGCTTTGCGTAGGATTACCGATTTGTGGTTTAGATTTCGTTTTTGTGTCTGCCATTTGTGTTTCTGTAACGATTATTTCGACTCAGCTAATTTATTTTCTTGAATTCTTTGTAGCAAAGTATTTTCTTCTGATGCTTGCTGTTGCAAAATATAATTAAGTTCTTTAATTTTCACTGCTGTAGCTTGGCGATCTTTCGGGGCTTTTTCTTCTTTTACAGTGACAGGGATTTTTTGCTCAGAAACTGTTTGCGCTTGTTTATGAAACAAGTATAATTTTGCCCCAAAGAGGAAGCGAACAAAATTACCAGCGCTTGAATACAATGGTCGGCCGTTTAGTTTGCCAAAACTTAAAGCTAATGATGGCACGCCTAGTAAAAGTCCAGCCACAACTGTTGCAAAAACATTTTTACTAATAGTGTAAATCGCAAACGTTGCTAAAGCAGCAAAAAAGACAATTCCAAATTGCTTAAAGGTTAAAGAACCAATAATTCTGTCTTCTACATCTGTAAATTGTGGGACTGGGAATTGCATAATGTCTATATTATATCATATTACCAACTATTAAATCGCATGTTGCGCAGCAGGTCTGTCATGAACTCAAGCTCTGGTTGAGTGAAAGCATCTGCTCGGACTAGATCCGGATCGCGCAAGCGTGATATTCCTGAATTAATGTAAGTTTGAAACAATAAACTCGCTTCAATTAAGTGCAAAACCGGGAAATAACCATCTTTAGTTACAGCTTTGTGCACACAATCCATAATTGATCCATAGCTAAAGCTGCGCAAGGTTTGTAAATTCATTTTTCGCAAATCTTCTGTATTTTGAATAGAAAATACCGCTTGCGATTCTGAATGAGGAGCAACTGGAGCTTTATAAATTTCCGGCTTGCTAGGCGGCTGTGGCGGTAACTCTTTTTTAGTACCCAGTCTTTGAATGAGTTGCTGCTGCGCATTCAAGCTCGCAGGCGCATTCAAATTCGGCGACGGAGTTGGTCGTACAGTTAATGGTTTCTGCGGCTGTGGTACTGGCGGGGGCGGAGCAGTAAACTGCGGTCGAGGTTTTGGCGGTGGCGGCGGGAGCACTGCGCGACCCATATCAACTCCTGTAGGGATATTTGCAATATGACTTAATGGTGGCATGTTCGGATTAAGTGCAGGCGCGGCAGTCGAGGCCTGAACAGGAGTAGGCTGAGGCTCAGCTGCTAAAATTTCTTCCAACTCGCCAAGCTGCTTATCATTCATTAACTCAAGCAAGTTTAACCAATCTGCTTTTTCATGATCTGAAAGCAGTTTACTGGTTTGAATATTTTTGCGAATTGTTTCGATTTTATTTGCGTTAACCATACTATTGAGTTTTTTGATTTCGTTTACGCAATTCTGCTAATTTCGATTGGATAGAAGCCGCTGCTTTTGCACGCTCACTATTAATACGTTCACGCTCTTCTTCAACTCTCACATTCGTTGGATCCATAGTGACACCGCGCACACTCAGATTTTTTGATTTCCCGCTAATCAAATCGTGAATTTTAGCAGCATCAGTTAAGCTAATTTCATTTCCTGGTTCTTTATATCCATACTTCCCTTTTTGATGAGTCAGACTCTTAGCATCATCTTGTGCGTTCGACGGTTCTGGCTGAGGGCGCGCAGCTGGCCGAGTTAAAGATGCAGACGGTGTTGGTCGCGACAGAGGCCGTGGCTGAGGTTGTTCTACTTCATCAGCGCTAGCTGCACCCAATCGTTGTTGTTCATAGTTGATTACTTCTGATTCCGTAACATACGGCTGCAATAACCAGTTGTACAATTGCAAAATTTCAGACAAAGCAATTAATTCGCGGCTGCTTAATTTTTGCGCCAAAGGACTAGTGCTAGTATAGTGCGCCACATTGTAAGTAGAGCGATCCTGCGAAGTTGATGCTGATTGCAAAAAATCTTGGATCCAATCTTTAACCGATTTTGGATCGCTGCCAATTAATTGTTTATTATTTTGCAATGCTTCCTTAAAACGCAAAACTTCCGGATCAGTATTGTCTAAGCTATCTCTATAATAACAGTAGCGCTTAATTTCCATGGCTAAATCCGCGATGTTAATTAGATTACTAATCCGCGAAGTGAGCAAGGAAACAATTTCTATTGGAGGGACATTTATCAAATATTTAATTTCAACTTGGTCAAAAGTATTTGATAAATCTTTACTCACCAGTTCAGCTAAAGTTTTATTACTGCGAATGTCTAAAATATTCGCCAGTAAAGCGCGCTGGGAAAATTCTTCGTCTTTGCTCATCGCACTATTAATAGTGCTGATTATTCCATCAGGATTATTATTTTTTAAAGATTGATACCACTGCGGTTGCTGAGAAATTATTCTGGAAATTTGTGGAGCAGCCACGTCGCCATCACCATTGTTTAACATTTGCCATACATACGAAAGTGACCACTTGCCAAGCTGCGGCAGGACTGGTAACAAATCTTGCACTGACTGTTCTGGCCAGTGGGATTTTTTTAATTGTTCTTCAACTTCGTTGTAAGTAAACATAGTTAACTATTCTTGTGTTGGTTTTGGTGTTTCGTTTGTTGGGGTTGCAGGCGGAGTTGCAGGAGGAGTCGCAGGAGTTGTGGGCTCGACTGGTTTTCCTGCATCAAGTTTTTCTTTTAGTGCCTTCGCCTCTTTTGAAACCTCTGGTTTTTTGTCTATATCTCTATCTTTTTCAAGCGCGTTCTTTAACGCCGTTGGTGAATTTGATTCTAGTTGATTAGTACGCGGTGGTTGTGGTTTTGGCTGAGAAGATTTTGGCTGTTGTTGTGTTGGTTGTTGCAATGACTTAGGGTTGGCGCCTTTTTGAACTGCAGAGCTATCTACATTTTTACCAAGCAATGTATCGTCTAATTTTGGATTGGTCGGTTCTGTAGAAGGATTAATTGGCGTTACTGATGCTGGGGTAGAAACAGATTGGGTTCTAACGAATCCTTGAATTGGTTTAGATTTTTTATCCGATTGAATATTAGTGCTGTTACCTTCGATGATTTCTGCTTTACCAAGTTTCAATGGATCCAATGGTTGGCTCAAGCTTGGCGATTGATCATTTCTTGGAGATCCATAAACAATGCCACCGGCTGCGCCACCTGTTCCGGAAATATTATTTACAACATTCACTGCGCGCTTACCACCTGAGGAAGATTGGCTATCTGCTTTAGGAATTCGCGACTCTGTTTGATTAGCCTGAACATTAATGGTTGAAGGTGCAGCTGAAGCAGTTGGTGCAGCAGATGCTGTTGGAGTAGCTGGAGGATTCGGATTATTGCCAGCCGCTTCTCTATTTCTATCAGCAGTGCTTGGAGCAGTGCGCGCAGCGCCATCAGCACCGCGGCCAAAGCCAGCCATTGGGCGTCTGCCCCCACCTTGATCAGGTTCATTAGCTCCAGTTTGAGTACGATTAGCATTTGGTGTTTGGTCGCCGAACAATTCGTTGTTAAGGAAATTGATTTTATCTGTAATGTCGTCATCACTTAATTCAACGCCTTGAACTCTAGATTGCGCTTTCATGTCTTCTCTTAATCTCAACTCACCTTCGCCACTAGTATACTGCTCCTGATATGCTTGTTTTAACTTATCATACTTACCACCTTGATCTCGATATTTCTCAATTGCTTTCGGACTCAAGTTGGCAAAGTCAGTTTTAGCAAATACTCCAATCTGACTATCTGTGAACCCAGTGATATCGCCGTTAGTATTTTTAGTGATCATGGCATCAAGGCTGGTCTTTTTCAGGTCTTCTGATATGCCGTGTTCCAAACGTCCATCTACCTGACTGCGAAGCCATTTCTCACGATCTTCACCTTCAAACCTGCCGCCCATTGGATTATCAGCAGTGGTTGTACCGTTGGACTTAAACGGATTCCATTTACCATCTTTAAATTCTGCGCCACCAGAGTAGTGAATAGTCTTATCATTTTTCTGAGCCTGAGTGTGCATGTTCGCTTTAAAGGCTGTTGCTTGCTCATCAGTAAAGCCCATTTCTTTTTGGATATCATCAATAGCAGCATTCAAGCCAGCGGCATCGTGATTATAATTTTTATCTTTTGCTGTGCCAATTGCATTTAAAATTGAATCAAAGTCACCAGTCTTTGCCAAACCTAACAAAGCGGCACCAGCATCTTTGCCTTTGCCTTTTTTAACACCATTCTTTAATTCCTCAGCAAGTTCCGCAGAGCCTAAGTCACCATAATTCTTTTCCTTACCGTGATCTCTAAACTCATTTAACGGATTACCCTTTTTCTTCAATTGAGTTAAGTATGGAATGCTACCAATTCTCTCTGCTTCGCGCTTTTTGCGTTCTTCCCCTGGGACATCTATAAATTTCTTTTTCACAGCCTGGCCAAATTGCAACGGATGCGTTAGTGCGCTTAAACCTTTAGCAGCACCTTTCATGTCTCTATCTGCTAAAGCAGTAGAGGCTTTATCGCTAGCATAATTCTTGGCTGCCATAGGTAACGTTTTCGCAACAAAGTTGAAGCCTTTCTTCGCTGCGCCAACAATTTCTTTACCACCAACCACGCCGATGCTAGTCGCAAACTTCATCCCAGCAAAGATGAAAATCAACACAATGAAGTGGGTGGCAATAGTTAAACCACCAACTACAATATCACCAGGTAATAAAGAATCACTAAACCTAAATAACGAATTGTTTTGACCAGAAAAAACTGTAGCCATTAACGCCCCAATGTTCAAGAAGAATACTAAAATCGGGGTCAACATGGCGTACTTAATAAACTCACTCCACCACATGCTGGCGTACTTCTCCAGACCAGGCATAATTGAACCTGCATAAGCAATTGGCGATACCATATACAACACCCACAAGGCCACTAACCGCACGGCTAAGAACGCTGCTACTGCCAGGAATGCAAAGAACGAAGCAATAGTCAAAATTAATAACACGATCGGCTTGATTGTATCTGCCAGAGCATTTTGAGAATTATTAGCTGTAAAGGTATTGGTACTGTCTACCACTTCTGCGCGAAAAGCTTTTAAAGGCTCAACCATAAGC
>DATAMW010000017.1:0-3117 GCA_036266555.1 Patescibacteria group bacterium
ATTTCCAAGACGCGATCGAAGACTTGCTCGCCCGCGAAGTGCGCGAAGAAGCTGGCGTGGAAATCGAAGACGAAATTAAATACATCAACAATGTGGCCTATGTGCGCCCAGACGGAATCCCAGTACTGCTCGTAAAGTTCGCGGCCAAATACAAGAGCGGTAATGTGGTATTAGAAGAAGGCGCGTTCACTAATTTCGCTTGGGTTGATGCCGAAGAGATCAAACTCTACGACTGCATCGAAGGCGTGCAAGACGAAATCATAGAAACCATTCAACTGTTCAATTCTTAATCAACAAAAAACCCTGGCATAACCAGGGTTTTTATTTTATCAATATTTTAGATTTTAGAAAATAGTTAAACTGCCGAGTGCAGTTTTTTCTGAACTCGCGCCCAGCACATAATACAATCTGCCATTTTCTAAGAATGCATAACCGGTTTGGTACGAGCCATCGATGTTAAACCAATACGCATCGCGATTACCAAATTTTGATAAAGTCACGTTGTGCAAATTTGGTCGGCTCTCCAAGAAAGTTTTCAAACTTGCCATGTCGCCATTTGACACACTAGATGATTGTACATTGTACAAACCATTCGCAGCTTTAAATACCACTTCGCCATTGCTATCTTTTACAACAGTCCAATCGCTTGGTTTAGCAAAACTAAAATGCAAATTAGAATTTGTATACGCTGCAGTTGTTGCTGGCGGAACAGATGGCGCTGGAGTTGGCGCAGCCGGCGTAGTAGTAGGCGGCGTAACGACTGGAGTTGGCTCTGCAACTGGCGCAGGTGTTTCTACTGGTTGAGGTGTTACCACTGGCGCAGAATTTTCCGAATTAGTATTTGAGTTCGGAGCTGTTTCTTCTATCACTACAGGTTTGTACGAGGAGTCTTTAGTATCATTATTACTTGCCCACACAGACATGAAAATAATTCCCAAAACTGCAATTACTCCAATTCCTCCCCACACTAAAATTCTACCAGTGCGCTTAGAAACCACATGATCATTTTCCGGAGCCTCAGCCATAGCCACGGCAATTGGTGAAATAGCGATTGCTTCTTCTGCCTCAGCCTCAGCTAAGTTGTCATCGCTTGGCGCGCCTTCTCCCTCACCCGAGCCTTCAGCGGACCCTTCACCTGTACCAGGCGTTTCCGTTGAATGATCGGCCGCATGACTTGGCAATCGTGTTGAAACTAGCAAACCTAAGAAAATAAAGATCGTGCCGTAAACCATCACCGTTTTATTCGCATCGACCGTAGCTTGATTAGTAATCGTAGCTAGCTCATCTCTAATAACTTTGGGTACAGTGCTGGAGTTATCTTGCTGAGCACCAAAAGAAATACTGGAAACATGATCAGCAATATTTTGCTCAATTCCCTGCTTGGCCTGGTTAGGAATAGCTGTGCTATCTTGAATACCTTTAGTCACGTTGGTCAAAAGCGCAGAAAGCAAAATCGCTCCCAGAATCGCAGAGCCTAAAGTCTGACCAACCATACGCAACGTGTTGTTCACCCCAGACGCCTCCCCTGCCTCCTGCGGCGAAACTGCTGACAAAGTTAAGTTACTGACTTGCGCCATTATCAGCCCCATACCAAATCCAAAAATGATAAAGCCTGGTGCTAACGACCACACTGTTGAATCAATATTCAAACCAGCGCGTAACACAATGAAAGCTAAAATGCTTAAAGATAATCCGGCTTGGATTAATCGTTTTGGATTAATATATTTATTTAAGAACGCAGACAACGGCGCCGCTACTAACAATGCAATCGACATTGGCAAAAGTGTTAAGCCAGTGTGAAGCGCATCTAAATGACGAACCGCTTGTAGGAATACTGGGATTGCAAAAAATAATCCAGCTTGACCAAGGGCCAAGACTGCCATAGTAGATGCCCCAGAAACGAACGCGCTATTTCTAAACAAGTGCAAAGACAACAACGGCGTCTTGCCTTTCGCTTCGTATGCACGTTCCCAGAAAACAAACGCTGTTAAAATAATTACACCTAAAGCCAAGAATACTGGTGTTGCTGAAAGACTGCCCAAATTCAAAGTATGATGAAACAGAATTAACGGTGCTTTAGTTTTAAACCAGCCAAATGTTGAAGCTTGAATAAAAGCAAATACTAACGAAAGCAGACCAGTAGCAGAAAGTAAAATTCCGATAAAATCGATTTTCGCTTTTTGGCGTAGCGCATGATTTTCTTTAATCAAAAACGCACCAGCCAATACCAGCGCTACTACGAAAATATTAATACGGAAACCCCAGCGCCACGAATAGTTTGTGGTTAACCAGCCACCTAAAATTGGCCCAATCGCCGAAGATGCTGCAGCAATACCACCCCATACACCAAACGCAATGGAGCGGTCGCGGCCCTTAAAGTTTGTTACTAACAAAGAAGCTGTAGCGGGCATCATTAATGCTGCTCCTAGTCCTTCAATAATTGCTTCACCAGCCACCATCATGCCAATGTTTGTGCTCAAAGAAGCTAACAACGAACCCACAGCAAAAATAACTGCACCAGCCAAAAACATGCGCTTGCGACCAAAGAAGTCACCCAAACGGCCGCCGGTAATAGTAAACGCTGCCAAAATTAATGAGTAAATTGTAATAACCCACTGCATGCTCTTTAGGTCAGTGTGCAGGTCATTAATAATAGTGCGCAAACTAACGTTTAAAAGCGTTGTATCAATAATAATAATTGCCAACGCTAAACTCAGCACTACTAAGCCACCCCACTTGCGTAGGAATGATTGGTGCTGCATTGTGTCCGGAGTTTGTGCAGGCGCTTTTTCCGGAGTTGTTAAATCTAAAGCCGAAGTATCTACATTCATTATTTCTTTCCTTTCTTCTTAGCTGGCTTGGCGCTGTCAATTGCCACCTGTAACGTGCTTAATTTTGTTGATAAATTCTTTGCAAACTTTTGTAGCTGGGAGACTTTTGCCAGTACTAGCATATCGTTTCCCATGCCAAAAGCTAACAGTTTGTCTGCATTTTTTAGTTTCATAGCTTTGCGAGCTTCTTGAGGAATCACAATTTGGCCACGCTCCCCTATGGTAGTTGTGCCGTAGAATTCTTGATCTGCATGCATATATTTAAAAAGTTAATTTCTATTAAAAT
>DATAMW010000018.1:0-18514 GCA_036266555.1 Patescibacteria group bacterium
CTGAAAAAGAAATTGGCGCAGACGACAAACCAGTTGATGCAGAATATACAGAAGTGCCGAAAGACGAAGACAATAAATAGATAAAATAAGAAGGCAACCTGAGGAAGGTTGCCTTCGATCCGTATAACCATTCAAAAAGAAGAATAAACAACTAAGCGAGGTGCCCCCTGAAGATGCGCTGTAGGTTTAACCAATTGAGAAATGCATACTGGGGGGTTGACTCTTGTTTGGCTGCTCTTCAAGATAGAAGTAAACGGAGAAAGCCGTCCAACATAACGCGTTCTGTCGCTCTATGTTTGTTCTACCCTGAGAACTAGTGAGACACGTTCCGCGAGCCAAAATCAGTCGATGTCTCGTGGTGCAAAGAATGTCCTTTCGCTAAGTGCTTTCGTATAGTTAGTCCTCCTTGTTTCACTTACTAGATAGATTATAGACCCAAAACTAAAAATTGCGCAACTACCCCAAATTAACAACCCATGCCACAAAATTATTACGAAACTTTAGGAATTAAAAAAGATGCGTCGGCCGACGAGATCAAGAAGGCTTATCGCAAATTAGCCCATAAATATCACCCCGATAAAGGCCAAGGCGCTAATAGCGAGAATGATGCCAAGTTCAAAGAAGTGAACGAAGCGTATCAGGTGCTGTCGGATTCGGAAAAGAAAAGTCAGTACGATCAGTACGGGCAGACTTTTGAAGATGCTCAACGCCAAGGTGGTGGCCCAGGATACGGCGCTGGGTTCGGTGGGCAAGGTGGCAATCCATTTGGTGGCGGCCAAAATCCGTTCGGTGGTTTTGCCGGCGGCGTAGATTTTGACTTCGGCGATATTTTCGGCGACATTTTTGGTTCTCGTGGTCAGCGCTCAGAACGTCGCAATCGCGGCATTGATTTAGAAATGCCGTTAACAATTAGTTTTGAAGATGCAGTTTTTGGTGTGAAGCGAAATATCACTTTAGAGAAAAAAGATAAATGCAAAACTTGCGACGGGTCTGGTGCAAAGCCAGGCACAAAAGTTGTGACTTGTCCGGTGTGTCATGGTCAAGGCCAAATTAAAACCCAACGCAATACAATTTTCGGCGCAGTACAGTCGGCTGTAGCTTGTGATCGTTGTGGTGGCGATGGCAAAATTCCCGAAGTCCCTTGCGAAACTTGTAAGGGCGAGGGCTTTTTCCGTCAGGAAAAAACTTTGGAAGTACAAATTCCTGCTGGCATTGATAACAATCAGCGCATCCGCATTAACGGCGAAGGCGAAGTTGGTTATCGCGGCTCACAGCCAGGAGATTTATATATTAATATTCGCGTAAAGCCGCACAAAGAATTTGTTCGTGACGGTACGACTTTGCGCACTTCGGTGCCGATTAGTTTTACCCAAGCCGCGTTAGGTGCAAAGGTTAAAGTGCAAACTTTGGACGGGGAAATTGAATTAAAAATCCCAGCTGGTACGCAGCCAGGCAAAGTGTTTAAGGTGGCTGGCAAAGGCGTGCCGGACTTGGATCATCGCAGCCATGGCGCGGGCGGGAAGCGTGGAGATTTGTTGATAACCGCGCGCGTGGTCATCCCAAACAAGCTAAGTAAAAAAGAAACTGAGCTCATGAAGCAGATCGCTGAGCTCGAAGGCGAAACCGTGGAAGTGAATAAATCTTTTTGGGAGTCTATTAAAGATAGTTTCTAGGTTTTTGTGATATAATATAGAAAACGAACCGCGCTGAAACAAAACGCAAACAAAACCGAAACAAATGGGACAAATTCAACTCTTAATACACACATTCAACTGGCATTCTCCATCGTGGGATTTGTTTATTTTGGCGTTCTGGTTAGTGGCTAGTGTGTTATTTGCATTCGCCGCAGGCAGGGGACGCATGCTGCTCATTTTGGTTTGTACTTATATGGCGCAGCTGTTGGTCATTAAAGCGCCGTTCCTTTCTCATCTTGCGGCAGATAAATTTAACATTGCTGGTTCATCTTCCATGGCGCAACTGGCCGCATTCGCAGTACTGTTCCTGGTGTTCTTTGTTTTCTTGGGAAGATATGCGTTTCGTTCTACAGCTGATGGCCGTCAGATTCTCGCGCTACCGTTCACTTTAATTTTTACAGTGCTACAAGTTGGTTTGCTTATAAACATCGTCTTGAGCTATTTGCCTGACCAGATTAAAAATAGTTTTACACCGTTAATTCAATTTTTGTTCTTGCACCCGAACGCTGGGTTCATCTGGTTGCTCGCGCCAATTATTTTCTTAATTTTAGTGGGGCGATTCGTTTCCGACCAGCTCGACAACTAGCACGCGCTCAAAATCTCAATCACCTTGACAAGAAGCCCTTAAATAGCTATAATTAAGGGCTTTTTAAGTAATTTATTTTTTCTTTATATGATCAATTCAAAACTTGGTACAACGGCCCGCATCGTGAAGTTTTTCTTAGAACAAAAGCAGCTAACTGCAATTCTTTTGGCAATCATTGTTATTGTTGGCGCTGGCAGTTTTTGGCAGCTGCACGTGGAAGGTTTCCCGGAAATTACTGTGCCAATTGCTGTGGTTTCGACTGTAGTTCCAGGCGCTGGTCCAGAAACTATTAACGACACTGTGACTGTGCCAGTGGAAAACGCGTTGCGCGATTTGAAAGGCGTGAAAGAAGTGACATCAACTTCGCAGACAAACGCTTCTGTAGTTTTGTTAAGTTTTAATGAAGGTGTGGATGTAAACTTAGCAATTCAAGATGCGCGCACCAAATTGGCTTCTGTGACTTTGCCGGAAGGTGTGAAAGAGCCAACTATTTTTGTACCTGATACAGGCGGCGCACCGTTTACTGTGGCTGTGTCTGGTCCAAAAACTTTGCTGGATTTAAAAACTCAAGCTAAAGAATTAGAAACAAAACTTTTGGCAGTCAAAGGTGTAAAGAGTTTTACAGATATTAGCGGTGTTTCAGAAAAAATATATATTGAGTTGCCGCCGCAGTATCAATTGCCGGCAATTACCCAGCAAATTCAAACTGCGAATATTGGTTTTCCACTTGGTCAAAGCGCTATCAATGGGAAAGAAATTCCTGTGTCCGGCGCTGCGACTTTGCACAACCTAGAAGACGTTCGCAATATTGCGATTTCTATTCCTGCTCAAGGCGAAGCCATGCCAGCACGCATTGCGAAACTAGGCGACATCGCTTCGGTGTACATTGGTTATGATGCTGGCAAAGACATCCATCGTGTAGGTTACTTAGATGATGCTGATAACAAATTTAAAATTCAACCAGCGTTGCTGTACGAAATCCGATTAGAATCTGATGCGGATATTTTAAGCGTGGGTAAAGAAGTTGAAAAAGTGGTGAGCGAAACCCGCGCGCCAGACGGTAAGAGCGATTACACATTGATGTTCAACCAAGCCAAGGATGCGCAAAATCAAGTTGATGAAATTGTGCATGCTGCGATTGGTTCCAAGTGGGATACCAAGAGCCCGATTGGTTATGTTGGTTATTTGTTCGGTGGTATTTGGCTGTTGATTATCGGAATGTTGTTGTTCTTAGATTGGCGCAGTGCAATAATTTCTGCACTATCAATTCCACTATCATTCTTATTCACATTCATTACTTTAAATTTGATGGGCGTGCACATGAACACCTTAGTGTTGTTCTCGTTCATTTTGGTGCTGGGCTTAATTGTGGATCCAGCGATCGTAGTACTCGAATCCATTAAGCGTTACATGGAAATCGGTTTGAAAGGCAAGTCTGCGGTACTGCGTTCCATAGATGTGATCGGCCTAGGCTTGTTCATTGCCGTGCTAACTTCTATGATTGTATTTATTCCATTCAGTATTGTTGGCGGTACTTTTGGTCAAATTATTAAGTACATTCCGATTACTGTATTCCCAGCCTTGATCGCATCTTACTTCGTGCCACTGATTTTCTTAACTTGGGCAGCGTCTAAGTTTTTGAAAGCCAAGCCGACAGACCACTTGCATGATGAAGACGACATTCACACGCTGTGGCCAATTGCGCGTTGGTTTATCCGCACTAACCGTTACGTGTTAAAGCACACTTGGTTGCAAATTGTGGTTATCATTCTTGGGTTAGCAATTCCAATTGGTGTGTCTGCAGCGTTGTTTGCTAGTGGGCAAATTCGTCAGGTGCAATTTGCTAAACCTGATGATGTACAGTTCATGCAAATTTCTGTGCCGCGTCCATCGAACCAAACTGACTCTCAGCTTGCCCAGCAAACTGCAGATGTAGAAAATATTTTGAAAGATCATGTATCAGAAATTCAGAATTTCTTTTACAAAGATTTAGGTGGCGCTAGTTCCAGTGACACTTTAAGCGTATTTATTACTTTGAAAGATCCAAAAGATCGTGACGCCAAGAGCCCGGAAATTGCTAAGCGTTTACAAGACCAATTGAAAGCCAAATTTGGCGATCGTTCGTTGGCGTTAGAGTTTGGTGCGGGTCCACCAGAAGACAGTTACCCAGTTTCTGTAAAAGTCTTTGAAAACGATCCAGAAAAATTAAAAGCTGCGACTCAAAAAATTGCTGAGCAACTACGTAGCTATAATGAAGTCGCAGGTGTCATTACCGACAGTGACCAGACCAGCAACGAGCTAGTTGTGACAGTTGACCAGGAAAAAACCGCGGCGCGTGGCGTGAGCGCTGCATCAGTGTACGGCCAAGTCGCTGCTCTGTTAGGCGAAAAAACTTTATACAATATTGATGAACGTGATGTAGTCTTGCGCGTCCCAACCGATGCCAAGCCAACTACAGTAGAAGCACTGCAGTCTGTGGAAGTGTTTGGCCCAGCTGGTCCTGTGAAGGTAGGCGATGTGGCAACAGTTAAAGAAGAAGCCGTACCAGGTTCGATCCGTCGTGCACAAGGCGACCGCTATGCACAAGTCAGCGCGCGCTTAAACGACAGTCGCGACGCCATTAACGTTCAGCGCGAAATTACAGACTGGTCCAAATCTCACACGCAAGAGTTGGGCGTGTCTGACCGCGCGTTTGAAGATCGTACTGGTGTAAATGAATTTGAAAAATCATTCCAGCAGTTGTTCCTAGCAATCGCGTTATCAATTTTGGTCACGTACGTGGTATTCGTGGTGTTCTTCCGCTCGTTCTTGCAGCCGTTGATCATTCTTTTCGCAGTGCCGTTAATTCTGATTGGCGTGTTCCCAGCATTGGCATTCTTTGCTGGCGGCCAGTTTGGCTTCTTGGAAACCATTGGTATTCTGATGGTAATCGGTATTGCGGAGAACGTAGGTATCTTCTTAATTGATTACGCGAACCGTAAAGTTAAAGAAGGTATGGATAAAAAAGAAGCAATCGCGATTGCTTCCGGGATTCGTTTCCGTCCAATTATTTTGACTAAGGTTACAGCGTTGGCTGGCTTGCTGCCATTGGCTGTGTTCTCGCCGTTCTGGCGCGGTCTGTCGATTGTGGTGATCTTCGGTATTCTTAGTTCTGGTATCCTGTCTTTGTTTACCACTCCTGTTTTGTACAGTTGGTTAACTCGTCGCAAGAATCTTGTCGTACAAGATGATCCTGATAACAGCGACGGTGCAGACAACGGCGTTAATGACAATCAACCAAGTCTGCCTTTTGTAAATGAATTGCCTGACTATTATTCTGCGCCGACTAACACGCCAGCAACCCCGAGTGTACCGACGAATTTGCCACTACAATAATTTAACTTCGCCATCTGGCGAAAATTCCGGTCGAAATTTTTCGGCCGGTTTTTTGTTTTAAACAAAGTTCGCCAAATTCCATAGCACCGCCTAGATCCGCGCGTTTAGTCATAGCGTCTTCTAAAATATTGCCTAAAGAAATTGCAGAGGAATTTGTAGCATAGCCATTGATCAGTAAAAACTTCGCGTCTTTGGAAAGCAATGACACACTCTGTTTAAGCAGTTCAGGCAAGTCGCGATTGAACTTCCAAGTTTTGCCAGAAGGGGAATGCCCGAATGCAGGCGGATCCATAATTATTGCGTCGTAAGTTTCGCCGCGGTTTAATTCGCGCTGCACAAATTTTACAGCGTCATCTAAAATCCAGCGGATACTATCTGCAGGAAATTTATTGGCAAACTGATTTTCTTTCGCCCAGGCGATGGCAGGTTTACTGGCATCAACATGCGTAACTTTGTGGCCGAGGCGGGTGAGCACCATAGTAGCGCCGCCGGTGTAGGCGAACAGGTTTAAAATTTTCAACGGGCCGGTGCTGGAGGCATTGGCTTGGCCAACTATTTCTGTCATCCATTCCCAGTTTGATGCTTGCTCTGCAAAAATTCCAGTGTGTTTGAAAGGCGTTAGTTTTGCAACTAATTTTACATCAGGTCGAAAATACACATCCCACTTTGCGGGGATAGTAGATTTTTTCATCCAGCGGCCACGTTCACCACCGCCAATGAATTCGGCACTTGCAGAATCCCATTCGCGTGCAGGCAAACTCGGTTGCCAAATAATTTGCGGATCAGGTCGCTTAAGGCGAATCGCACCCCACTGTTCTAAGCGGTGGCCGTCGCCTGTGTCTAATAATTCGTAATCTAAAAATTTATCAAAAGTTTCTAAAAGCATAATTTTATATTAACATAAAAACCGCCGAGTGACGGTTTGATGGTGGGTCCGGCGGGATTCGAACCCGCGACAAATGGCTTAAAAGGCCACTGCTCTACCAACTGAGCTACAGACCCGTAGCTGCAAATTTATAAATACTCAACAATTTTAGCGCATCTGCGCTTTTTTTTCAAGGGGTGAATATGTATAATGATATTGAGATTTACCAGTACAGTGAGGAGGACTATGTCACATCTTGATGACTTTTTAAATGATAAGTTAGCTAAGGACCTGGGATGTAAACCAGAAGAAGTTACTGAAGTTCTAAAACTACGACCTTGTTGCTATTCAGGAACATTGAGCCATGAAGGTCGAGGTCTGATTGTCCATGGTCAGCCGGTTCCAACAGAGGCTGAGCATGAAGCCGCAATGGATGCATCTTTCGAGAGATTTAGTGCCCTGCTAAAGAAGGATTAAAACTTTTTTGGTTTTCAAAAGCCGCTGAGAGCTCAGCGGCTTATTTTTTTCAAGCGCCCGTGGTGTCAGCTTTGAAATTTAAAAAAGCCGGATCAAAAGAGACCCGGCTTAACAGAGATGAATCACATTTATTTCTCGTAGAAGATCCACATAGGTTTTATGGCGAGGATCGGATCTACTCCTTTTTGAGGCCCTAGATTCTCGTTGGATAGCCAAAATCCTTTGAAGTAGGAGCCCCCGATTCCAGGCGCAGGCTTTTCCGACGGTTCATTCTCTCTGAGCCATCTTTGTATGAATGGGCCAAGTTCCTTCGTGACATTCATTGAGTCCGAGTTGGGAACAAGTGTTCCCGTTCCTACTCCGCGAGAAGCAAACAGTAGCAAGGTGGGCATACCGTTTTGTTCGACAACGCTATATGATATAACATCACCACTTAACGGCGGTATCAGTTCACGCCATATGGCCGTAATGATTGGTGGAAGCAAAGAAGAATCTCCTCTGTTGATAGTGATTTCGATTGACATATTTCCTCCTGTTGATTTGTTACTTTATCAAAAGTAATTGAAAAAGTCAAAACCGCTTATTCAGCGGTTTCTTCTTTTGATTCAACTTCAGTTGTGGCTTCGGTTTCTGTTGGCGCAGATTTTTTTGTTACACGTTTCTTCGCAGCAGGCTTGCGCTTGGCTTTGCCTTTACCGCCTTTGCCATCTTTTGGTTTGTTTTTAAATTCTGTGTACAGTTCTTGCAATTGCACTTCAGATTCAGGTTTTACATTCAAAATTAAAGTACAGTCCGGCCATAAGGTACAAGCCCAGAATGGTTTGCCACGACCACGGCTTTTCTTTTCTACAACATCACCAGGTTTGTCGCGACGATCCGCGGATTCCAAACACATCGGACATTTAAAACCAGTTTTGTTCCAAATTTTCATAATGCCCTTACACTTTGGATAGTCAGCGCAACCAAGGAAAAATCCAAAGCGGCCACGATGCACTTTCATTGGCCCGCCACAAATTGGACAAACTTCACCTTTAGTTTTTTCTTCAAGCTCTTTAATTTGCGCAGCTTCTTCTGGCATTGGCAAAGTCACTTTGCTGCCTTCTTCTGGACAAGCTAAGAATTTTCCCATGCGTCCGTATTTGATCAACATCATTTTGCTGCAATGAGGGCAGGGGACATCGGATAGTTCAATCTGCTTTTCAACTGTTTTTTCTTTTTCAACTAAGTGCGCTTTGAATGGTCCGTAGAAGTCGGCAATGACTGGTACCCATTTGCGTTTGCCTTCAGCGATGTCGTCGAACTGTTCTTCAATTTGAGAAGTAAAGTTTAGATCAACAATTTCCGGGAAGTGCGCCACTAACATGTCGGTTACTAAGTAACCTTCATCGGTTGGGGCGTATTTTTTATCTTCTTTCGTAACGTAACCGCGATCTTGAATGGTAGTTAAAGTCGGCGCATATGTAGACGGACGACCAACACCAGCCGCTTCCAAAGTTTTAATTAGAGTCGCATCGGTGTAGCGGGGAGGCGGTTCTGTAAAATGTTGATTCGGCTGCAGCTCAATCAACTTTAACATTTCTTTAACTGATAGTTCTGGCAATGCGCCTTCGATTTCATCTTCAGATTTTTCATCTGTGCCTTCGGTGTAAGCCCGAATGAATCCGTCGAATTTCACAACTTGGCCATTGGCACGGAAAGTATATTTTGTCGGCGCGGCGTTAGGGCCAGCTGCAATATCAACACCGGTTTGATCAAAAATTGCTTGCGGCATTTGAGAAGCAATCGTGCGTTTCCAAATTAAATCGTATAAACGATGCGCGTTGCGTTCAGAAGTTTTTAAATTTTGTGGTAACAGTGTTAAGTCGGTTGGACGAATCGCTTCGTGCGCTTCCTGCGCCCCTTTGCTTTTGTTAGTAAACACCCGTGGCTCGCTCAACCCATATTCTTTTCCAAATTCTGCAAGAATCACTTCTTGCGCTTGTTCCAAAGCAGACTTAGCTAAGTTCAAACTATCAGTACGCATGTAGGTAATGAACCCTTTTTCGTATAAACCTTGCGCTACAGCCATAGTTTGCTTAGCGCTAAAGCCGAGTTTGCGCGCTGCTTCTTGCTGTAATGTAGATGTAATGAACGGCGCAGACGGATTGCGCTTTACTTCTTTTTTCGTAATGTCAGAGACAACGTATTTGGCATCCTTTAGATCCGCAGTAATTCCCTTAGCCTGAGCTTCACTGGAGATGCCCATTTTACCAACGGCTTTGTCATCAATTTTTGCGAGCTTAGAAGTAAACACAATGTCGTCTCCAGCAACTTTAGAAAGCTGCGCTTCGATGCTCCAATACTCCTCAGCCTTAAAAGCTTGGATTTCACGCTCACGCTCTACTATTAAACGCACTGCTACAGACTGTACACGGCCGGCAGAGAGCCCATAACGGATTTTACGCCATAGGAATGGGGAAAGTTCATATCCAACCAGGCGGTCCAAAACACGGCGCGCCTGCTGAGCATCGACTAAATTCAAATCAATCGCGCGAGGAGTTTCCAAAGCATGATCAATCGCGGTTTTAGTAATTTCGTGGAAAACAATGCGCTTTAATTTTGGATTATCATATTTCAAACCCAAGGCCTCTACTAAATGCCAGGAGATAGCTTCTCCTTCGCGGTCTTCATCAGTTGCCAATATAATAGAGGGGGCATGCTTGGCCATGCTTTTGAGCTTGGCAATGATCTCTTTAGCTTTTGGCGCAATGACGTATTGTGGTTCAAAATTGTGTTCTACATCAATGGACAGTTTGGATTTCGGCAAATCGCGGACATGACCAAAACTCGCCTCGACTTCGTATTTGCCGTCAAGGAATTTGGAAATTGTTTTTGCTTTTGTAGGTGATTCTACAATGATTAAATCTTTTGCCATTGAAAATTTATAAAAGTTTTTAAGTTACAAAATGGATTCTAGCCTAGAGCTCGCAGTCTTGTCAAATTCTTACATTAATGGTAGCATAATAAATCTTGTTGAGGAGGATAAATATGTGAACAATGCTTTTGAGCTGAAGTGCCCGGATTTAAATGATATCTTAAAGCAACGCGAAGACATGTCCGCTGAGGAATTTTCTATTTTGGAGCGCATGCAAGTGGGCTTGAATGAGCTGGTAAACAAGGTTCGTTTGGCACTTGCTGAGTCAGGAGTTGTTGATGTTTGTCATTACTTTCCCGACTTGAATCGCTGCAGCAACGGATTTACAGAAGCGATGGTGATGGAGATCAAGCGCGTGCTTGAACAAAAGAATCATCAGGTTTCGTATCGGCTTGGTAAGTATGTGAACGGAGAACACGGGCGCGAGCTCACTGTTCAAATTCCAGTACGAAAGGTTGAAGAATAGGAGGGAATAGTATGACTCATTTTTTTGGTATAAATAGTAACGGCGCTACGGTAGGCACTAGAACGGTTAGAGGAATCAGTTATCCATTTATGGCAGCTGATATTGGCTATATTCTGCCGCACTCAGACCGCAGTGACTTGCGCGGAGAGAAATTAAACATAGTGCGTGTGGGCGAGTCAGATAGTCAGGGCTGGCGGATATTCAAAGACCAGCTTGATTATGCACTAGAGCGTATGGCGAAGTACGATAACTTCATTTGCCAGTTTACTCTTAAGCAGGGGACGACAGCTTTGATCCACACTCTTGAGATGCGGGTTGGCGGCGAGGTTGTGCTAACTTTTGGCGGTGAGAGCCTTGAACTGAAGTTGCCAAAGCTCCGAGAGATATACGAATCTGCAGATGCAGACTTCATCGATGATTTCGAATACATGACTGGGATTTTGTTCGGCTAATGCTCAGAAAGAAAATTGTTACTGAGGCGTGATCACATTTGTGGTTGCGCCTATTTTTTTAAATATACTTTTTTGTTCGGCCTCGGTGGCTAAGCGCGGTTGACTGTTATGCTCTATTATCACCGGCACCAACTCAATTTGTTTTAACACTACTTGCTTGGCAGTTTTATCTAAAGTAATTTTTAAAGTTAAGCCTTCTTTGGTGTCTTGACTCCAGCTTTGGTCGAACACGAAATTTCCCAAAGAGTAAAAAATGTATTTGCCTTTGTATTTTTCAAAGGGCTGGATCCAATGCGGATGTGCGCCAATGACAATGTCAGCGCCGTCATCAATTGCGGCTTGAGCAAATTTAGTTTGCGCAGCAGTAGGCTCGCGGGTATATTCCTCGCCGGCGTGCATCGTGACCACTACAAAATCTGACTGCATTTTTAGTCGAGCCACAGTTTCTTTTAAATGGTCTAAGTCCGAGGTCTGTGCTAAATATTCTGTGTTTGGTCCGTAAGTGGCACCAGCAAAACCAATTTTTGTCCCATTGCCAGCAGTATACACACCACCTTGCCAAGCTTCTTCAGCATTCGCGCCAGTGCCGATTCCGAGAATATCATTTTCCAATAAATATTTTTTAGTGAACATCACGCCGTCTTTGCCTTGATTCATTGCGTGGTTGTTGGCCAAATTCAACACTTTAAAATTATTTTTTACCAGGCCGCGGAGCGCGTAAGTCGGCGCGTTGAATGTAAAGGTGTTTGGGTCTGGATCTTGTTCATCTGTCCCGGAAAAAGGGGACTCAAGATTGGCAAAATTAAAATCTGTGCTGCTAAGGAGGCCTAAAATATTTGCAAACGGATACAACCCGTCTTTGTTATGCTGTTCCATTTGCGCCGCAACATCGCGCGAGAGCATGATGTCGCCCACTGCGAGGAACGTGGTCGTGTTCGCATCATTTTTCACGCTGCCAATAGTGTTCACGCCAGTGCGGTAACCTGTGTGCAAGTAAAGACCGCCAGCTACTAAGGCCAGTGCCAACATTACTGCAAATATTTTTATGAATAATTTCATGAAGTTTTGATAAAACCCTCAGAGCCCAAGTTTTTTATTTCATTACGCACCTCAAGCATGCTCAAAGTTTGCATTAATGTTTGCGTGTCGAGTTTGGTCAGCTCTGCAATTGCATCGGCAGTCGCAGGCTTGGTATAGATGAATTTTAACACAAGCAGTTCGTTTTCGGTAAACGAGTTTTTGCGCGCTGCATCAATTTTTTCCGAAACTTTCGGCAGCGCCAGGGCCAAGTCTTCCAAAATTTCCTCGCCTTTTGTTACTAAGCATGCGCCGCTGCGAATTAAATTGTGCGGACCTTCACTCAAACTGGAATACGCTGGGCCAGGCACGGCATACAACGCGCGATTAAAATCTGCAGCATAGTCCGCAGTCAAAAGCGCGCCACTTTTAATTTTGCACTCTACTATTACTACGCCTAAACTGAGGCCGGCAATAATTCGGTTGCGCGCAATAAAGTGGTGGCGCAGGCCAGGTGTGCCTGGCGGTTGTTCTGAAATTAACAATCCACCGCAGTCTAAAATCTGCTGCGCTAATTTATAGTGCCCGCGCGGATACACACTGGCCTCGTCTACGCCTCCGCCGAGCACGGCAATGGTGCGTGTTGTAGCTTTCACGCTTTGCGCGTGCGCAGCGCCGTCAATTCCTAAAGCCATACCAGAAACAATCGTCACTCCAGCTTTAATTAACGGCGTGGTGATGCGCGGCATTATCAAACTGCCGTATGTGCTCATGCTGCGGCTGCCAACAATGGCTACACAAGCTTCGTCCGGCGCGCCAAGTTGCCCGCGGTAAAACAGCACCGGCGGGGGATCGTGAATTTCTTTTAACAAACTTGGATATTGCGGATCATCATACATAACTGTATTGACCGCTGTGCTTTGCAAACTCAAAGCCAATTTCTCAATGGAGTGCTCGGTTTTGATTTGGCGAAGTTTAATGATTAGTTCCAAACCCAAACCGAATTCTGCCAATTGTTTTTCGGAAGCCAAATAAATGGCTTCAAACGATCCAGCTGCCTCACGCCATCGCTCAAATATCTTCAGCTGCCGGACTGGCAGCAAGGACAATATATAGAGGTAGAGCGGCTCTAGATCGATAGTGTCGTCATAATGTGTCATGGGTTTAGCATAAAACAACCCACATAAAGTCTATTTAAAGTTATTTTAAAGTTTCGCTAAAATAAAGCTGAATTTTGGGCAAAAGCTAGCTATTGACAAAAACCGCGAATTAGTGTATACTACCGATACGATTTAAGATCGAATCTATCGAGATAAGTCGCGTTGTCTTCACTATCCTACTTGCAAGTCGCGAATTCATTGATCATCCCTCCTATTCAATGATTTTAGCGGTCAAGTAGAGCTTGTAAGCTTTTGTTTGCTTGCTCTCACTTGTAGGTGGGGTAGTGCAGATAAGTACCGCCAACAATCCGTTCGGCGGTTTTATTTTCACTTTGTAGTCATCATATTTTAGTACACGGAGGAGCTATGTCAGATAACAAAGAAGAGAAGATCGCAACAGCGATCGAATATGATTCGGGCTTTGAGCTTGAAATCGAAGAAGGTACAGGTCGAATAGTTTCGATCACGAATTACGGCCGGAAAATCTCCTTGGGGGATAAGGTTGTAAGTAACGGTAATCACACAGTCTACGATGGAGTACCTGGAACGGTTGAGAAAATTTATCGACCAAACGAGGAAGGCCGTCCTTGTGAAGTGTTGGAGATTCAATTCTTCCTGCACGAAATTGCTTATCGCATGAAGTTCGAAGATCTTAGAATGGATGAAAAGGTTTTGGAATCAGCCAGGGCCGTTTCTCCTTAAACCGTTTAGACCACAAGCCTAAACAAAAGCCGCGCATGAATTTCTGCGCGGCTTTATTTTATCTATTTAACTTTTAATGAATGTCTCTATGAGCTCACTCGTCTTTGGAAAAACTTCTTTTTCCAATTTTTCCAATTCTTCAGGTTGAAACTTTTGGAGCACAAATGCGTCTGTAGGTAAGTCAGCGCGATTTTCGCGGGACTCCACACCAATGCGTATGCGGGCAAAATCTTTTGTGCCCAGTTCATCCATAATATTTTGCACACCGTTATGGCCAGCGGAACTAGCAGCGAACGCTTCTTTAATGGTACCAATTGGAAAATCTACTTCATCATGTAAGACCAACAAATCATTGGCATGGTCGAGTTTGTAAAATGATAGAATCTCGCGCACGACTTCGCCACTCAGATTCATAAAGCTCTGCGGCTTCACAAGGAAGACTTTTACTACTTCGCCGTCAGCACCAGATTTCTGATATTCACAAATTTGTGCGTTGAATTTGCTCTGGCAAGTAATAGCCTCGTGGCTCTTCAAGAAAAAATCAATTGCCAAAAAGCCCGCATTGTGGCGGGTTTGCTCATATTGATTTCCTGGATTTCCTAAACCAACGATTAGTTTCATAAGGGCATTATATCGTATAATTACTAATAGATAAAACCTTCACTTTTTACATGCAATCCACAACTAAACAAACGCTCAGAATTTTTTGGCAGCACTCCAAAAAATACAAATTGTATATTGCGATTATTGTATTCGGTAGTGCAGTAGTAATGGCTTCGGAAAGTATCCAGCCATTCTTTTATCGTGCCCTGTTAAACTTTGTTGCTGCTGGCGACCATGGTTCATTGCACAAACCGCTAATGCAGGTTTTGTACATTGGAATTTCTAGTTTAACTTTCAATCTTGGCTGGAGATTTTTGATGCATGCCAACAACCGTTTCCAAGCGAAAACCAAACGCGACTTATATCGCAGCTGCTACAACTACGTTTTGAATCACTCCTCAGGATTTTTCAGCAATAATTTTGTTGGTGGTTTAGTTTCTAAAATGGGTCGATACGACCGCGCTTTCGAAACCATTGCTGATGAAATTATTTTTGGCGCTGGCCGCGCCATTCTTTATTTAGTAATTATTTTTATTGTACTACTGGTGAATATTCCAGTGGCTGGTTTGGTAATTGGTGTTTGGATTGTTTTCCATCTCACTGTTTCATTGTATCTGAACAAATTTAGATTCAAGTATGATTTAGCCAGTTCTGCTCAAGATACAATCGTCACTGGTCATTTGGCAGATACGATAACCAATGCCAACACAATTAAAGTGTTCGCTTCGGAAGGAAAAGAAAAGCATGGCTTCTCACTCCTCACTCAAGAACAATTTGTCCGCCGTTTAAAAAGCTGGGATATATCTAATTACATAGATATTTTTTCTGGCAGCAGTATGATCATTCTGGAAGTGGCGCTGATGTATGTTGCAGTAAAACTTTGGCAAGTTGATAAAATTACTGTGGGAGATTTTGTGCTGTTGCAAGCATATATGTTAACCGTGATTCACAACATTTGGGGGATTGGCAGAAACATGCGCCAGCTATATCAGAGTATGGCCGATGCTAACGAAATGACAGAAATGCTGATGACCCCTCACGAAGTCCAAGATTGGGCTGCATCGCAAATTTTGCAGGTTAAGGCTGGTGCCATTGCTTTTAAAGATGCAACTTTCTCATACAAAGAACAAACTACTATATTTGAGAAATTTAATTTAGCCATTGCAGGCGGCGAGCGCGTGGCTTTGGTTGGTCCGTCTGGCGGTGGCAAAAGTACCATTGTGAAATTACTATTCCGCTTTTACGATCTAAATTCTGGCAGCATCGAAATTGATGGCCAAGATATTTCTAAAGTTACTCAAGTTTCGTTGCGTGAACAAGTGTCATTAGTACCGCAAGATCCCATTTTGTTCCATCGTAGTATTTTAGAAAATATTCGTTATGCAAAACCAGAAGCTACTCAATCAGAAGTTATCGCAGCTGCTAAGGCAGCGCACTGCCATGAATTTATTGAACAGCTTGGGCAAAAATACGAAACCTTAGTAGGCGAGCGTGGGGTAAAATTGTCTGGTGGGGAACGCCAGCGCGTCGCGATTGCGCGCGCGATTTTAAAGAACGCACCAATTTTGGTTTTGGACGAAGCCACTAGCTCTTTGGATTCTGAATCTGAAAGTTTAATTCAAGATGCGTTAAAAACATTGATGCATGGCAAAACTACAATTGTTATTGCCCACAGACTGTCGACAATTATGGCCATGGATAGAATTGTGGTTATTGAAGACGGCAAAATTACTGAACAAGGCAAGCACGAAGAATTACTCAAAGCTCAGGAAGGTAAGTATCAAAAATTGTGGCACATTCAGTCTGGTAGCTATCAAAATGAGTAAATAAAAGCCGCGCCTTGTGAGGCGCGGCTTTTATCTTTTAGAAATTATTCCTTCTGATGCACATGCAATTTGATTGGTGTGCCGAACAAGTCCAAGCGTTTAATTAAATGCTTCAACAAGAAGCGGCGATATTGCGTGGAAATAGCACCGGAACGGTTTACTTCCAAACGGAAAGTTGGTGGATTGGTTTCCACTTGTGACAAACCAAAAACTTTTGGTTCGCGTTGGTCACGCAAGCGCTTTGGTGGATTGGTTTTCATAGTTTGGCCAAGCACTAAATCTAACTTTTCTTGATCAATCACTTTTTGGCGATTCTCGTAAATCGGTTTAATGGCGTCGAGCGCATCTTTTAAGCCTTTACCAGTCTTCGCAGACAAAGTAAACACAGGAGAGAACCACAAGAACGGGAAGTGCAAATGAATGTAATCTTTAATTTCATTATCTTTGCCGTCAAACGTATCCATCTTGTTGGCAATAATGATAACGCCTTTAGCTAAGTCAAAAATTTCTCCAGCAATCACTTGGTCTTGCTTAGTAATTGGTTCATTCACATCGATTAAGAAGAACACCACGTCGCTGCGGCGGATAGATTTAAAAGTTTGGAATCCGGAAAACACATCGGGCTGGGCTTGGCGATGGCCTTTGCGTTTTAATCCAGCTGTGTCGATGAAAGTGTAAACTTGGCCATCAATTTTTGTGCGCGTGTCTATGGCAGTACGCGTGGTGCCAGCGATAGGGGAAACAATTACGCGCTCTTCGCCTAAAATTTTATTCATCAAACTAGATTTGCCAACGTTTGGTTTCCCAACAATGCTCACGGCAATTCCAGTCGAAGGATTCTTTTTAGGAACCGCAATTTTCTTTAGCTCCAAAGCGACTTGGTCCAACATGTCGCCAATGCCGCGGCCGGTTAAAGCCGAAACTGGATAGACATGCTTAATGCCCATACGCATGAATGGCGCAATAATTGCTTCCAAGTTTTTTGGAGAATCCAGTTTGTTCACTGCGACCACAATTGGCTTTTTTAGTTTGCGGAATTTTAGCATCGCTTTGCGGTCAATTACTTCCGCATCTTCTTTACCATCTACTACTAAGAGCAGCATGTTCGCTTCTTCGGTAGCTACGTCAATTTGTTCAAGCAATTCCGCTTCCAATTCCTGTTGATTTCCAAAAGATACACCAGCGGTGTCGACCATAGTAAAATCAACACCGTTCCAAACGGTGTCCAAATACTGACGGTCGCGCGTAGTTCCAGCCACCACCGAAGTGACTGCAATGCGCTCGCCGTATATCTTATTCATTAATGTAGACTTGCCAACGTTGGGTTCACCAACGATTGCAAGTAATGGTAGTTGTGACATAGTTTATTCGTAAATATCTTTTCTGTGACCGATAGTAATTATAGTGATAATTGTTAAGTTTCCGTTGCTATCTTTACTAAAAATAGCTCTGTAATTTCCGATCCGAAATCTGTACAACCCTTTGTAGTTTCCTTTTAACGCTTTCGCGAGGCCAAGGGGATTAACTTGACTGCGCATTATGTATTCCAATTTTAAAACAATCTTCGCGGCTTCTGTTTGGTCGATATCGTGAAGATCTTCTAATGCTTCTTTGGAATATTCAAGCGCATACTTCATTTACAAACCTAAAGATTTCATGACTTGGGCTTGAGTATAAACTCGGCCAGCTTTGACATCTTTTAGCCCTCGTTCGATTTTTGAAGAAAGTTTTTCCAATGTAAAATCTTTTTCGGAAATAGGACGCACTTCAAAGATCGGAACATTGCGGTTAAGAATTACCAAACGTTGTTTGTTCTTTTTAGAGGACTTTGCAAACTTAGCAATGTTTTGGCGGAACTCTTTTACGCCAACAAATTTTGTAGTCATATTTTTAGATTAAAAAAGTGTACCTGAAGTGTACACCTTTACCTCGATGTTGTCAACTAAATCGTATATCAGAGAAAAGGTATTTGCTAAGAAGGCAGTTGGCAAGCGCGCGAGCCGTGCTACTTTAGGCACGGCGAGACAAAGCGCTGCCTTCGTGTAAATACCTTTTCTCTGAAGATATTACTTAGTTGTGTCACCAGCATCTGAGCTGCCAAGAATCACAATCACATCAACTTTTGAGGAATCGATTTTAATTCCTGGGGGAGGAAGCGAAACTGGGCTGGCATCAAGTTTGCTGGCAATAAAGTCAGCAGTGCTTGGTTTGTGGTTAACGCTGTAAACTACGGACTGAGTCAACGGTTTGCCACCATACACGACTTTGTAAACTGTTAAGCCAGCGTTGTTCAATTCAGTCTCAGCTTTTTTGTAAAGCTTGCCAGTCAAACTGCTGTCTGCCAACCACACCTTGGCTTTTTCAGCAGTTAGTTGTC
>DATAMW010000019.1:0-2016 GCA_036266555.1 Patescibacteria group bacterium
AACAGCGAACATCCGAATGGCTCAGCTTTAGAAGAAGATTATTTGTCCAACCAAGATATTACTTTTGGCAAAGACGAGCTCGTGACATTAGGCAGTGATGAATACTTTGTTCTTGGTGACAACCGCCTCGCTTCCAGCGACTCACGCGTGTGGGGGATTCTGCCAAAGAATGATATAGTAGGCACAGCTTGGCTCCGAGTATTCCCATTGAATGCGTTTGGCACCCCGCACTTCCCAGCTGCCATTTTCCAATAAATTTTAGAAACTTACTCAATCATAGATGCAAAAAACTGCTAAGAAAACTACTATTTCATCAGGCGTAGTTACTGCTAAGTTACCGAAAGCCGGAGCAATAACTGGCTTACGTGATATCGCAGCCCAGGCCAATCCTTACTGGAGCATTATTTTGCAGCAATTGCGCGCCACTGCTCAAAGCTATGGTTTTCAGCCAGTAGAAACAGCAATTTTAGAAGAAGAAAGAGTTTACACAGATTTTTATAAAACTCAACCAGAAGCCTTGGAGCGGATTATTTTCTCTCAACTGGGCGGCAAGACTTTGGGCGTGCGCTCAGCTGTGTTGCCATCAGTACTGCGTCATTATGTGCAAAATAAAATCATTTTAGATGAACAGTCGTTGTCTAAATGGTTGTACATTGGTAATGTTGCTGAAATTGATGAACGCCAGAGTGTGCATTTTAGCTATCAGTTTGGTTTAGAAGTGCTTGGTGCGTTTAATCATTTGAGTGAAGCTCAAGTAGTTAGCGCCATGTGGGATTTGACTCAGCGTTTAGGTCTTGGTGAAGAAGATGTGCTTTTGGAAATTAACACAGTAGGTGACGCGTCTGTGCAAACAGCGTATGCTAATGTACTAAAAGATTTTTTGAAAGGCAAAGAGTTTGAGCTATGCGAAAATTGTAACAATCATTTGCGCGCTCGCGTGTTAAATGTGTTGCGTTGTAATCAAGTAGGATGCCAATTGCTAATTGCCGAAGCTCCAGCGATTGTAGATTTTCTCGACACCGATGCCCGCAAACAATTTACTGATATTTTAGAAGCCTTGGACGAGCTTGGCCTACCTTATCAATTGAATTCACTGTATGTTGGGCCAGAAGGGTCAAGTGGTACAAACTTAGTTTTGAAATATAAAAAGGGGAGCGAGACAGTTGTCATTGGCGAAGCTGCTCACCACGACTTGTTGTTAAAAAATATTACTGGCAAAGCCATGCCTGCATTTGGATTCAGTGGTAACTTAGCAGGGTTGTCTCGCGCCATGGAACTTTCTGAAGTCGAAGCTAAACACGAAATTCACAGCGAAGTGTTCTTGGTGCCGTTAGGCGAGCTGGCTTCCAAACGTAGCCTGCGTTTGTTCCGTGACCTACTCGCTGTTGATATTAAAGTGCACGACCACTTTGGAACTATTGGTGTGAAGAATCAACTTAAGCTGGCAGAAGAGAGCAAAGCTCCACTTGCTTTAATTATGGGTCAAAAAGAAGCCATGGATGACATGGTAATCTTGCGCGACGTGAAGTCTGGCATGCAGGAAATCTTTTCTTATGATAAAATTATTGCAGAAGTTAAGAAGCGTTTAGAGCGCTAATTATTGAAAGGTAAAACCATGGATATTGACCCAAATTGCATTTTTTGCAGCATTGCCAACAAAACAGTTGCTTCGAATATTTTGCATGAAACTGACAATGTTTTAATTTTTCAAGATATCATGCCGAAAGCCCCAGTCCATGTGCAGGTTATATCGCGCAAGCATATCCCTACTATGAATGAATTAACCAAAGCTGATTCTGAATTAATTAGCGAAATGATTTTAACTGCCCGCGACTACGCATCTGAAGCAGGCATTGCAGAAAAAGGATACAAGCTGGTATGGAATAATGGCAAAGAAGGTGGTCAGATTATTCAGCATCTACACATCCACTTACTCGGTGGCAAACAACTTGAAGAGTAATATTATTAAATCGCCCTCAGGGCGATTTTTTGTTATCATAGATATATGAATGAATG
>DATAMW010000020.1:0-4187 GCA_036266555.1 Patescibacteria group bacterium
AACCAAAAGGATGTAAGCCAGGTGTGAATTGCAAGTTCGAACCAAATGTAAATGTGGCCACTTCGGAGCGTCAACCAGGCAGTAGTTTTAAACCGTACATGTACTTAACCGGATTCAAACCAGAGTTTGGTATGACCCCCATGACCAAAGTATTAGATGCACCAATCAGCTTTCCCACTGCTGGCGGCACGTACTCGCCGAAAAATTATGACGGCAGCTATCATGGCACAATTACGATTCGCAAAGCATTGGCTGGTAGTTTGAATGTGCCAGCGGTGCGCACCCTGGCAACTATTGGTGTTGAGCCAGTTGTTAAAACTGCGCATGACTTAGGCATTACTTCGCCGTTGAAGAATTGCGGATTGTCTTTAGTGCTTGGCGGTTGCGAGGTAGAGCTGGTTGATCATGTTGGAGCATTTGCAGTGCTAGCTAATGGCGGTAAAGGTAAAGGCGCTACGCCATTTAATAGAATAGAAGATAAACACGGCAAAGTTTTGGAAGAGTATCACGAGAACACGGAGCAAAGCGTTAACCCAGAAGCTGTGTATGAGTTAATAAGTATTATGACAGACAACTTATCGCGTGCGTTTGTATTTGGCGAAAAGTCGCCCTTGGCTTTCCCAGACCGACCTGTGGCTTGCAAAACCGGAACTACACAAAACTGGAAAGACGGTTGGACATTGTGCTTTACGCCTCAGTTAGCTGCAGGCGTGTGGGCTGGCAATAACGATAGCAGTTTGATGCACGCTGGTGCAGATGGCGTGTTCGTTGCCGCACCAATGGAACATCGGTTTATGGAATTGGCTTTAGCTGGGCAACCCGCAGTTGATTTTCCAGTGCCAAGCGGAATTGTCCAAATTGCTTATGACCGTGGTTCTAACAAGCCTGCTACTAAAACTGGTAAGAACACAATTTTAGAACCATTCCCATGGTATGCGTTACCAAAAGATGTACAGATTTCTGCAGCACCAAAATCTTTAAACAAAGGCTTGTTAACACCAATTGTTGAACCAATTATTCCTTCGCCGTTAACGGCGCCATCATCTGTGCCAAATGCAACAGTGCCGCCAGCAACGACACCTTCTCCTGGTGCAGAGTCTACTGCGCCAACTTCAAGCTCGCAGTCATACAATTCTGAGCAAGAGCAATATCCGGATTACGGCGGTTTGCCGAATGACTACCCAACTGAACCGCAGGCCAAGGTGCCTGGTCGGCCAGTGTTATAGCAACGGCTGTACGATTTTATCGATAGCCGCATGTAAGGCTTCAATGTCGCCATCGTTGTTTAAGTGCGCATCAGCCATTTGCATGCACTGCGCAATGTTCATTCCATTTGGATCAGCGTCTACCATTTCGCGCGCTTCATCAGTTTGAAACTTTTCAAAACTAACATGATCAGTAGAACTTTTGCGTAGCATCACTCTGTCGTAGCGAACTTTTTGGTCAGCGTCTACGGCTAACACTAAACACGGCTGCGGTTTGGCTTGTAAAGATTTAATTTCTTCAATGTTGCGCAATGATTCAATCACGGCATTGCCGCCATTTTGCAAAGCGCGTTCGTAAAGTGTGTTGGCAGTAGATGCTGGACCAAATTCAGTGCGTAAAGAATTGCCAACAATGTGCATACTGTCGCGTGTGTCTGGCATTCCGCGGCGAGCAACTTCTTCACTCAAAAATGCGCGCACTGAATAATGCGTAAACCCATATTTATTTACTAAGTAGTCTACGACTGTACCTTTGCCCGAACCAATCGTCCCGGTAATACCGATTATCAGCATAAAGTTTTGTTAAAAATTAGGTTTGATGCGAATCACTTTATCGTCCCCGGATTTTGGAGTGCCGCGGCCGTCAGTGTTCGACGTTGTAATATACAGGAAACCGTCAGGTCCTGCAACTACGGCGCGGAGGCGGCCGTACTTTTCGTGCAAGTAGCTAGTTAGTGTGCCCACTTGGCCATTAGCTACTGGAGTAGAGTAGAGTGATTCACCGCGCAAACCACTGAATATTAACAAGCCTTTGTAGAACGCCATTCCGCTTGGGGCCCAGGTTTCTTTGCTCCCTGAGTTCAATACAGGCGTAATTAAGCCGTCTTTGGCCTCGCTGCCCTTGATTGTTGGCCAGCCGTAATTTGCGCCCTTCTCAATGCGATTTAGCTCGTCATAGCCAGTTTGCAAGCCTGATGGACCATGTTCTGTGGCCCAAAGTTGGCCAGTGGTGTCCCACGCTAGTCCTTGCGGGTTGCGGTGGCCATAGGAATAAGTGGCGTTGTGGAAAGGATTGTCTTCGGGAATACTGCCATCATCTTTGAGGCGTAAAATTTTTCCAGCCAAAGAGTTTTGATCCTGGGCATTGGCCGAGTTTTCAGCATCACCAGTAGTGATGTACAAATCGCCATCTGGGCCAAACGCTAACCGACCACCATCATGATTGCTCGAACCAGGAATTCCTTCTAATAGAACTTTGCGATCGGACAGCTGCTCATTATTGTAAACATATCGCTCCACGCGATTAGTTAATCCGCCACCAGTTGCGGTAGTGGAGTACAAATAAATAAAATGATTATCTTTAAAATCTGGATGCAAAGCCATTCCCAGCAAACCGCCTTCGCCTTTGTGTACCACGCCTTCAACATTCACCGCTGTGGTTGCAGAGGTAATATGTTTTAAAGTGCCAGTGCGCTCTGTCACTAACATTGTTCCGTCCGGCAGAAATGCGACTTCCCAGGGAATTTTTAAATTTTCTGCCACCACTTCTTCTGTGCCGGCTGGTAATGTAGCCAACTGCGTTGTAGTTTTGGTTGGCGTAAAAGCTAACGGCGCGACTTTGCTGCGGTTAAAATAAATGACTGTGATTGCTAAAACTAGGCCAACAAAAATAATTGGCAGTAAATATTTTTTATTCACTGGTTTGCCCTTCAAAACTTTCTTCATCTTTTTCCGCATCTTCCTTGGTTGCGTGCACAACCCCATCTTTATGATGCGGCGGTGCGTAAAGAGTATAAAGCTTCATATGTTCTTCAGAAGTGTTGATAATGTTGTGCTCGACGCCAGCTGGAACAACTACTGCGCTACCGTCTTTAATATCATGTTCGACACCATTTAAAATAGTTTTTCCAGATGCAGACTCAATACGAATAAACTGATCTTGGCCATGAACTTCCAAACCAATTTCTTCGCCAGGCTTTAAACTCATCACTACTAATTGGGTATTGCTTGTCGTATACAGGACAGTGCGAAATGTATCATTGCTAAGCGCTGCTTCCTCGATATTGACTACATAGCCTTTCATATATTTAAAGTTTAATGATCAAGTCTTTATACTAAAAAAGTATAACAAACTCAGCATGTTTAGACCAAGGCTATGATTGACAGGCAAAGCAAAAAATAGTAGAATGAGCCATTATGAATAGTAGCGTTGTGTGCGTTTGGCGCGCGCGGCGCTGCTATCCATAAAGCCTAGTCAGAACGTCTAGCTACCTCTACGGAGGTCAAACCACAGCAGCGGAGGACTTATGAAATCGATACAAACGCGTAAAGATGGTACGCAGAGTACCGTCGTGGAAGAGGTTGCAAAACCTCGTAATATTAATGGAGTTGAGGATTCTCAAGTCCCAAGACATTTAGAGAGAACTTTGGATTGCATTAATTGGAATTTTGCCGGGCATCACCTTTCTCAACGGTTTTTTGTTAAAAAGCTTGAGCCTTTCCAAAGATGGTTCAAGTCGTATCCTTGGTATGTGAAAAGTCTCCAAACTTTTCTTGATGGAAGGGATGGGTACATTATAATTGACTTCGAAGCTACCGCTGGTGCTTTGCCGGATTCAAAGTTTACAACTCAGTTGATGCGCTTAATAAAGGCATTAAATTCCACGAAGGCTTTTACTGGCGTGAGTACTATCGATGGTGTGGCGTTGTTCCTAAATTTTAGCACTCAGGACGGGGAGCCAAATTTAATTTCTGCGCTCACGAAAAATATGATCGCCGTAAGCACTCTTACTGGCATCAACGATTTTAATTTTGCTATTCAATGGGCGAAGATATCCCAGGTGAAGCAGGTTAAGCCTGAGGGTTCGAAGTATTGGGTCGACACAGGGGCTGATCTGTTGAGAAAAGCTGTTGTTAGATGGGAACGGCGACTGGCGATAGTGTAGTTTTGCAGTTTTCTGCAATGGGCGCGGATGTTTATTC
>DATAMW010000021.1:0-19383 GCA_036266555.1 Patescibacteria group bacterium
CAAAAATAGATCTAAACAAATGAAGATTTTAGATTTAGGCACTGGTTCTGGGTGCATTGCAGTGAGTATTGCGAAAAATGCTAATTCTAAGGGTGTGAAAGTTTTTGCTTCAGACATTTCTGCGAGTGCTTTGAAAGTTGCGCAGGCTAATGCCAAAGCCAATAAAGTTTTAATAAAATTTTCCAAGCGCAATTTACTAGCAGGTGCAAAAGACAAATTCGACATTATTATTGCTAATCTCCCCTATGTGCCAGTGAGTGACTATAAAAAACTTTATCGAAACTTGGAGTACGAACCAAAGCTTGCCCTCACAGATGGCAGTGACAACTTCCCGCTAATCTACAAATTCTTAGCTCAAGCGCCAAAATATTTAAACACAGGTGGCGTGATCATAATAGAAACTGACCCAAAATTCTTCAAACAGTTTAAAACAAAAAATGCTCGCGTTATAAAAGACATTCAGAACTTAAAACGTTTTGCGGTAATTAAGCTATAATTGACATTACTGAGTATTTTTGGTATTGTGTTGCTACATTTAAGGAGGCGAAATGAAACTAATTATCAGGCAAATTGGTTTATCAATGTTATGGCTAGGGGTTTTCCTTTTAATAGGTAGCGGTCCAGCAAACGATGCCCCAATTCGAGTTTCGTATTTAACTGGGGCCTTGGTGACTGTTGAGGGCTTTATCCTATTTCACATGGGAACTCAAATGAAAGCTGGCCTCGCGGATTACAGAATCCTTGCGGTGATACTGTTTTTGATTGGCGAAGCAACCCTTTGGTATAATTGGAGCAATGCCCCCGAACAAACTGATTGGGGTTTTACCGTTGGAGTACTAGCGACGATAACTGGCTTAGGCTGGGGCATGATGGAATACTATCAACCAAATTTCGTTAAATCTCGAATTCAAAAGTACCCTGAAATTTAGAACAGGAGGGAGAATGAACCATTTACTTTTTATCACTCTGACGATTGCTCTGTGGATTGTAAATGTTGTTTTCTTCTTTGGATTAGAATGCGACAAGTATTGCCAGGAGCAGATGGTCATACAAAGGGCCACTATCTTTGAGGCTTCTATGATTCTGGAGCTCATGATTTTTTGGCATTCGTACATCAGAGACAGAAGGTATTTTGCTACGCAAGCTAAATAGTTAGCAGTTACAAAAAAGCCGGTCGTTGTGAAACGATCGGCTCTTATTTTTGCTAAAGTTTTGAGTTAGAAAATTATTCTTTCTTTTCTTTATCGCCTTCTGCGCCTTCAGCAGCATCTGGTTCAGCACCAACTACAGCGGCTACAGCAGCAGCTTCATCAACAACATTGTTAGCTTCTTCAGCTTCCATGTCACGAGGTGGTTGTACAGTTGCAACCATTTCGTCAGCATCAGCTTTGATTTCTACTTTGTCAGAAACAATTAAATCTTTTACAAGAATTTGCTTATCAAAGTTATCAAGTACAGAAATATCTACATCAAATTGATGAGGCAAGTCGCCAGGCAAACATTCCACTTCAACTTCATTCAACGCTTTCACCAAAGTTCCACCCAAAGCTTTAACAGCATGGGATTCACCTGTGAATTCGATTTGTACAGTAGCAGTCAACTTCTCTGTCATCTTTACTTCGTAAAAATCAACGTGAATTGGTGCAGTAGACAAATAGTGGCGTTCAACGTCTTGGATTAGCACGTTACGAATACCGCCATCTGGAAGGACTAACTCAACAATTGAGCTTTCCCCAGCTTTGCGAAGCACTTTTTCAAATTCGATTTGATTCACGCTCAAGTGAACATTCGCTACATTATGACCGTAAAGTTCCACCGGGATTAATCCTTGGCGGTACAAAGGCTTTGCAGTGCGATTGTTAGTTTCGCGTAACTCAGTTTTTAATTGAACTTTTTCCATATCTAAATTCCATATCTAAAATTAATACCCTGATATTCTACCAAATAACCAGGAATTTGGCAAGGGGCTACTTGCGAGCTGGTCCGTGTGCTTTTAAAGCTTTGATAAAGTCGCCGTGAAAGGCGTTTAAAGTCTTATGAACCGTAATACAGTCGTTGACGTCAATTGCTTCCAGCTCACTGAATTTGTCGCTGTCTTGGCTGGTTAAATCGGTTTTAGCAATCACTGTAAAGATGTCTGGGCCGTTGATATCAATATTAAACATCACTGAACTTTTGCACTTTTGGCAGTCAGAGTGAATTAGCAACCGAGCATCTGCAGTGTATTCGTCGTGGTCGCTATCAATAATTTTTATGTTAGAAAAGTCATATTTGGCATTACAAACCGGGCAGTGCAGCATGAATCCGAGCCAATTTAAAACTTTTTTCAAATCATTTTTCTTCATATGTAGATTATACCGCTTGATGGTTAGAAACGCAAAGCCTTAGACTGACGAGCCACATTTTGCACAATTCCTAGCGCAATACAGGTCACGAGCAGCGAACTACCACCATAAGTTAAGAATGGCAGCGGAATTCCAGTTACCGGCAAAAGTCCGATGTTCATGCCAATATTAATTAACACTTGAGCTAGGAATAAAAATAATACGCCGCCAGTTAAATACATGGCTAAGTCATCGCGGGCATACTTCATAATTCGCAGCAAACGCCGGAACAATAAATAGTACAAACCGAGTAACACCGTAACGCCTATAAACCCGATCTCCTCAGATGCAGAAGCAAAAATAAAGTCAGTCTGTCTTTCTGGTAAAAACTTTAACTGGCTTTGCAGTCCGCGGCCGAGTCCGCGGCCAAACATTTCTCCGCTGCCTACGGCAATAATTGCTTGGCGCACATTGTAACCTTTGCCCTTGGGATCTTTATCAGGATTTAAGAATACTTCCACGCGCTTGTGCTGATAGTCTTGCAAAGCAAACTTCCAAGCCAATCCGGCAAACAACAAACCAGCAATTAGGAAAATAACAATGTATGTTTTGCGGAGCGGACTAAGCAGCATAAGGCCAAACCAGACAGTCATAACAATCGCTGCGGAACCTAAGTCTGGTTCTAGGAAAATTAGGACTGCTGGGATTGCGGCATAAAAAAATGTGGTTAAAAAACTAGTCCAGGAATTAATTTGTCCGCGCTTTAAATACAACCAACGCGATAAACCAATTCCCACTACGACTTTGGCCAACTCAGCAGGCTGCAAACGGAAAAACCCTAGTTCAATCCAACGTGCGCTGCCACGTACTTGCACACCAAACACCAGCAAAAATACCAAAGATAAAATTAAAATCAAATATACAACGCGGTTAATTTTTGACAACCGGTGATAGTTATAAAATGCGAATAGCAAAAATAGCGCAACTCCGATTACTGAAAAAATTAATTGGCGGTAAAAAATCTCAATGGTGTCACCGGAAACAGATACTGCGTATTGAATAGCCAAACCCAATAAAAGCAATAAGCCGCTGACAATGAGCAGCGGCACATCAAAATATTTTAAACGAGAAAAAATCTGCGGCATAATAGCGTAATAAAGTTTTGATAAAATCTAGAAAGCGTCTGTGTTGGTGTTAGTATTCACCGGTTCATTCGTTTCAACTGTAATGTTCTTTGGATCTAAAGCATTGGTCACTGGAATAACTTGTACTTTTTTTACTTGCGCTTGGTACAACCCTGGCCACAATTGCTTGTAAGCGCGGCGGCCAAACGGCACCAACTTGTATTCATCACGTTGACTGACGCCAATAATCTGATTGTTCTCTCCATATAATAAGAACACAATGCGCGCTGAAGCAATTTGATAAGGGCTATCGTTAATAATTGAACCTTCAGCAATAAATGTTAAGGGGTTGGCTTCATCATACAAAATTGGTTCTGTAGCACGCAGTTTTACTTCTGGAATATTAATTTTCTTTTGCCAATTAACATTCGCTATTTCGATTTTACCAGAAGCGACAGCCAAATTACTGCTATCAATTTTAGCAAACACCACGTACTTTTTTTCATTCGGCAATAAATATAGAGTACCAGCAGTAGTGCCAACCATTTTTTTGTCTGAGCCGTAAAAATTAGCAGTGTAAGTAATACCTGTTGCAGCTAAATCTAAGTTCGGATTGGTCACTAACACCAACCCGCTAGAGCTGCCATCTGGGTTAGTAATAATAGTCATGTCCCCCACTACTGGCGCTTGTGACATTTTAAATGCTGATTGAGCGGACAAAGCTTCCCGCGCGTATCGCTGAGCTAAAAACTGCTCAGTGCCAATGCGGGCAATCAAATATACCGGGATAATAGCAATAGCCACGGTTAAAATTAAATTTCTTTTCCAAGTTGGCAGGTTTCTAAACTGCGTGACAAATGAAAAACCGCCTTCTTGGGCACCCAATAGCGCGCCTTGGACGTTCACTGTAATTGTCTCTTTTATTCCTGCCATTCGGTTGTGTTATGATGAACTTAAAGAAGTTTATTCGCCCTACGGGCATAATTCGCTTGGAGCAATCGGATGGATTGCTCCGTCTCATTATATCAAAAACAAAGCGTAAATCATAATGTTCACCCACCTCCACTGCCATTCTCATTACTCTCTGCTCGACGGACTTTCTAAAATTCCGGCGCTTGTTGATGCTGTTAAAGCAGATGGACAGACTTCTATTGCAATTACCGATCATGGGGTGATGTATGGCGTGATTGATTTTTACAATGCCTGCCGTGAAGCGGAAATTAAACCAATTATTGGCATGGAGGCGTACATTGCACCGCGCAGCATGGCCGACAAAGAAGGTAAAAGTGATGCTGACTACTTTCACATGACTTTGCTGGCAGAAAATTACGAAGGCTATTTAAATTTGATTCAATTGACCACGATTGCGCATGTCGAAGGCTTCTACTATAAACCGCGCATTGACTTAGCTACTTTGAAAAAACATTCTGCGGGCATTATTGCGTTATCAGGCTGTCCGCGCGGACACGTGCCTCGGGCGTTGGCAGTGAGCGAAGAAGCTGGCGAAGAGCAACTTAAAGTAATGTTAGATATTTTTGGTCCTAATAATTTCTTTTTGGAACTGCAACGTAATGCTAACCCTGGACACGAAGAACTCCAGCCAAATGACAAACTAATTGCATTAGGTAAAAAAATGAATGTTGGTGTAGTCGCTACTCAGGACTGTCACTATATTAGAAAAGATGATGCTGAAGCTCAGGACATTATGGTTTGTATTGGCACTGGTAAAACCGTTGAAGAAACTAAGCGCTTGGATATGCGCGGCCATGATTTAAGTTTGCGTCCAATCGCAGAGATGGAAAAAATGTTTGCCGATGTTCCTGAAGCGATTTCTAATACCCAAGTCATTGCGAATCGCTGTAATGTGGAAATTCAATTAGGGCAAAACTTGTTCCCTAAGGTTAAGTTGCCGCCAGGAAAAACTTCCGAAGAGCATTTAACCGATGTTGTGAATGAACTGTCAGGGCCGTTGTACGCGGACGACTCCGGTAAAGTGCCCCCGGAAATTCAAGAACGCATTGACTATGAATTAGATATTATCAACTCTAAAGGATTTGCGCCTTACTTTTTAATGGTGGCGAACGTTGTAAAAGGCGCGCATGAACTAGGCGCGATTACTAACACTCGTGGCAGTGCGGCTGGTTCGATTGTAGGAAAAATTCTAGCAATCACTAACATTGACCCGCTCTATTACGAGCTACCGTTTGAACGTTTCTTAACTAAGCATCGCCCGACTCCACCTGATATCGACTTGGACATTGCCGACGATCGTCGCGACGAAGTTATTGCTTGGATGACCAATGAGTATGGTCACGATAATGTGGCGCAGATTATTACCTTTGGAACCATGAAAGCGCGCGCAGTAATTCGCGACGTAGGCCGCGCTTTAGCCATTCCTTACGGCAAGTGCGATCGTATTGCCAAAATGATCCCCCTTGGTAAACAAGGTTTTGAAATGACTTTGGAAAAAGCATTGGGTTTAAGTATTGAATTAAAAACTGCGTACGACACTGACCCGGAAACTCAGCGCCTCATAGATATTTGTCGGAAGCTCGAAGGCTGTGTTCGTCACGCTTCTATTCATGCTGCTGGAATTGTAATTACGCCAACGCCGCTGACTGACAATATTCCAGTTCAAAAAGAACCAGACGGCGACCGCTACATTACCCAGTACGACATGTACGCGTTGGATTTGAATGCAGCGAACAACGCAGTGGGTGCAATTAAACTCGACTTATTGGGAATTAGGAATTTATCAATTCTTGAAAAAGCAGTGCGGTTAGTAAAAATTCGCCATGGTTTAGATGTAGACATTGGCAATCTCCCCCATCCTGATCCGAAAACTTTTGCCATGCTTTCCAAAGGATTAACTTTTGGTGTGTTTCAACTTGGCTCTTCTGGCATGACACGCTACTTAAAAGAACTGCGCCCGAACACAATCTTCGACATCTCGGCTATGGTCGCGTTGTATCGTCCTGGTCCAATGCAATTTATTCCAGACTATATTGCGCGCAAACATAATCCAAAACTAATTTCGTATTTGGACCCTGAACTAGAACGAATTCTTAGTCGTACTTATGGGATTTTGGTGTATCAGGATGACCTTTTGATAATTGCGCATGATTTAGCCGGATATACCTGGGAAGAGGTTGATAAATTCCGCAAAGCCGTTGGTAAAAAAATCCCTGCGGAAATGGCCAAGCAAAAAGAAAAGTTTGTAAAAGGGTGTATTTCAACTTCTGGTTGGAGTGAACAAAAAGCTAATCAGATTTGGACATGGATCGAACCGTTCGCTGCTTACGGTTTTAACAAGTCGCACTCGGCCAGTTATGCATTGGTTGGTTATCAAACCGCGTACATGAAAGCAAACTATGCCGTAGAATTCATGGCTGCGGTAATGACTGCTGAGTCTGGGGATGAAGAAAAAATTTATGCTGCTGTAGAAGAGTGTAAAAAAATGGGAATTGCAGTGCTGCCTCCAGATGTGACAGAAAGCTATGGCGACTTTACAGTAATTGATGAAAAAACTATTCGCTTTGGACTGCGCGCTATTAAAAATTTAGGTTCTGACGTGGTGCGCAAAATTATTGACTCGCATAAAGCGGGTGTGGTGTTCGATAGTTTAGAACATTTCCTTACTGAAAGTTATACCAAAAGTTTTAATAAACGTTCCTGGGAAGCTTTGGCAAAGTCCGGAGCTTTAGACCGCTACGGCGACCGCGCTCAACTGCTCGCTAGCACAGAACATGTGCTCGACTTTTTGCGTGATCAATTTAAACAAGATAATATTGGCCAAAATTCCTTGTTCGGTGAAAGCATGCAAGTAGGCAAATTAAAATTAAAAACCGATGCTGTGCCTGCCACCACGGAAGAAAAACTTGGTTGGGAAAAAGAGCATTTGGGTTTGTTTGTATCCGCGCATCCACTCGATGGCTACCGTGATGTTCTCAAAGGCTTTACGCCAATTGGCGAAGTACCAGCCATCCACGATGGCCAAGCTGTAATTATTGGCGGAATTATTTGCAAATACAAACGCACATTAACGAAAAAGAATGACCCAATGGCGTTCTTCACTTTGCAAGACTTAACTGGCACTACTGAAGTATTAGTATTTCCCAAAGTGATGTTACAGGCGCTGCCGTTTTTGGATTTGGACAGAATCGTCCAGGTGAAAGGCCGAGTATCAGATAAAGATGGTGAACGAAAAATTATTGCTGAAGAAATTAAAGATATAGTTAGCGATGAACTATATACCATGGCTCTGTCCGAAATGGAAAAGAACAAGCAGATAGTTATCCACATGCAAAATATTCAGAACGCGGCAGCTTTAAATGAAATTAAAGAGCTACTAGTAGCCAATCCAGGGAACGCGCAGGTGTATTTAAGCGTTGGCGGCAATGGCGCAGGCAAAACTATTAAAACGCAATCGCAAATTCGCATTACACAGGACTTACTCCAAAAACTGCGCAAAGTGCCAGATGTGGTCACTATCACTGATTCTATTGGAGATTCTTAATTTGACGAATTTTGTGGGAGTGCTATAATAGAGGTCTGCTATTTGTCTGCTCCATGATCATCACAAATCGGTGCAAATAAATTGCGGTAAATCAATAAATCGAATAGCCTGTGCGCTGTTTCTCTCGACCGGACTGAGCTCGAGTCTTTCTAAATCAATTTTCGGTTTAGTTCGGTCGGGGTTTTTACCCCGCTCTACATTGCCCAGGAGGCATAATAAAACTAGCTAGTTTGCAAGCACACTGTTTTCTTAATTTTTTATAAATTATTCCCTATACCGCTGGCAACCATGCTATCCCCTTTTGAACTAAGCCCCAAGCTTAGTTCTCTTTTTTTTGATCTTTTTTGAAAATAGGTTATAATTAATAGGTAACATTGAGTGTTGATGCGGCTACCAACCGCGGAGCTTAAACAAAGTGAATAAAAAAGGCTGCCTCTAGCTTAGCTAGTAGACAGCGAACTGGGACGGAATCGCCTATCAATAAATAGGGCCCGGAAACAAATGCTTGAATTTCAAGTATTTGTTTCCGGGCTTTTCCTTTTTCCGCTCTAAATTTAGAGCAATGCCATGGTCCGAACAGGATCACGTTTCTCTGGCAACACCTTGCCATCACCTTTGCAATGCGAACAAATTATTCGCTGCTCACCATTTCTGCAATTCGGACAAGCCGAATAATAATAAATGGGATATTCTGGAACCGAGTCAGCGCGCTTGGCACTGACAGCTGAAGCTTCTGACATAATTACGATTGTATCTCCTCAAAGTTTTCTCAACTGAACGAGCAATTATATTAACTAATTTTCACACATATGTCAACACCTGATGAAAAATTACACAACATCCGTCACTCTCTTGCCCACCTTTTGGCCAGTGCGGTTTTGGAAATGTTTCCTGATGCGCAGCTTGGTGTTGGTCCGGTAATTGATACTGGCTTCTATTATGACTTCTTGTTACCACGACCATTAGTGTTAGAAGATTTACCAAAATTGCAAAAACGCATGCGCGAACTGGCAAAATCCAAGGTGGCATTTGAGCGCCAAGAATTGTCTTTTGCAGATGCAACAAAATTTTTCGAAGGGAAGAATCAACCTTTTAAAATCGAATTAATTGATAACATTGAGAAGTTTGGTACCACTAAAGCTAATGAAATTGATGGCAGCGCGCCAGATGCAAACCCAGCTGAACAAAATCCCGATGGCACTGTGAGTTTGTACAAGACTGGTGAGTTTATTGATTTATGTCGTGGCGGTCATGTAGAAAATACTGCGGAAATTGATCCAGACAGTTTTGTGTTAGATAGAATTTCTGGAGCGTATTGGCGCGGCGATCAAGCTAATCCCCAGATGCAACGCATTTATGGTTTGGCTTTTGAATCTAAAGCAGAATTAATTGCTCACATTGAATTGCGCGAAGAGTTGGAAAAGCGTGACCACAGAATTCTCGGACCACAACTTGGCATGTTCATGTTCCATGAATACGCACCAGGCATTCCATTCTATTTGCCTAAAGGCACCATTGTACGCAATGAGTTAGAAAAATTTGTGCGCGAAGTTTCTTATGGTGAAGGTTATAGCGAAGTACGTTTGCCTCAATTATTTGACTCAGAATTATTTAAAACTTCTGGCCATTGGGAACATTACAAAGATGACATGTTTACTTTGGAATCAGAAAATCGTGTGTTTGGTTTGAAACCCATGAACTGTCCTGGTCAAATGTTAATGTTCAAACAAGGTTTGTATTCATACAAAGATTTACCTCTGCGCTTAGCAGAAATGACGACATTGTATCGTAATGAGTTGTCCGGCACTTTGTCTGGATTAACTCGCGTGCGTGCGTTCGCTCAAGATGATGCTCATATTTTTGTAACACCTGATCAAATTAAAGATGAAGTCGCTGCTCTACTTAGTCGAGTAACTGCTGTGTATGATGTGTTCGGAATGAAAATTGAAAAAGTTACAGTGGGCACTAAACCAGAACAGTCATTAGGTTCAAAGGAAGAATGGGATCCAGCAGAAGCAGCTTTAAAGGCCGCACTAGATGAAGCTGGTTGGCAGTATGAAATTGAAGAAGGTGACGGCGCTTTCTACGGACCGAAAATTGATATGCGTATTAAAGATGTGCTTGGCCGGGAATGGCAGCTGGCCACTATTCAACTCGACTTCCAAATGCCACAACGATTTGGCTTGGAGTACGTTTCTAACGATGGCTCACGCCAAACTCCAATAGTTATCCACAGAGCAATTCTTGGCTCATTTGAGCGCTTTATGGCTATTTTAATTGAGCAATACGCTGGTGCATTACCAGTGTGGGTGGCTCCAGTCCAGGCTACTATTGTACCGGTTTCGGAAAAGCAAAATGAATTTGCGCAAAAAGTTTTATCAGAAATTAAGGCCGCAATTCCTAATGCGCGCATTGAACTAGATGTGCGAAGCGAGTCTATGGGCAAACGCATTCGCGAAGCATCCAAGCAAAAAGTGCCATACATTTTAGTGGTTGGTGATAAAGAAATCGAAGCTCAAGCAGTTGCAGTGCGCGGCCGCAACGACGAAGACTTAGGTGCAATTGCCATTGCTGAATTCATAGCTAAATTGCAAACTGAAATTACTGAACGAAAATAATTTTAGCCAAACAAAAAACACCAACTGATTTAGTTGGTGTTTTTAAATTTATGAAAACTTTATGCAGCCGGAGCAGAAGGAGTAAAAGGCGCCGGGGTTGGTGCCGGAGTGCTGCTTGGTGCTGACATAGAACCTGCACCACTCTTCACACTTTTTACATTCAAGTAAACTTGGTATTGGTAAATTACAGCCAAGGGAGTTAATGCCAAGCTAGCAATCCCCTGCAATAATAGACCTAAATTGTAACCCAAAATCATTTGGCCAATTTTGCCAATAATTCCAGCAACAACTCCAATTACAATTCCGATCACAAGTGCGCGGCCAAATATAGGCCACCAATATCCAGTGACGTAATCTTTGCTGGCTTTAACAGCATCCATGCCAGACTTGTTTTCGTTAACAACGATGTACAATGCAAAGCTTAAATACACACCAACAACGATCGCGCCAACAATGAGTCCGATCAAACCGATCAAAGTGAAAATGAATACTAATAAACCAGTGATGAACAACGGCCACACTAATGGCTTAGCGTTAGTGAATGCTTGGCCCACAGTCATGGGTTGATCAATCTTGTGAATCTTGTTCAGTAAAGCTGCGAATCCCCAAATCATTCCTAGAATGTAAATCAGAGATGATAACATGATTAAGATTCCCATGCTCGCGCTGTGACTAGCAAACAAAGCGACAATGGTTTGCAGATATAATCCAATACCTGCTACTAACATAATTGGCACTAAAGATTCATAGTGCTTGGTGTACTGTTCCCAAGAGCTTTTCAAAAGATCAGAAACAGATTTTAGTCGGGCTTTTTCGTTCATGTGTTCTAAATTAATTGTCTTAATTATAGCAAATTTTGCTTTAATCTTCTATTTTGAGTTATGTCAAAATGCGCACACCAGTTTTTGTAACAGCAATGGTATGTTCAAAGTGAGCAGCAAGACCGCCATCATGTGTGCGAATAGTCCAGCCGTCTGTGTCAAAGAAAATTCCTGGTTTGTTTTCACACACCATTGGTTCAATGGCTAACACCATATCTTCTACTAACACTATCCCCTTGCCTGGCTTACCGTAACATGGCACTGCTGGATCTTCGTGCACTGCATAGCCAACGCCATGCCCAACTAAATCGCGCACTACTGAAAATCCAGAACCTTCGGCAGTTGATTGAATGGCGTGACCAATGTCGCCAATAGTGTTGCCAGGTTTCACTTGTTTGAGTGCGTTGTCCAAGCAAAGTTTGGTGACGTCTACTAATTTTTGGGCTTTATCAGAAATTGATCCAACGGCCACAGTAATTGCCGTGTCTGTGTATAGTTTTTTGTACTCCATGCCAATGTCTAAACCAAGAATATCACCGTCTCTTAAAATGTCTTGCTTAGATGGCACGCCGTGAACTACTGCGTCATTAATAGAAGTGCAGAGCCCAAATAGGAACGGATTCTTCTTGCTGCCATAGCCAATAAAGCTCGGGCGGCCGCCGGCTTTGATCATTTCGCGTTCTGCGAAATCGTTGATTTCGAATGTAGAGACGCCTGGCTTAGCCATCGCGGCCGCCCTGTGCAAGATATCTCGCAAAATCTTGCCACCCTCGTCTATCAATTCGATTTCAGCTTTAGTTTTCGTGTATTTAGCGTTCATTATAAATTTCTTTGTAATTCTTTAAGTAGAAATTAATCGCCTTTTGAATTCTCGCGCGCACTTGAGTGCGAGTACCCGTGCCATCAATATTTGCAAAAGTATATGTAGTTTTAAAAAATTCAATAACTTCGGCAATGTTTTTTCGGTAGTACTTAGCGCGATTACGCAACGCGGTTGTGCTATCGTCGGCGCGTTTATCAAATTTAGTATTAAAGTAACCTTTGCGGTTTTGAATGCGATCTAACATTTCGTGCTGAGGAATCTTCAAATATAGCACCAGTGGTTTAGTGCGATTATTTTCTTTCAACAGTTTTGCAACCAGCTTAGCTTCGCCGACCATTTTTGGGTGCCCATCAAATAAAATCCCTTTTGCTGCCGAAGTTTTTAAAATATTTTCCTGATTCATTTTTCTCACAATGGCAGTGGGGGTAAGAATGCCTTTATCATTTTTCTGCTTCATGACTGCATCCGCAGCTTTATTTTTCTGACGAAGTAAAGTTAGTTCGCGACCCATATCGTAATCAAACATCTTATACTTCTTCGCAAAAAAAGCCGCTTGAGTAGCTTTGCCAGCACCAGGGTCGCCAAGCAAAACTAAATTTAAAATAAATTTATTGTGAGTCGGTTTTTTACTTGGCATATTATTCCTGAAAAATCTTATCAATACGTTCAGTAATTTCTGCAATCGTTCCCACGCCGTCTACGGTATGCAAATCACCAATGCCTTCCATAAATTTTAGCACTGGTTTAGTTTGTTCATCATAGGTTGCTAAACGCAAATTGATTTTCTCTGGGGTATCATCTTCACGGAACTCATGATGAGCGCGTTCCAACAATCGTGTGACAGATTCTTCATGCGGCACATCAATGTGGACTGCACCAAACTGAGTGTAACCGTTTTGCTGTAGGTAATGAATTAAATGTACAGCTTGTGGCACTGTGCGAGGCACGCCATCGAACAACAATCTCTTGTGCTTGATTACTTCTGGTAATTCAGTTTGCAGCACGCGAAACAGTTCTTCGTCTTCTAATAATTTGCCTTCATCAATTAAAGATTTCACCTTAATTCCAAAAGGCGTGCTCTTCTTTGCTTCTTCGCGCAAAATAGCACCCATTTCCCAATAAAAATAGCCGAGCTTGACAGCCAGAACTTTGCCCTGGGTACCTTTGCCCGACCCTTGGGGTCCGATCATAAAAATGGCATCGTATTTTGGAATTTCCATTACCGGTATTATACATTTTAGCCAATATTTAGGCAACTTTATCAATTCTTTATGGTATAATGATGTTGATAGAAGTTGAAAAACTGATACCAAAACAAAATGAATCAAATGTTCCTGGAGCTCACTGGCATTTTGCTTGTTGCCGGAGTGATCGCTTATATTCTGCATTTCCTTAAGCAGCCAAGTATTATTGCTTATATTATTACCGGTTTACTAATCGGGCCTTTTAGTTTGTATCGATTACAGCACGGCGAGGTTTTGCATAGTCTTTCCGAAATTGGCATTACCTTGTTGTTGTTCATGGTTGGTTTGGACCTCGACATTTCGCAACTGAAAAAAATTGGTAAAACTGCAGTCATTGCTGGTGTAGGCCAAATTGTTTTTACGTGCGCGATTGGGTTTGTAATTACCACATTGCTTGGCTTCGCTATTCTTCCCGCCATTTACATTGCGCTGGCACTAACTTTTTCCTCTACTATTATTGTGGTCAAGCTGCTATCAGAAAAAAAAGATATGCAGTCGCTTTACGGCAAACTGGCTGTAGGAATTTTTTTAGTGCAGGACATTGTCGCAATTTTAGTTTTGATTTTAGTCGGCGGCATTAACAACCACAGCGCTTTCCTAAACACTGGTTTTATTTACGGCAACATCATTATCTCTTTAGCCAAAGCGTTTATGCTTGGCGTAATCATTATTTTCCTTAGTCGCAAAGTTTTTCCAAAACTGATTCGCTCGCTCGTAAAGTCTGATGAAATGCTGCTGTTGTTCTCACTTGGCTGGTCTTTAGGTTTAGCAGCCTTATTTAGCTCGCCACTAGTCGGATTCAACGCTGCCATTGGTGGTTTTGTGGCTGGCCTGGCGTTAGCCAATACTGGCGCGCACTATCAAGTTAGTGGACGCATCAAACCATTACGCGATTTCTTTATCATCATTTTCTTTATTGTTCTGGGCACACAATTAGTATTCAGCCACATTGGCGCAGCATTAGTGCCGGCTTTAGTGCTAACTGTATTTGTGCTCATCGGCAATCCGCTCATAGTGACAATTATTCTCGGCTTGCTCGGCTACAAACTGCGCACCTCATTTATGACCGGTATTACTGTTGCACAAATTTCTGAGTTTAGTTTAATTTTGATGACGCTTGGGTTAGCAGCTGGGCATGTTGATGAAACTCATGTGACTATTGTTACTCTTGTTGGAATTTCTACAATCGCGATTTCATCTTATGGAATTTTATTCTCGAACAAACTTTACGAAATAGTTATTTCCAAAATTGCCCATTTGGTAGAACGAAAAGTAACGCACAGTAATCGCGAGTTGGGTGATGTGATTTACAAACAGCACATTGTCATCGTTGGTGCGCACCGACTAGGCAGTCACTTGATGCACAGTTTGAAAAAGAATAAGGAACAATTTTTGTTAGTGGATTTTAATCCAGATGTAGTCAGTCATTTTCAAAAAGAAGGTATTGCTGCTGTGTGCGGTGATATTGCTGATCCATACATTCAAGACGTTGCTTCGTTAATAGATGCGAAAATGATTGTCTGTACTATTCCCGACTTCCATGACACGCTGGCGTTGTTGGAAGCGGTGCGTGTAACTTATCGCAAGCGAACCAGAATTATTGTGGCTGCTGCAGATGAACAAGAAGCTCTAGAGCTTTACGCCAAAGGCGCTGACTATGTTCTCTTGCCACACTTTGTTGGCAGCATGCATTTACTCGAAGTAGTTGAGCATAATTCTGATCCAAAAAAACTGCACAAACTTCGCGACAAGCATTTGAAGACCTTACACAAAGCTCTAGCTCTATAATTCCTACTCTGATACAATTCCCCTACTTAAAGATAAAGAAATGTTAAATTTATACAACACATTAACCCGCAAGATTGAGCCAATTTCTCCAGAAGATGGCAAAATAATTCGGATGTACACTTGTGGTCCAACTGTTTACAACTTTGCTCATGTGGGCAATCTCCGCTCGTACATCATGGCTGACTTGCTGTACCGGACTTTAAAGTTTGACGGCTACAACGTTGAGTACGCCATGAACATTACTGATGTAGATGATAAAACTATTGCCAGCACCATTGCTGAATTTGGCGAAGACGCTAGCGTTGCCGACCTCGACACTTTTACCACTCGATATTTAAATGCGTTCCTAAAAGATTTGGAAGCCGTTAACATAGACTCATCGAAAATTAAAATTATTCGCGTCTCCGACGTTATTCCGCAAATTCAAGATTTTATTTTATTACTTCTTGAAAAAGGGTTTGCGTACCAAACTAATGACGGCGTGTTCTTTAGTATTGAAAAGTATCAAGAAAAATTTGGCGACTATGGTGCATTAGTTGGTGAAAAGTTTTTAGAAGGTAAAAAAATCGGTGCACGTGTTGCAGTTGATGAATACGAAAAAGAAGATCTTAGCGACTTTGCATTGTGGAAAGCTCACACTGACACTGATAGAAATATTTTTTGGAATCATCCTAGTCTTGGTAAAGGCCGTCCGGGCTGGCACATTGAATGTTCAGTAATTAACAAAGTGGCTTTTGGCGAAAATGCGATCGACATTCACACAGGTGGAGTTGATTTGATATTCCCTCATCACACAAATGAGATTGCGCAATCACAACCACTAGGCCCATTTGTAAAACACTGGATGCATGCCGAGCATTTGCAAGTGGAAAATGATAAGATGGCGAAAAGCAAAAAGAATTTTTACACTTTGCGTGACGTGGAAGAAAAAGGTTTTACTGGTTTGGATTTACGCTACTTGTATTTGCAAAGTAATTACCGTACTCAACAAAACTTTTCCTGGGAATCCTTAGAAGCTTCTAAAGCTGCATTGCAAAAATTAAAGAGTGCGGCGATTGCTGCTGAGTCTGGGAGCGCTGGTGAAAATTCTACCGATGCTTTTGCGTCTGCGCTAGACAATGACTTAAACACTGCGCAAGCGTTAGCCACTGTTTGGGAACAAAAAAATAACTTCGCCAAATATGACGAAGTCTTGGGCTTAAAGCTAACTGAGCAGGCCGCTGAAATAAGCGTACCGACCGAAGTGCAAACTTTACTCGACGCTCGGCAAACAGCACGAGACTCCAAAGACTTCACTAAGTCTGACGAACTCCGCGACCAAATTGCTAAACTTGGATTTGAAGTTAAAGACACCAGCAACGGACAACAAATTAGGAAGGTATAAATAGATAAAAAAAAGAAGCCCGACATTACATCGGGCTTTTTCGTAACATGTCGGTCGCTTCTAAGGCATAGGTCTTGAAATTGAGATAGCGGTATTCGGGCCGACGCAGAACATACTAACGGAGTGAGTATTGCCGTTCAAATTAGAGCCGTTTCCCCACTCAGTTATTTTGCATTGACTCTCAAAATCCTTAGGAGACATTTCGGTGTTAACGCCGAGCGCAACAACCGTCCGCTTAGTGAGATCATCTGGATAATCAACCTCTTCGATCTGAGGGCCAGTTGGCAGAGAAGTTAGAACCCGCGCTGTTTCGATTTTTTGCTCGTATGCTAGTTGGTTCATTCTCCATTTAAGCTGCAAATAAGCACAAAGACTTAAAGAAATAATTACAAGAGTAGAAATCATAATCTGTATCGCTAAGCTATCCGAACCTTTATCCTGTGTATCTGACATAATATCCCCCCATCAAATTTTAGAATCTAATCGCCTAAGAGTAGGCACTAGTTGGCAGCATTATACTACATTTAAGGCGGGTTGTCAACTCTCCTCGCCTCTACGAAATTCTGCTACAATGGATAGATATGGCAACCACAAACAACAACTCAGGGCATAGCACGCTAGACCGCTTACCGCCGCAGAATATCGAGGCAGAGACTGCTCTGTTGGGTTGTTTGATGCTCGACAAAGACGCCATCATCAAAGTGGCTGACCAACTTATTCCAGATGACTTTTACGACTATCGCCATCGCGTAATTTTTGAATCTGTCCTCGAATTGTTTACCAAAAATGTTTCGATCGACGTACTGACCGTTGCCAACCAAATTGAAGAAAAAAAATTAACAGATAAAGTCGGTGGTTCCAGTTACTTAGCAACTTTGGTAAACTCTGTTCCCTCTGCTGCACACGCCACTTACTACGCCAGTATTGTGCGCAAGAAAGGCACGCTCCGCCGCCTCATTCAAAGTGCTGGCGAAATTACGAACCTAGCATTTGCTGAAGAAGGTGAAATCGAAAATATTCTAGATAAAGCTGAGCAAAAACTATTTAACATTTCTCAAAATAATCTTCAGCAAAACTTTATCTCTATTTCTTCGGTGCTGCACGAAACTTTTGAACGCATTGACCTTCTTCACAAAGATAAAGACAAAGGCCGTTTGCGTGGTTTACCAACTGGCTTCTTCGACCTCGACAAAAAACTTGGCGGCTTACAAAAATCTGACTTAGTAATTTTGGCTGCTCGTCCTTCTATGGGAAAAACTTCTTTGGCTTTGGACATCATGCGCTATGTGGCCGTGAACACCAAAACTCCCGTGGGAATTTTCTCATTGGAAATGAGTAAAGACCAGTTAGTAGATCGTTTACTGTCCGCGCAAACTGACATCGACTTTTGGAAAATTCGTACTGGCCAATTAGAAGATGATGACTTTGAGAAACTGCAAGAAGGTATGGGTATTCTCGCTGACTCCCCGATCTTTATTGATGACGCCGCTGGAGGAAACATCATGGAAATTCGTACTAAAGCGCGTCGCCTCCAAGCTGAGCATAACTTAGGGTTAATTATTGTGGACTACTTGCAGCTGATGGCTGGCCGCAATACTGACAACCGCGTGCAAGAAGTTTCCGAAATTTCTCGTAGCTTAAAGATTCTCGCTCGTGAGTTAAATGTTCCTGTTCTTGCGCTGTCGCAGCTGTCCCGTGGTGTGGAAAGTCGTCCAGACAAAATGCCGCAGCTGTCTGACCTTCGTGAATCTGGTTCTATTGAGCAAGATGCTGACATTGTAATGTTCATTTACCGTGAAGATATGTACAAAGCGCCTGGTGCACCAGACACTGGCATTGCTAAAATTTTGATAAAGAAACATCGTAACGGTCCAACCGGCGACATCGACTTGTCCTTCGAAGGCAGCAAAACTACTTTCAGCAACCTTACTTCTGCATTCGATACCAGCCCACAAGCTGTCATGCAAACTCTTGAAAACGTAGACGAAATTTAATCCCGCGCTTCTCACGCGCCGCAAACTTTTAAACAAACAAATGTTAAAACTTCCCACCTCCCTTGAACGCGTAATTAATGAATTTGGTAAGCTCCCAGGCATCGGCCCGAAGACGGCCCAGCGCCTTGGTTTTTATTTATTGAAAAAAGATTCTATCGACATTAATTCTTTGTCTGATGCAGTGCGCGCTTTAAAAACAGATATTACTTTTTGCTCCCAATGCCACAACATGGCCGAGACTGACCCATGCAGTATTTGCGCAGACACTAGTCGTGACCGTTCGATTATTTGTGTAGTAGAAGAACCGCTTGATGCAATTGCACTAGACAAGACTGGTCAATTCAAAGGTTTGTTCCACATTCTTGGCGGCGTACTGAACCCGATGGAAGGCATTGGTCCTGACCAATTGAACATTGCATCACTGCAAAAAAGAATTACAGACGTGGGCGCGAAGGAAATTATTATTGCCACTAACCCAACGCTTGAAGGCGAAACCACTGCCATGCATATTGCGAAATTCTTAAATGGCACTGATGTCAAAGTGACGCGCATTGCCCGCGGCCTGCCAATGGGCGGAGACCTTGAGTACGCAGACGAAATCACTCTCTCCCGCGCGCTCGACGGTAGACGAGAATATTAAAATAATCGTAAATAAAAAATCCGTAAACTTTATCAAGCGAACGCATCTGAGCAAGCAGCGCGCAAACTAATCCCAGTAGTTATGCACGAAGCTAAGTGAGCTGATAA
>DATAMW010000022.1:0-30315 GCA_036266555.1 Patescibacteria group bacterium
ATGCCGGAAATTAATCAGCGTTTGCGTGGAATCATTACTGTGCTTCGTGATAACTTACGCAACACTTCTGCTCAGGAAGCAATTCAAGCCGCAGCAGTTGAGAATCAGCAGAAGATGGGAATCAAGCAAGATCAGGTTCTGACAAATTTGCTACAGAAATAAAGTTTTAATAAAAACCACTGCATGGAAAATTTTCCAAAAGTTTCCGTTAATATTTTAGGTACGAACGAAAAACATCATTTGCAAACTGCGCTGACAAGTATTTACGAGCAGGACTATCCAAATTTTGAAGTGATGTACATAGACAATGCGTCCACAGACGGTTCGGAAGAATACGTTCGGACGCATTTTCCGCATGTAAAGATTTTGCAAACAGGGGAAAATCGCCATTATGGCCCAGCGCATAACAAAGGGTTTGCTGCGACTGATGGCGAATTAGTTTGTGTGTTAAACAGTGATTTACGGTTGGCAAAGAATTATTTGTCCGAAGCTGTGAAGGCGTTGTTAGTAGATGAAAAAATTGCAGCAATCCAAGGCAAAATGGTTCGCCCGACGCAAGTGAATGGAAAATATATTTTAGATGGCACTGGGTTAACTATTAACCACGCGCGCGTGGTAAAAGATCGCGGCCAACTTGATGAAGATAATGGCCAATACGATACACCGGAAGAAGTGTTCGCGGCTTGCGGTGCCGGACCTTTGTATCGCCGCGCAGCTTTGGAAGACGTCGCCATTGATGGTGAAATCATTGACGAAGACATTACTGCTTTTTTTGATGACTCAGATTTAGGTTGGCGCTTCCGTCATCAAGGTTGGAAAGTCTGGTATCAACCAACTGCAGTGTTATACCATGAGCGCGGCGTTGGGCAAAGCCCAGGGGGTTACCGCCACATTTTTGCGCTGGTAAAGTTTCGCAAAAATTTTAGTTTGTGGACAAAACAACTGAGCTGGAAAAATAAAATGTACATTGTTTTGAAAAATGATTTTGGCAAAACTTTGCGCCGTGACTGGCCAAAAATTTTAGTACGTGAGCTAGCTACGTTTGGTTTCATTCTAATTTTTGAAACGAAAACTTTAAAAGTCATTCCTCTCATGTTTCGGCAGATTCCGAATATTTTAAGAAAACGCAAAATTATTAAGTCGCGCAGCGTGCTAGGCGACAACAATATTGACCGGTTTATTGTTGGCTAACCAATCTAAATCAAATTTATGGATATTTCTTTTATAATTACTCCGTGGAACTGCAAAGATTTGCTTGAAGCAACTTTAAAGTCCATTTATAATAGCGAAACCAAGTTTCAATACGAAGCCGTGGTTTACGACCACGGTTCTACCGATGGTAGTTTAGAAATGCTTGAAACTCAATTTCCGCAAGTGAAACTGATTCGTGGAGGAGACGTGGGTTTTGCTGCAGCTAACAACGAAGGTATCAAAATTTCTTCTGGCCGATACGTTACGTTGTTGAACGCTGACACAGAAATTTCCAAAGACACTGTTGAAACAATGGTGAATTTTATGGACTCGCGTGCTGACGTTGGGGTGAGCACTGGCAAATTGGTGCTCGCCGTGAGTGGGAAGTTAGATCCAGCATGTCGTCGTGGTTTTCCAACGCCCTGGGTTTCGTTCGCGCGTTTTTCCGGATTGGCCAAGCTGTTTCCAAAAAGCAAATTGTTTAATCGCTACAACATGTCGTATCTTTCTGAAGATGATGAATACGAACTCGACAGTTGCAGTGGCGCGTTTCTAATGATGCGTCGCGAAGTGTTAGACAAAATTGGTTTGCTTGACGACACATTCTACATGTACGGCGAAGACATTGATTTATGTTTCCGCGCTAAAGCAGCAGGATGGAAAGTGTACTACTATCCGCGCACAGTTATTTTGCATTACAAAGGATATTTGTCTGGCAAAAGTAAAACTAAAAAAACTCATAACCCTCGGCCGACGTGGGAATTCCATCGTGCCATGGTATTGTTCTACGATAAGCATTACAAAAATCAATATCCGCACATGTTCCGTTTCGTAATTAAGCTCGGAGTGTGGCTGCGCTACTTAATGGTCTCAAGATTCAAAACCTATCCTGGTGCAAACTTTAACGGCGATCCAAATCCATACTCTAACACTAAGTAATAACCGACGATAAAATTTTGATAAAATAAAAAGGCGAGAACTAAATTCAGTTCTCGCTTTTAAGTTTGTGAGGAATGCAATAATTCAATGTTGAGCTTGAACGGCTAAATACAGTTCCAGCGCAGTGTCAGCTTTTGCTCCGGATTTCGCAATCCATTCAAACCCTTTTCTGGCATTATGCTTTTGAAAGTATTTAACCCCCAGAAAAAGTTCCGCATCAGCGATTTTATTTTTCATATTTTCGCTTTTATCCTCTGATGCTTTTTGGAGCAAAGCCTCCGACTTTTCCATGTATGCCGAATCGGTTTGCCGTATTAAACTTTTAGCTGTCGACTTCATGCATTCAAAAGATTGCCTTGCAGCATAAATTTCGTTTGCTTTATCAGCGGCGTCATTCGGAGTTAAGTTGAAAATCGGCATTTCGTCATCAACAACTTGATTCATGCTGCTGAGATCTGACTTGGAGTGTTTCTCGTTTGCGGGACCTCCGTACCAACTCAAATACACAAAGCCAACTCCGATGGCAAATGAGCCAATTATGGCAACTCCATACGCAGCAAGAGACTGCGCCATATTTCCTCGAATCATATTAATTCCCCCTCTAAACTTTGAAATTTGGTTCGATCGCATCAATTATGCCTTAAAGGCAGGGGAAAGTCAATGTAGCGATTTGCGTCTATTGCGAATGTGTGGTATAATCGTAAAAGTATGGCAGAAAATAACAATAACAACGATTTAGCTGCGCACATTGCAGCTTTGAATGATGAATCAGAAAATAACGCTGCTGAGGATACCAGCAGTGCTTTTACTAATTCTATGGGCGAAGAAGGCCGATCTATTGCAGCCAGTGATGACATGCAAGAGTTTTTGAATATTGGTAATCCCGCTGGCGCTAAGCAAGAAGAGCGTGCAGCTGCAAAAGAAACTGTAAAACATGCTGGCGATTTGCCACCAGACTTACCATTTATGCATGGCTTGGAAGAACCACAAGTTGATCCAATTGAAAAATTGCAACCAGCTCCACAATCTTCTGGTCCGGCTGGCCCAGCAGAACAATTGTTTGGCCCTGCTAAAGAAAAAGGCAGCGAAGCTTACGCGTTTTTCTTGTGGGCTGTTAAAAGTGTATTGCCTTATGTTGTTATTTTCGCAATTGGGTTAGGATTGTATTTTTTCTACTTCAGCGACTTCTCTATTAATAGTTTGTTCAAATCGAATCAATTAACAATTGAAAGCGTTGCAGTTAATAATAAAGATTTAGACAAGTTGAAGAAAGATCAGGCTACTGCTTACTCTGCTTGGATGAAGCAATTCTTTTTTGAAGTAAATGATGATGACATTATCTCGATGGATACAGATGTCTCTGGAAATGGTTTAACCAATTTTGAAAAATATTTACTGAACTTGAATCCAAAAGTCTATTCCACTCGTGGTAGTAACGATGGCGACGGGCAATTAGTTTTGCAAAATATTAATCCATGGACTGGGAAGCCATTTACTGATCAGCAAAAAGAATTAGTTGATAAATACATTAACAAAGAGTTAATCAGTAACCGTATTACTGCAGCTGCGTTAAGTCGCGGCGTAACAAAATTTGCGCAGTACGTGAGCACTGACTCGCCGTACTACATTGATCCAGCAAACTTAGCGCAAGTTTCGCAAAACAATCCGACAACAACACCTTCAGAAGTAGCGAGCAACCAAGCAGCTGCGCAAGCTGCACAGCAGGCGAGTAACAATGCTGGTTCTAATAACAGTTTGAATTTAAACTCCGGCTCAGGAATTAATTTAGCCATTGCTGGTAAATTAGATATCCCTGCTAATAATATTTCCGTGCCATTAACTTGGACAAAAGATGTAAAAGATTTTGATGCAGATTTGAAAAAAGGATTAGTACATTATCCAGGAACAGTGATGCCAGGTGAAATTGGTACTAGTTATATTTCCGGACATTCGAGTGGATATATTTGGGATCACAGCCCGTACAAAACTGTGTTCGCAGTTTTGGGTCAAGTGAAGGACGGTACATCATTTACAATTACGGCTACGCAAAATGATGGCAAGATTGTAATTTTCCATTATGTGGTTGATCATCGCGGTGAGTATCAAGCTGATGATCAGGCTCAATTCGTAAACACTGCTGATTCAATTGTGGCACTTTCCACATGTTGGCCAGTAGGAACTACAGCCCGCCGTTTGGTTCTATTTGCCAAACTTACTCAAACTGAGCACCAGTAATCTCACATAGTTAAAACCTAGAGTATTCCGCACGCAGGTAGCTCACTATTAGCTCTTGGCTCGCCATGCCTAAAGTAGCATGGCTCGCGCGCTAGCCAACTGCCTGCTTAGAGGAATACTCTAGGTTTTTAATTTTGTTTATTTTTGGCTTATTTATGAGCAATAATTTATCAAAAAGGGTTTGACGCAGGCAGGGGAAAGGCATAAGATTATAAGATTTACTGGGTAAATCAATCACTATTGACAGAACAGGGCTTTTATGCTATACTGTTTGGTCATAGTGAATCACGTATGACTGACAGATTAATGCTCATCACCCCTGGAATATTAACTTAGCTAGGTGGCTTGGTGGGCACTGATCTGTCTAACACTGTGTTTGCGGATGCGTGGCATTCGGTCACGTACGCATTGCGCGGTAAGAGTTAGGCAAGTTTTACAATATCCTGAGGAGGAAATATCATGTTTAAGAGACAGTTTATGTTTTTTGTGTTTTTGTTTGTTGTCTTGATGTTCGTTAACACGGCATCAGCGCAATTGGTTAAGGACAGTCGGCGAGCGATCAGTCTCGGCACTTGTGTCGACGCTACAGACTTGCCGGATGACGTGAAGCAGCTTTTGGTTGCATCTAAACTCCAGGAGTACGCAAATACAGCGTCGCTTTCTGGAATGACTAATGTCAGTGTCAAGAAGGCAGGTTGGTCCACGATCGGTGTCTGGAATGAGCGTCCGGCTAATGATAAGCACGGCGTCCAATTCTGTTTTACTATTTTGGATCCAAACGCTTCGATCTGGGTGATGAACGGCGACAGTAAGCCGGGTTACGGTTACCTTGATGGGTGTTCTCACCCGACAATTAAGGGTTACAAAAATCGGATCCTGGTGCCTCCACCGGAGGTCGTAAGTCACACGGAGTACGAGAAGTGCAAGCTGTACGACGAAAAGATCGTTACTCCAATCATGGAGAATGGTAAACAGATTGGCACACTCACTAACGATGGCTGTCACACGGAAAGCAGCATTGTTCGAGAGTATCAAACTGAGAAGCCTATACTTCGTTACGTTAACGCTTGCCCTCCCGATCTTCAGGTAGAAGACGGTGTAACTATGTCGTCCAGATTAACTGGCGGCAAGTTAGGGGCTGGGATTAGTTTCGGTGGCTCCGCTCTGATTTCTCTTGTTAGAGGATCAGGCGGTAAGGCCGCGATTCGAGATGGACTGTTCGGTCTTGGCACGCAGAGAGCTGAACAAGCTCTAAATGCTGGCGAAGACGAACTCCATTTGACCATTCCAAGTTCGCGTATAGATAAAGTGATCCATAAGGGTCATGACGACGCTAATTTGGGTGACGGATTTGGTATCCTTTGGAAAGGCGATCATGCGGTAATTTATCGCAAGATGTCTGAGCAGTCATTTGTCTGCTACGGTGAAGGTCTTAAGTCAACATCGAATCTGGCGATCGTTACTAACGGTCGGAATGAGACGATTTATACTCCAAGCCCTACACCGATTCCAACACCAACGCCAGCTGGACGCACGAAGACCACACCGACCACTGGTTCGCCAGTGCCGGAAAGGCCAACAGGCGCAGGTGGTTTACCGTGTATCCTCGGAACCAGCTCGTGCACTACGACAGGTAATGTTCCAATTGATCCGACTCGTCGGATGGATCCCAATAATCCGTGGCCGCCAACTGGTGGCATTGTCGGAACGCCGACATATCCGGATCCTACACCACAGCCCGCACCTTCCCGTCCGCAATTCTTCACGGACTCAAACGGCCGCGTGGTAACAACCAACACAACCTCGTCGCCCAGCGAATCTGCTGGCATGCTAAACGGCACCTCCACTAAAAAGGGAGAGTGCACAATAACATTGCGAGGCAAGTGTATGAACTAGCTTGCTAGTCCAAAAACTGTCTCAAAAACTTTGACCTAACGGTCGCTCGAGAACCTTCATTAATTTGTTGGTTCTCTTTTTTTTTGTCTTGAAACCTTTATCATTTGATATAATTAAAGTACAAAGTTTAGGGTTTTAGGAGGAAATACAATGAATAAACTCATTTCTAGTTTTTTGTTAGTGTTTGGCTTGTTAGTTATCCACAGTTCGGCTTCGGCTCAGCAAGTTCCTGGGGCAAAAGGGCACTGGGTTCCTTGTCTTGATCCTGGCGGCAGTGGATACACAGTGTCGTGTTTGGTTTTTGATCCACCCGCTCCGCGGGCTCAACCGCCGGCCAGCGTGAACGTCACGGTCAACGTAACGCAACCTGCTCAACCGCCGGTATCGCCGTTGGTGCAGCAACCGCAGTACGCTCCGCCACCACCATCACACCAGTCGTATCAATATGGGCATGGCTCAACAAGGTATTCGCCAGAGAACTCTGGGGTTTATAACTCCATTCCTTCTCGCGAAGAGCCGGTGTATCAAACTCAGCGAGCACGAACCACGCACCAAGATTACGATATTGGCTTCAGTCCGTATTCGCGGCGCCCTTATGGCCACTATTCACGGTCAACCGACACGGTTACTTTAACCATTACGACCAATGATCCAAATTTCCGTCCGGATATTCGGGTCAACACCTATGGCAGCGGCTACTATAACCAATATTACTGGCCGCGCTACTAACATTTTCGGCTCAACTGCCGCAGACTTTCCCGGCTCGCTCTATATCTCCCAATATAGGACGAGCCCTCTTTTTTTGCTATACTAAAAGCAAGTAAACTTCAACAAAATGAAAAAACTTTCTGTGGTCATTCCGGCCTATAATGAAGAAAAACGCATTACGGAAACCCTGACTAGTGTAGATAGCTATTTGGAAAAGCAGGCATATGACTACGAAATTGTCGTAATTGATAATAACAGCAAAGATCATACTGCAGATGTAGTCAAAAAGCTGGAAGCTACTACTATCCAGAAGTCTCGAGTCGAATTCGTAGGTACGCCAGGCAAGGGGGCTGCTGTAAAAGAAGGTTTGTTAAAATTCACTACTGGCGATATCGTCATGTTTATGGATGCAGACAATGCCACTCCTATTTCGGAAATCGAAAAGTTTTTACCGTTTTTTGATCAAGGCTATGACGTAGTGATTGGTTCTCGGTATACAAATCCAGATTTGGTAAAAGTGCATCAGCCTTTGTATCGAATTGTGCTGTCGCGAATGAGCAATTTACTCATTCAATTTTTAGCAGTACCAGGTATAAAAGATACACAGCTCGGCTTTAAAGCCTTTACTGCTGAAGCTGCAAAAAATATTTTTCCATTAGTAACAGTACTACGTTGGGGCTTTGATATGGAAGTGCTCACTATTGCTAATGTGAAGAATTATAAAATTAAAGAAGTTGGTGTGTCGTGGACAGAACATGGTGGCGGTCATGTGCCATTAAAAGCATACATTGAATCATTAATTGATTTATTTAAAATCAAACTGCGTTCCATTTCTGGACGCTACAGCAAACCCGCTAATAAATGAAACAAATTTTAGGCAAAATCTTTATCGGAACTTTATCCGTTGCTTTTGTAGCTGCGGCTTTTTCTGCTTCACCAGTTTTTGCCGCTGCCAACGCTACAACTCATAATTCTCAAAATTATGTAGTGCAATTTAATCCTGGCGCTGGCACTAAAAATCTGCAAAATGTCGCCCAGGACATTGAGCCAGCTTACGCGTTTGCCACTAGCGCGCAATTTACAAACACTTACAAATTCCAATCATCAGAATCGCTATCAGAATTACAGAAAGATTTATCAGGCCAATATCAATATTTGGAAATTGACCAAGATTTTCATACTCAATCAAATACTACTTTTACACCAAATGACCCAGGGTTTAGCAAAAATCCAGCTAATATAGATAGACAATGGGGTTTGTTGAAAGCGAATTTCCCAGCAGCGTGGCAAAAAACTAAAGGCGATAGAAAAGTGGTAGTAGCTGTAATTGATACAGGATTAGACTCCACGCATGAAGATTTGCGCGGACTGCATTTGAAAACTGGTTACAATGTGTTAACCACACAAACTATTATCGGTCGAACCAATAGTGATGACAATGGTCACGGCACTTTAATCACTGGCGTTATTGCCGCAGATACCAATAACAACACTGGCATTGCTGGCGCTGCTTCTGGAGTTTCGATAATGCCGGTTAAGGCTTTGGATTCATCTGGCTCAGGAAAATCTTCCGAAATTTCCGCAGCAATTATTTGGGCTGCAGACCATGGTGCTAATGTAATTAATTTATCTTTGGGTGGCATTGGATTCGCACACGACAAAGTGTTAGCTAATGCAATTTCCTATGCGTACGGAAAAAATATAGTGATTGTTGCAGCTGCCGGAAATGATGTGGCAGTGACTGGTGGGAACTTAGACAAAGATCCAGTATTCCCAATTTGTGATGATAACGGTAAAAATATGATTATCGGTGTTACAGCCACTGACGTAAACGACCTTAAGCCAGGGTTTGCGAATTTTGGCAAAGCGTGTGTAGATGTGTCTGCTCCTGGTCGTCGGATTTTGTCTACTATTAACCACGACCCAGCCACTGGCGCTGACTTACCAGATTCATACGCATATGCATCAGGCACCTCGTTGTCTGTGCCCTTAGTAGCAGCTGAAGCGGCGTTGTTGAAGTCTTTATTTCCATTAGCTACCAATGGTCAAATCCGCGATCGTATTCTGGCAACATCAGTTAATATAGACAACTTGAATTTAAGCCAGTGCGGCGGCCAATCTTGCAAAGGCTTGCTTGGTTCTGGCCGAATTGATGTGGCTAAAAGTTTGGAACAGCAAATTATTAATATTGCTGATGGCGACGTTGTACAAGTTAGCGGCACAAATAATTTTTACTATATTAATGGTGGCAAGAAGCAAGTGATAATTCCATTTGTACGCACGCAGCGCTTTGCCTTTACTCCAGTGAAGATTGTTAGTGCTAGTGAGTTAGATAGTTTCTCTGAGGGATCTTACGCTGAACCGCTTGACGGCACTCTAGTGAAAAGCTCGAACGACCCATCAGTGTACTTAATGCAAAATGGTTTGCGCAGTCCGTTAACGTATCAGGTGTTCCTGATGCGCGGTTACAAATTTAGCGATGTGGTTACTTTAACAAATATTGAAGTTGGTTCTTGGGTAGTGGGTAGTTTTGTCACTCCACCAGATGGCTCGTTAGTGCGCTCAACTACTAACCCAACTGTGTACTGGGTAGTGAACGGCACATTGCACCCTGTGAATTACAAATTTTATATTGATCGCGGTTTAAATAAGTCACCGGTCTTGATTGCTCCAGAAAATGATATTTCCAAATTCCCTAAAGGTGATCCGTATATCTTGTAACATTTTTCCAATCTTAAACGTTTAATCTATTGATGCGTACTTAGCAAAATCGCGACAAAACCGCCTGCTGCTATTGATACTTTTACGGTTTTCTTATACTGTAATAGTAGTACTGTTTTAACGTCTAAATTTTAGTATCAAAACAAATTCTCTATGAAGAAACAAATATCATTCTTAATTATCACGGGTTTAATTTTTTCTTTCTTGTTTAACACGAATGCCGTGTTGGCAGCTCAAGCAGTTGAATCCGGGTTTAATCCAAATAAGTTAATTGATGACAAAGTTTTCGCGAATACGAAAACTTTTTCTAGCCCTGCTGATATTCAAACTTTCTTGCAAGGCAAGGGGAGCCCTTTGGCCAATACTAGTTCTAGTTTTGTGTCCATGCTGCGTGAACCAGTCTCTAACACTGATTTAAAAAATACTTTAGAAGATCCACATGCTTCTTCTACAACTCCACGCACAGCTGCCGAGTTAATTTATGATGCATCCAAGTCCAGTGGGTTAAACGCGCAAGTAATTTTAGTGACTTTAAATAAAGAGCAAAGTTTAATTACTGGTCGCCAAGATGCAGCCACTGATGTTATGCAACGCGCTTTGGATTTTGCTATGGGCTTTGGCTGTCCAGATAGTCAGCCTTGTGGTGAAATTTATAAAGGATTTTATTTCCAATTATTTGGTGGGGTAGATTCAGAAAACAACCGTTACTTAGGATCAGTAAAATCTTTGATGAAGTCTTACTCCACTCCAGGTGGTCGAGGGCCATACTTTAATGGCAGCATTGCCCAAGTCGGGGATGCGATCACTTTGCCAAACACCACTGGTAACTATGAAGATGTGCAACCACAGCAAAGTATTGTCTTGAGCAACTCAGCCACTGCTGCTCTCTATAGATATACCCCGCACGTATTTAACGGCAACTATAACTTCTGGCGATTCTTTAAAGCCTGGTTTGGTTCACCAAATTCTGGTTCAGACAATTCTGCCGCAGTAAAAGATATTATCAAACTATCTACTAATTCAACTTTGTGGATATTGCAGGATGGTGGTCGTTATAAACTATTGCCATTTGTAGCTAAGTTGCAAAAGATCAAAACTACTAAACCAGAAAAGGTAACTACAAAAGTCTTGAATAGCTATGTGTCGCGTGGCTTGTATCCTATACCAGACAATAATTTAATAAAAGTTGATGGGCAATACTATATATTCATTAGTAACAAACGCCGCTTAATTACTGAAGCTCAAATTAAGTCCATGGGCTTAAACATTCGCAATTCTGTTATTGCTGACAGTGGTGATGCCAGTCAGTACGAGCAAGGTGCAGATTTTGTCTTAATTGATACTACTCCGCCGCCAGCGCCAACTCCTGCACCAACACCTACGCCAGGTCCGTCCACTCCAGGGGATTTGTCCGAAGGCGCAGTGGTGAAGACTGCTACTCAGCCAGATGTTTACTTAGTAACTGGTGGGAAATTAAAACTATTCACTTACGCCACATTCGTACAATTTGATGCGATTAAAACTTTGCAGGTAGTTTCGCCAGACACTTTAGCGAAATATCCAAAAGATGGTTTGGTGCTGCCAAAGCCAGGTACTTTGGTAAAGGCGTTTGGATCGCAAACAGTTTACTTTTACGAGGATGGTCAAAAGAAACCAATGGATGCAGAAATCTTCCGTAACCGCGGGTTCTCTTTTGCCAACGTGTTTGAATTAACTCAAGCTGTAATTGATGCTCTACCACTCGGACCATTCCCGTTGCCAGTTAATGAAACTTATTTTAAAGATAAAAAGACTGGTCAGTTGTATGTCTACCGTAGCGGCAAAAAGTTAGCGATCTCTGCATTTGTCGCTGGACAGAAAAAAATCACTCCAGATTTTACTTTTGGTGAAGATACTATTAACAATTTGCCAACTGGTATTCCGATTTTGCCAAAAGAAGGCACAGTCTTTAAAAGTGATAAAGCTCCAGACGTTTACATCTTAAACGCTAACTTGGCTTTCCCAATGACTGCAGCTGCTTTCACAGCGCGTGGTATTACTGTTGCGCAAGTAAATATTTTGCCGCAGGCTGAAGTAGATAGTTATCCAAAAGGTTCGCTGCTGACTAAGTAGTTTCGCAAATATAAAAAATATAACCCGCGATTCCTGTGAATCGCGGGTTTTTCTAACGGGAAACCATGTTATGGTTTGTTGTTGTGGTACCTAACGAGAATACCTTTCATGTTGCTCTGGCAAGTCGGGCATTGGTCCATATGGAGTACCACTTGGCTGGGCATTCCCTCTGGATTACTGGTCACTGCATAACGCCTTAGAATTGTCCCATTTGGGCAGCTCGGGCGCGACTGGCCAATGTAACCCAACACCTTATCCCGGAGTTTAAAGAATTCCGGTGGGACCCGGTGTTTTATTGAATTAATTAAGTTCATCTCGGCCTCCTTGTAACGAGCTTATATTTTATCACTTCTTGAGGCTATGGTACAATACCCACAGTATGGCAACGCCTTCCAAAAATATAATGTGGCTTTCAATTTCTAGGATCATTTCTTTGGTCCTGTTATTTTTGGCATACCTGTTGCTGACCAGTTATTTAGGCCCGTACCGATATGGCCAGTTCCAATTCGTACTTTCGTACATCACACTGTTTGGGGTAGTGATTGATTTTGGGATTCAGCAGTACATTATTAAAAAAATTAGTGAAGATCGCACCCAAGCGAAAAAATATTTTCATAACTTTTTGGCAGTGGAAATATTTTTGTCTGCAATTGTGTACGGTTCAATGGTGGCCGTGGCTTGGTACAACGGATACGATCCGCTAGTTATTAAAGCAATTATTGTTGGTGGCTTTGGCGTGGCGATTAACGGATTAACCTATCCGTTTTTGTCAGTGATGACAGTGTACTATGACTTAAAGAAAGTCGCGTTTTTAAATTTCCTTAGCTCGGCCATAAATGTTACCTTAATTTTCATTACCATTGCGATTCATGGCAGTATTGTGTTGCTAACAGCGCAGCAGGTTATTTACGCAGTGTTAGCAGTGACAATTTACTATCACTTTATTCAAAAGCATATTGGCAAACCAGAAATTATTCGCGGTGTCCTTTCTGTAGATAAAAAATTGATAAAATCAATTTTAAAATCTGCGTTGCCATTTGCGCTCTTAGTGGGCTTTAGCACGGTTTATAACCGCATTGATATTGTCTTAATTACGCGCATTTTAGGATATGCTCAAACTGGAATTTATTCAGCAGCATATAAGTTCTTCGACTTGTTAGCATTTTTCCCAGCTGTGGTTTCGCACGCGTTGTATCCTTTGTTTGCAACGTTAATGGCGCAAAACAAATTGGCTGAAATTCGCGACACTTTGGAAAAATATATGCGGTTCATGGCTGCGTTGGCTTTGCCTTTGGGGGTGGGTGGTTCAATTCTATCAAAACAAATCATTGGCATTCTTAGTCCTGACTACGCAGCTGCTGCGCCAGTGTTAGCAATATTAGTATGGGCGCCAGTGATTTTATTTATGTACATTGTAGTTAACTCCATTGTTGTGTCACAGCTGACTAAGTTTGCCATGATCATCACTGGAGTGAATGTGGTGCTCAACACGATTGGAAATATTATTTTGCTGCCGCGCATTGGAATTATTGGTGCGGCTATTATGACTATTGCTTCGGAATTTGTGCAGGGTTTATTCTATTTCTATTTTGTAAAAACGCGCATTACTGATTTTCGATTTTTCTCGTTAATTTGGCAGCCAGCTTTGGGTAGTATGGTGATGGGTGTGGCTGTGTGGTATGTGCGCAGTTTGCCGATTTTTGTGGCAGTGCCAATTGGCGTAGTAGTGTACGGTTTGGTTTTGCTGGCGCTACGCTTCTTTAAACGTGATGACCTTGCTTACCTAAAAACTTTATTTAGCCGTGCCGTTTAAAGTGATAAAGTCGGTGGGTGATACAAAGACGCGCGTGCGTCAATCGCGCGTGCAAAAACCCCAGCGCGTGCGTCAATCGCGCGTGCGAGTAATGGTGTTTGGCACTTTTGATATTATTCATCCAGGTCACAAACATTTTTTTGAACAAGCGCGGGCGTTGGTAGGGAATGGCTCGGGTGGTAAGCAACGCGAGCCGTTTTTAATTGTGTCTTTAGCGCGCGATAAAAACGTGGTGCGCATTAAAGGCAAGCAACCAACTTCGCACGAGCGCAAGCGCTTGGCGCGGGTGAAGGCGTTGAAAGAAGTCGACAAGGCAGTGCTCGGGGCAATTGGCGATCACATTCCTCATATTGTAAAAGAAAAACCAGATATTATTGCTTTAGGTTACGATCAGTCTGCTTACGTTGGTGGTTTGCGCACAGCGCTAAGCAAAGCAGGTTTAAAAGTAAAAATTGTCCGCCTCAAACCGCATTTGCCGAACAAATATAAAACCTCAATTATCAGCCAGAAGCGTAAAAAAATTGTGTTAAAATAAAAATATCTATCAATTAATTTCTGCAAATTTATGAATAAATTTTTTGTCCCTGTGTTTGCTGCCCTGATAGTGGTAGTAGTCGCAGGTGGTGTTTGGTACACCAAGCATCACAACGTTCCATTATTCAGCATTCAATCTTTTGGTAACGAGCAATTGCTTTCTGGTAAGTATGATGTAAAGTCTGTGGCAGAAGAATCTTTTGGCAATTTAGATAAAGTGTCGATTGCTCCCGCTGCAGATTCAGCCAAATTGAGCACTGGCGGCGCTCCGGTTAGCGGAATGGGCGGCAGTGCTGGGTTAAATGCAGCAGCTCCAGCATCTGCGCCATCTACAAGTACAAAAATGATTGCTCCAGGTGAGCCGTATCCAGGCCCCATTTATTACTCGTTCAAATATGAAGGTGATAAAACTCTTCCTGGTGTAGAAGCAACTCAGCCAGTGTTAAAGCGCAGTAAACCAGAACAACCTGCTAGTTTGGTTGACCGTATTGTTGGCATGTTGAGTTTTGGGTTAATCAATTTGAATGCTTTAAAAGATGTGCAACTACAAAATTTTTCTTTTGTGGAAAATCATCAGTATGGATATGCGGCGTATGTTGATGCGCAGAACGGCGCAGTGAGCATGTATCAGAATTACGAACAGTGGCCGCAGCCAGATTACACTTGCAAGGACACGAACTGCGATATGCTTCAATTGAAAATCGAAGACTTGCCGTCAGATGCTGATGCGATTGCTGCAGCAGAAACTTTCATTCAACAGTACGCAATTTCCAAAGAAGGTTATGGCACACCGCGCGTGGTCAGTGCGTGGCGCATTGCTTACGATCAAACTCCGGTTGCGCAGCGTTCATCTTTTTACATTCCGCAACAAGTGCAAGTGGTGTACCCGTTAATGTTGGAGGGCAAGGAAGTCTACGATGAAAGCGGCAATGTTTACGGCATGAACATTATGATAGACGCCAAAACTAAGCGCGTGACTAATTTGTCAGAGCTAATTACTAAACAGTTTGAGAGTTCAAGTTACAAAGGCGAAACAGACGTGAATCGGTTGTTGAAAATTGCTGGCAATGGCGGGTTCCGGAATTACAATTATGTTGACTCGAATGCAAAGAAAGTTGAGTTGAAACTTGATACGCCAACTGTGCAAATGGTAAAAATTTATTACTCAGCTGATAACTATCGCACTAACAGCGATTTGTATATGCCAGCATTGATATTCCCAATTAAAAATTGGAAAGAAACTAACTACTGGCGTCAAACTGTTATTGTGCCTTTGGTAAAATCGATTTTAGATTCTGATACGCAAAATCAAAATCCAATTCCTTTGGGTGCGCCAGCAACAGGTGGTAGTGGTGGCGGCAGCGCACCTGGCGCAGCTGAGCCTGGGGTTTAGACTAGGCTGGAAAATATAAAGAAAAGATAAAACTCGCGACTATATCCGCGAGTTTTTTGTGCTAAAATGAAAAGACAAATGGAAACAAAATCAACGTTTAAATGGGACGCGCAAGCAGAGCGGGCGCTGGAATTAATGGAACATGGTAGAGACCATGTTTTTATTACTGGGCAGGCAGGGACAGGAAAAACCACTTTAATTGAAAATTTTCGCAAGTCTACGAACAAAAATTTGGTAGTGCTGGCGCCAACCGGCGTGGCAGCAGCAAACATTGGCGGTCGCACGATTCACTCCTTTTGTGGAATTGGTCCGAGCTCATCTATGACTAGGGCAAACAAGTTGCACGCGAACGATCCGCATAAAGATGTAGTGCAGCATTTAGATATGGTTATAATTGATGAAGCCTCAATGGTGCGCGCCGACCTTCTGGATTATTTTGATAAATTCTTGCGCACTAACCGCGGTGAACCAAAAGTGCCGTTTGGTGGAGTGCAAATTGTGTTTGTAGGGGACTTGTATCAATTGTCACCAGTGGTGAGTAGAGATGAAGCGCCGATGTTCGCCAAAGCCTATGGCACGCCGTACTTTTTTTCTGCAAATATTTTCCATGAAGTTAGTTTTAAATTTGTCGAACTTGATGTAGTGCATAGACAAAAAGATAACGTGTTTTTAAAATTACTGCAGAGCATCCGCGTGAACAAAGCCGAGCGTCATGAATTAGCCGCGCTAAACGCTCGCGCACTCGACGAGAGTGTGAATGATTTAGAAGATTTTACAGTGTATCTTTCCACAACAAATGCCATTGCGGACAAAGTAAATGGTTACAAACTTGGCCAAGTCGATGGCGAAGAAAAATTATTCAAAGGTATTCCTTACGGAAATACTAGCGGCTTCCAGTTTCCGGCCGAAATGGAGTTACGTTTAAAAGTGGGCGCGCAGGTAATGATGTTAAATAATGATAAAGCCGGCCGTTGGGTCAATGGTACTGTGGGAAAATTTAAAGGCACGTACAAAGACAAAAAGAAAAAAGGCGACGAAGCTGTGGAAGAATTGCTAATGGTGGAATTGGAAGATGGCACAACGCAGTACATTGCGCGCAACAAGTGGGACGTCGTCGACTATATTTGGGATGAAAATGAAAAGGCTGTGGAAACTGATGTCGTGGGTGGCTACAGTCAGTATCCAGTGAAGCTGGCCTGGGCGATTACTATTCACAAATCACAAGGGAAAACTTTTGATAATGTGGTGATCGACCTCGGGCGCGGCGCGTTTGCCCATGGTCAGCTGTATGTGGCTCTCAGCCGCTGTCGCACCCTGGAGGGGATAGAATTGGTGCGGGAGGCAGTTATGGGCGATATCCGCATGGATGAGCGCGTGGTGGAGTTTTTGGACCTCTGCCGTAAATATGGCGAGCGGTCTATTATGTTTGTGCCTGGCGGGTTGTTTTAGAGAAATATCAAGTGATATAATAAAAATATGGAAACTAACGTAAAAACCGCAGTATTTGCAGGAGGGTGTTTTTGGTGTACCGAAGCTGTTTTTAAAAGACTGCGCGGAGTTAGCAGTGTGGAACCTGGATACGCCGGCGGCAACATCGACAATCCGACTTACGAACAAGTTTCAATGGGTAACACGAATCATGCGGAAGTAATTAAGTTTGAGTATGACCCAGAGCAAATTTCTTATACAGATTTGTTGGCGGTATTTTTTGCTACGCATGATCCTACCACTTTAAACAGACAAGGCGCAGATGTTGGCACGCAATACAGATCAACAATTTTTTATTCCAGTGAAGAAGAAAAACAGGAAGCGCAAAACTATATCGATCAGCTTACAAAAGATGGCGTGTTCGCAAATCCAATTGTGACCACACTGGAACCACTGACGAAATTCTATGAAGCCGAGGACTATCATAAAAATTATTACGAACGCAATTCTGGCGAAGGATATTGCCAAATTGTTATTGGTCCCAAAATTCACAAATTAAAGGAAAAGTTTGCGTCATTATTAAAGCCAGAATAATATGGAAAAAATTACTAAATCAGAAGAGGAGTGGAAAAAAGATTTAACTCCTGAGCAATACGCGATCTTGCGTGAAAAAGGCACTGAGCCACCCTTCACCGGTAAGTATGTTGATAATCACGACGACGGCGTGTACAAGTGTGCAGCATGTGGCTTGCAATTATTTGATGCCGGCACAAAATTTGATTCCGGATCCGGTTGGCCGTCTTTCACAGAACCAGCTAATTTGGAAAACGTGGAATTGCGTCCAGACAACGATGCTGACATGGTTCGCACAGAAGTGGTTTGCAAACGCTGCGGCTCACACTTAGGTCATGTGTTTGATGACGGCCCGCGAGATAAAGGCGGCAAAAGATATTGCATCAACTCTTGCGCCCTAAACTTTGAGAAAAAATCTGAATAAAAAATAAAAAAATGCGACGAACTCTGTAGTTCGTCGCTTTTGAAAATCAAGCTATATCTGGTTTTGGTAGAGCTGCCCATCGGCTGACAATACCTAAAAATCTTTTGTCCTCCTCGATTGTTGCGCGCACCCTTTCGACTCCGCCGCCAGGAGGGCTAAATTTGTATTTTTCTATCAAGACAACTGCCATAAGCGTATCATCTTTGTCGCCTGGTTTAAGGTGTTCATCGTTTCTCAACGAAAGCACAGCCGCCCCTTGCAAAGGCGATAGTTGCATATGCTCTAATACTTGAGCAATGGTTTTAAACGGCTCGGCCTGCATTATTACGAACAGTTCCGTAACTGCGCGACCGGCTCCAGCAACGTCAGTTGAACGCATTTTAGAGTAGTACTCGCCAACTTTGTAGTTGAGATACGACACTGCCCGCTCAATTTCTTGTTGAAGTTTATATTTGCTCGCGCCAGTCATTTGGGCTTGCAGAGCTGCATCAGCTATAGGCGAAATCAAATTTGCACCAATCTTGATGTCACTAACTATCATATTTTTGCCTCCGTGCGTTTGTAAAATCTGGACATCTGATTCTAGTATATTTTTGCATTTATGTCAACGGCGCATATCAAAAACCGCCCCTTGCGGAGCGGTTTTCTACTTGCTTCTCAAATTTCTTTGAGGCCAGGTTGACGCATTTTTATTTTAACAAATAAATTTTACTGAAGATAGCTTTTGTCATGCTATAATAAATTTCTATGAATGATTTACAAGAAGTATTTAACCGTATTCGCGAAACGCGGTCCAAAACTAAAGAAATTCGCAAAATGTATAAAGATTCGTTAATTGCGAATCAGGAGTATCAGCAAATTGTAGAGAAGCTAGAAAATTTAAAGCTGCGTAAAAAGCAGATTGAGACTGAAATCAAAACTGATCAGCAAGCTGATTTTCAAAAATTGGATGCATACAAAATGCATATTACGAATGACATTGAGTTGTTGTCTGATATGGCTTTGAATAAATTAGTTTCTGGAGAAACTGTAGAAGTTGTAGACGAAGCCGGCGACAAGTACGAGCCGCTCTTCACCGTGAAGTTCAAGAAAGCATAAATTTGTGCGTTGCTATTATGCCCAGAAGTTTATTAAAAATTTATCCAACAGTTGAGTTACCAAAGTTGCGCAGCTTGCTAGAGTTGCGCATTTTGGTACGTAAGTGTGTGGCAGAATCGGAAGCAGTGGTGGGGAAGTCGCCAGCAGGCTTGCGATTCAAACCTATGAAGTCGCAGTGGGGCAGCTGTAATAGTGCAGGCGTAATTGCGCTAAATACTCGGCTCATGTTTTTACCGGAAAGGTTGGTGGCCTACATTGTGCATCACGAAGTAGTGCATTTAAAAATTCATGCGCATGACCGCTCGTTCCGCGCGCTCGTAGAGGTTCTATTCCCAGATCGTCTCGCACTCGACAAACAACTTCACGCTGCCGGCCCTATTCTCCGCCAGAAAATTTAGCCAAATAAAAAATCCGTAAACATTTATCAGCTCACTTAGCTTCGGACATAACTATTTCAATAGTTTATGCGCCGCGTACTCAGATGCGTTCGCTTGATAAAGTTTACGGATTTTAATTAACTAAATTATTGGCTCACAGAGAACATGATTTGCAATGGAACCCCATTTTTCATGACAGAAGTATCTTGTTCAGCGTTAAACTTTTTATCGCCGTTATCCATGCGAACAATGGCAATATATTTTGCGCCAGGTACTAAAGTAGCTGGAATTTCTAAATCTTGTTTTGGACCAGTGCCAAGTAAACCACTCACACCAACTACTTTGCCAGGTTGGCCTTTGGCATCAACTTCTTGAATAGTGACAAAACCTGGTTTAGAAAGGAAGACGTTATCAATAGTGGCAGAAGTGCCTGGAATTTGCGTACTTACCGCAATGGTGTCAGAAGTTGGCACAGTTGGATTCGTATCTGGAGAATCACCAGGAACATCTCCAGGAGCTACATCTGGGCTGGTACTTTGGGCTGTGTTGGAATCAACCACAGGAGCAACGGCTTTATTGTGGGAAACGTATAAATAAATTGCAGCGAGAATGACAACAATTGCCACTACGGCAATAATCACTTTTTGTTTCATAAATTTGAGGTTAATGCTATTTCCACCCTTCGGGTGTAATTCTCATTAATTTTAGCACATCTTGCTAAAAACCCATATTTTTAGTATAACTGAAGTATGGATAAAGAAACTCAACTAGGATTGTTTGAAGAAGAGCCGTTGGTAAATCCAAAAGAAAAGCCAGTGGAAGTTAAGGGGGAAAGCAGCAAGCCAGTTGAATTGAGTAAGGAAGCTCCTGAGGCAACTCATGAGCCAATTACCAAAGAAAACTTGCAAACTGCGATAGACATTTATCTAACGACTTTGAACAAAGTCGAAGATAAGAAAATTGGACAACTTGTTGCTCAAAGAAGTAGCCAATTCTCGCATTACGAATACGTTTTTGCATCTTGGCAAAAAGCTTCCGAAGCAGTGTCCAGGTTTTCGGGTCTGGATGTCATTGCTGAGCCACTCACTGCCTACGAGCAACAGCTTTGTCATGACATATTGAATGACATTGCTCATCATGATGCTCAGCACCTAGGTCATATTGATTCTGAAAAACCGGACATTGATCATGATACGAAAAGTGTTGAGCCTGAACTAGAGTTTCCGGATGGCGACGACCATAGGCCATGGGTTCCCGGTAAAGGCTATGTCAATTAGGAGGGTTTGGCGATGTGAAAACATCGCCTTTTTTTATTCCCGCAAGCTTCGACTTCATGCTAAAATTCAAATATGCGAATAGGAATCGAAGCCCAAAGAGCCAATAATCGAACGAAAACCGGAGTAGAGCATTATGTCAAAGAGCTTATTCTGGAGTTGGCTAAAATCGACAATACTAATGAATATACTTTGTATTTACAAACCCAGCCGGAAGACTGGTTTTTAAGTTTGCCGAAAAATTTTCATTTGCGGGTAATTCCGTTTCCAATGTTTTGGACACAACTGCGACTGAGCTGGGAGATGTTGTGGCACGCGCCAGATGTGTTGTTTGTACCAGCTTCAACTTTGCCGTTGTTGCATCCGAAAAGTGTTTACACTGAACATGATGTGGCCTGGATTTATTATCCAGAAATTTTTACAACTTACATGTTGTGGTTCCATAGATTGTTCTCGTGGTTGGCACGAACTGGTGCAACAAAAATTATTTCTATTTCTGAGTCTACTAAAAAAGATTTGGTTTCACATTATAAAGTAAAGCCAGAAAAAATTGTGGTGATTCCGCATGGCTATACTGAAACTGGGAATACGACTGAAACTTTGTCTGCCGAAGTCGCTGACAAACTGCCAGAAAAATATTTATTGTTTTTGTCTACGCTGCAGCCACGCAAAAATTTAGAGCTATTGATAGATGCGTTTCGCGAGCTAAAAACTGAGCGCCCAGAATTGCCGCACAAACTCGTTGTCGTTGGTAAGCCAGGTTGGAAATTCGAAGGAATTTTGCAGAAAATAGAGGAAAATAGAGATATTGTTGTATATTTGGGCCATATTTCCGATGCTGACCGCTGGCCGGTTTACAAAGGCGCTGAAATATTTGTTTACCCAAGTTTGTATGAAGGGTTTGGGATGCCAGTGTTAGAAGCGTTTGAGTGCGGCGTGCCAGCAGCTGTGGCGAATAACTCTAGTTTGCCAGAAGCCGGGGGAGATGCAGCGCTGTACTTTGATCCAACTAGCAAGCAAGAAATAAAATCAGTTATAATAAAATTATTAGATAGTCCTGAGTTGCGCGCCGAGATGATTGCCAAAGGCAAAACGCAATTGGCAAAATTTAGTTGGGAAAAGTGTGCTCAAGAAACTTTATCAGTTCTTGAGGATGTCGGGCAGTCTAGTAGAAAAAATAATTAGAAATGTTAGAACCGCATGAAATTTAAAATCACGATTCAAAAAATTATCTGGGCATTTGTATTTTGGCAATTCATTAGTGTTGGCTTAATGGCGGTGGGAACTTGGCCACCGCAAGTGGCTATGGTGAATGCTGCGCTAATTGCCGTGTTTATTCTTGTGGCTTCTCCAATGTACAGCGCGTTGCTGTTAATTCTTTCAATTCCGTTTTTTGTCATTTTGCCAAATCCGGTGCTAGCTAACTTGCCAATGTGGCGACCATTGTTTGCGTTGTTGTTCGTGGTGTGGTTAGTGCGACTAATAATTAGCCAGCGCAGCCGGCTACTAAAAACTTTTAGCATTCAACACTGGCATTCGCAAAAACCTTTGTCAGCAGCCACGTTGCAGCAAACAATCCCGCGCGCGATGAAGCGCATTAACTCGCATCTATTTGCTTGGGATAAAGTGGCGGTGATATTTTTAATTCTCACTTTTTGTTCGTTGCTGATTGCTCGTTTCCCTGTGCATGGCTTAAAACAAATTTTATTTTTAATTAATGTCTATTTATTTTATCTTGTTATTATAAATTCGTTTCGCGAGGAAGCTAAATTAAAATTGCTTATTCGCTATACGCGTTACTCGCTAATGATTATTGTTGCGCTCGGATTTTTGCAATATTTTTCTACACTGTTTTCATTGCCGTACTATTTTTGGCAGTATTGGGCAACTATGGTTTCCAGTTTGTATTACGGCGTTCCGCTAGGAAATGTGTTGTCGTATTCTAATTCTTGGTTTGCTGATGCAGGCGGCAGTCAAGCGCTGCGTATGTTTGGCATTCTACAAGACACTCATGCCTTTGGTGTGATGTGTGTTTTCTTGTTAGCGTTTTTGGTGCCGTTCGCAGGCTTTGCAAAAAGCACTGGTGAATCTGTTAAGCAAAAAATTCTCCAACAAAAATATTGGCTCATATTAATATTCCTGACCGCGTTTGGGATTATGGCTAGTGGCACACGCGGCGTGTGGGCGAGTTTATTAATTCCGCTTGCTATTGCGGTTTTTGGCTATTTCCGCAACGTTCCTTTAAAGCCGTTTTTCAAAAATTTATTAATAATTTATGCAGTTATCGTTGCTTTATTCGTGGTGTCGCCATTTATTTCTAAGGGGCTGAATCTTATCCGCACTTACGATGTGAAAGATGACTTTTTAAATCGCGCCAGCAGTATTTATGACTTGTCCGAAAGTTCCAACGTTGGTCGTATTGAAATTTGGAAGAACAGTGTGAAGTTCGCATCAACTCATCCTTTTGGGGTTGGCTACGGCAACTTTATCACTTCCATTGTGTTGCGCATTCCGGAACGCGCTACTTTTGAACAAGTATCGGCGATGAAGAATTTGCGATACAATTTGCCGCAAGGATTCATTACCGCGCATAGTTTGTATTTGCAGTTGTTAGTGGAATTAGGTTTTGCTGGCTTGCTGGCCTTTGGGTTGTTTTGGTGGGAATATTTTGAACAACTGTGGTTGTTTGTAAAAACACATACTAACAACATGACAATTTACACTGCTCTAGCATTAAGTTTGGGTTTGGCATTTGTGTGGCTTCTGGCCTATGGAATTTTTGATGTGACAATTTTAAACGATCGCGTTTTGCAGTACTTGTTTATCTTGTTGGCAATTAGTGGTTTGATTTTCAAAAAATATGATCTGTTTAAAGAACCGCATTCTGAAGGACCTTTGGAGCAGATTGTAGAAGATGAATCTGAGGACAGCGCGAATAATGCTATAATTAGAAAGATTTAATTTAACAAAACTTTATGGACAATCAAGAAAATATCAATTCTTCACAACCGCACACCGAACCGCACACGGAAACTAAGCCAACTTTGAATCCGCAACAGCACGCAACCCGAAAATGGATTTTAGGTGGTTTAATTTTGTTTATTATTATTGGTGGCTCTTTCCGATTGGGATATGTATCAGGTGCAAAAGGGTTAACCTTAGATGGAAAATCTTTAACTGTAATTAACAAAGGGGATGTACCGAAAGTTGCTGACTACAATTTATTGTGGGATGCAATTAAAATTGTGCAAAGCAAATACATCGACTCAAGCAGCATAGATCCGCAAAAAATTCTTTACGGTGCAATCCGCGGAGCAATTGCCGCCGCAGGTGATGAATACACTCAATACTTTGACCCAACCGCTTACTCAGACTTTAAAACCGAATTACAAGGCAGCTTCTCTGGTATTGGCGCAGAAATTGGCGAGAGCCCAGATGGCATTGTAATTATCGCGCCATTGGAAGATACTCCAGCCGCTAAAGCTGGTTTAATGCCTAAAGACTTAGTATTGAAAATCAATGGTGAAGCTACATCAGGCATGACTGCAGAACAAGCGGCCAATAAAATTCGCGGCGCTGAAGGTTCTCAGGTAACGTTGACCTTGTTCCGCGCTGGCGGCGAAGATTCCTTCGATGTTACTTTGACTAGACAAAAAATTGCTATCAAGAGCGTGAAGTTAACTTACAGCGAAGTGAATGGTAAAAAAATTGCTGTTATCAAAATTTCTAAATTTGGTGATGACACTGAACAACTGTTCAACGATGCAGTTAAAGACGTGCAGAAAAATAATCCTGCTGGCGTAGTGCTAGATTTGCGTAATGATCCAGGTGGATATTTGCAGACTTCTGTGGCAGTGGCTTCGCAGTGGCTGGAAAAAGACAAGTTAATTGTGAAAGAAGCCCATTCTGACTCTGACGTTATTTCTTACAACTCTGACGGCAGCAACGGCTTAGGCAAATTCAAAACTGTGGTATTAATTAATGGCGGTTCTGCGAGTGCAGCAGAAATTTTAGCAGGCGCACTTAAAGACGACGGCGTGGCTCAATTAATTGGTGAAAAGAGTTTTGGAAAAGGCAGTGTGCAGGAACTAATTGCATTTGGTCCAGATAAAGACATGGCTGTAAAAGTAACAGTGGCAAAATGGATCACTCCTGGTGGCAAGAACTTAAATAAAGACGGCTTAGACCCAGACATCAAAGTGGATTTAACTCCAGATGATGCAAAAAATAAACGTGACCCGCAAATGGATCGCGCGCTACAAGAAGTTGGAAAGTAGCCATACGAAAAAAATAAAAGCCCTGGGACTTGATCTCAGGGCTTTTTTATGATAGTATTGAATGTCTTTTCAAAGACAAAATCTACAGGGGGCAATATGAGCAGTTACTTATTGCTATTTGATCACTACACTAACAAAGATGGGGGAGACAACGAGACTATGCCGGGACTTTACGGAGAAGATGAAAAAGATGATACGTTGGCTGACGAGTTAGAAAATGATATTCGCAGACATCACGAAAAGGGAGGCAGCGAGGAACATTCATCGCATGCTGCCAAGAACAAAGGCAAGTTCAAACGCGTGAATGGTCGATTAGTCGAACAGCAATAAAAAAATAGAGCACGATCGGAATGAATTTCATTCCAATCGTGCTTTTTCTTTTTAATGACCGTAAGCTCTGTCGTACTTGCTTGTGACAGGATTTATCCTTTTTGAGTTGCGATCACTTTCGATCAGATTTTGGATTCTAGACTCAATTCGTGCGTCGTACTGATGGAGGAATTTTTTCGCAGTCAGTCCTTGCGAATTTAAAAGGCCTGTGCCGTATTCTCCAAAGGTTTCAGTGTAATGCTTTAATCTCTCCGACGAAATTTGGCTAAAGTTAGTAGCCACAAATTTTACTGGGCTACTGTTGTAATTCTGCCACGACACCTCATGGAATTGATCTAGAGTCAGCAAAATGTCCGCGTAATTGGATCGAGTACGAGGGACGAACCACAATACAATAGTCCGTTTCCTGATATCTTTAGAAAAAATATGTTCAATCGGCGGAGCAAACAACACAACATGCTTTGTTAGGTAGATCATTCGATTTCCTCCTATTTTGATACTCTGCTCTTTTTCGGTATAATAAAGTATCTGAAAGGAAAATACAATGCAGATTACCGCACAGCAATTACGAAATAAATGGTTAGAGTTTTTTAAAGAAAAAGGCCATACAATTATCCCATCAAGCTCTCTCGTGCCGGAAAATGATCCATCCGTGCTTTTTACAATGGCTGGCATGTTTCCATTGGTGCCGTATTTAATGGGGCAAGATCATCCAGGCGGCAAGCGCGTGGCTAATGTGCAGAAATGTATTCGCACAATTGACATAGATGAAGTCGGCGACAACACTCACCTGACTTTTTTTGAAATGTTAGGCAACTGGTCATTCGGTGATTATTTTAAAAAAGATGCCATCGAGTGGAGTTATGAATTTTTAACATCCAATGAATGGCTGAATATTCCGTTAGAGCGTTTGGCGTTTTCGGTTTTTGCCGGCGACAACGATGCGCCGTTTGACGACGAGTCTTACGGACACTGGTTGCGTTTAGGAATTCCCGAAGCGCGCGTGGCAAAACTTCCCAAAGAAGATAACTGGTGGATTGCTGGCAACACTGGTCCATGTGGTCCTGATACAGAAATGTTTTATTGGATCGATGACGGCACTCCAGCACCAGAAAATTTTCAAGAAACCAAAGATGATCCACGTTGGGTAGAAATTTGGAACGACGTGTTCATGCAATTCAATAAGCAGGAAGACGGTTCTTTGGTTCCTTTAGAAAAACAAAATGTTGATACTGGCATGGGCTTAGACCGCGTGGTGGCAGTACTGAATGGTCACAAGTCTGTGTACGATACAGAATTTTTCAAAGGCATGTTTGATGTGATTGGCAAATCACAGGAAGTTTTGTCTGGCGATGAGTTGCGCCAAGCGCGTATTATAGTAGATCACATTCGTGCCTCAGTATTTATTGCTGCAGATGGCGTTGAACCAGCAAACAAAGAACGCGGCTATATCTTGCGTCGTTTGCTTCGTCGTTCCATGGTTTACGCCCGCACTTTGAATTTGCAAGGGGAATGGCTAAAAGGTTTAGTCGGCAAAGTGATGGAAGAATATGCTGAAGCCTACCCTGAACTTATTACCAATTCAGAAAAGATTTTTGAACTATTAGAAACTGAACAAAAGAAATTTGGTAACACTGTAGAAAAAGGTTTGAAGGAATTTGAAAAGATGTTTCAAAAACAAGGCCAGCTGTCTGGTACAGATGCATTCAATTTGTATCAAAGTTATGGCTTCCCATTGGAGTTAACCGAAGAACTTGCAACTGCTGCTGGCCAGCAAGTTGATCGCGAAGAGTTTGCAGGTGAATTTAAAAAACATCAAGACTTGTCTCGCACCGCAAGCGCTGGCACTTTTAAAGGTGGCCTGGCTGACCATTCAGATATAGTAGTGCGTTATCACACCGCCACTCATCTTTTGCAAAAAGCATTGCGTGATGTCCTTGGTCCAGATGTATGGCAAAAAGGCAGCAACATTACTGCCGACCGCACGCGTTTTGATTTTACCTACCCGCAGAAAATGACTGATGATCAGAAAAAACAAGTTGAAGATTTAGTGAACAAGTGGATTCAATTAGATGCCAAAATGGAACAAGAAATGATGCCACTCGAAAAAGCCCAAGAGCTCGGTGCCATTGGTTTGTTTGGTGAAAAGTACGCGGACACTGTGTCTATATATACCGCTACCGATAAAGACGGTAATGTTATCTCCCGCGAATTCTGCGGCGGCCCGCACGTCACCCATACTGGCCTGGTTGGAAAATTCCGCATTGCCAAAGAAGAAGCTGTTTCCGCAGGTGTGCGCAGAATTAAAGCAGTCATTGAGTAGAGAACCTAGAAATTAGAAACAAAAATGAAAATAGAATTTTATAACTGCCCTGAACCTGAAGCAATTAATCAGCATACCTTGCCGGAAAGTCCGGCGTTTTTGAGTGCGGAACTAAATTACGGAGTGATAGAAAAAATCGCATCACAATACGAGCAGTATGAAAATTTATTAGTCATTGGTCACGGCGGCAGCGTGTCGAGTTTTTACGGAATTTATCATGCTCTAAAAGAGCAGTCGAAAAAACAAGCGTATGTGTTGAGCACTATTGACCCAGACTATATTTTGGAACTGAAAAAATTCTTGAATCCAGAAAACACTTTGGTTATTGCAGTCAGCAAGTCAGGGGAAACAGTAACTCAAATTGAGGCACTGTTGCAGTTCCAAGATTTTCCGTTACTGTTCATAACTGGCGTGGTTGGTCCGCTTGCAGAACTGGGTACAAAATTAAATGCACAAGCAGTGTTGCATTTGCCCATTAGTGGTCGCTTTACTGGCCTGACCGAAGTCGCCATGGTGCCAGCAGCACTTTGTGGGTTTGACATTCGCGCTATGCACGAGGCTGCGCAGAAAATGTATGCGCAATATAATTCTGAAAATGATGCCACGCGCGCGGCTTCTATCATGCATCAACTTGAACTTCAGGGAATTGTGGATGTGTTCATGCCAATTTATGATTCGCATTTGTACGGCATGAGTAATTTAATTATTCAGTTGTGTCACGAAAGTTTTGGCAAAGATGGCAAAGGCCAAACATATTTTGCTCACCACGCACCAGAGTCGCAGCATCATACTAACCAAAGATTTTTTGGGGGACGCAAAAATATTGCGGGATGGTTTATGTCCAGTGATAAACCGCTGCAAGATTTAACAACCAAAGTGCCTGAGGCTGCGGAAGATATTACTTTAAAAGATGACACTCTGGCTGTGCTAGATAACATTCCGTTGTCAGTTGCATTGCAGGCTGAGCTGCATGGCACAGTAGAAGCTGCAAAGTTAAAAAATATTCCAGTGTTCAATCAGTGCTTAACACAACGCACTGCCAGCGAAGTTGGGGCTCTTATTGCGTTTTGGCAACTTTATGCAGTGTACTCTTCGGTGTTGCGTGGCGTGAACCCGTTCGACCAACCAGAGGTGGAAACCAGCAAAAAGATTTCCTTTGATAAACGCCTCCAAGAGAAGGGCTTGCTGTAACTTTAGAAAAACTTTAGAATAAATATAGAAATAGCTTAAAAATCCTTGAAATAAAGGATTTTTTGCATACTAAAGAGACAGAAATTACAGAAATGGCCAAAACTATCTATCTAAATTTGGAAGATGATGTAGCGAAAATCATCAACAGCTTAAAGCGTGAAAAAACTGCTGAGGCAGTTTTGGTGTTCCCAAAAAAGAGTTTTATTTTCTCGGACAGCATCAATTTACGATTGCTGAAGAAGCAAGTCGACATGCTGGGCAAAAAAGTTTCCATTTTAACCATGGACGAGCGCGGGCAAATGTATGCGCAGGAAGCTGGCTTTGAACTGAAGCGTTTGCCCGCAAAGAGTCAGTCAAATTCTTTTTCTGATATTCGTCCCCGCACCACGCGCGTGCCTGCAACATTATCCTCACCCGCGCCTATGCCACCCGCTCCAGTCGCTGCATCGCCGCGCGCCGTCACAACTTTACCAAAACTACAGCGTAAAAAAATTATCCGTACTGTAGAAACTCCAGAGCGCATCGCTCCGGCGCGCGTTGCCACGACCGCAGCCGCGGCAATGGCACCAACAGTACCTCGTCGTCCAAACGTGAACGCATCAACAGAAACTCGATTCGCATCAGTGCGCAACAAAGACAATGTGTTTATTCCGCCAGATTCAAAAGTCACTAAACCAAAACACCGCAAGTCGTATCGCGCATATGTAGTGGGATTTATTTCCATTGCTTTGGTCGTGGTGTTGCTTCTAGTTTTGGTAGTGCTACCGAGCGCTAGCATTATTGTGTACGCGAAGTCGCAAACCGTGGCGCGCGACATCGATATCATCGCAGACGTTAAAGCGCAAACTGCAGATAGTTCGAAGTTGAGTGTTCCAGCTGTTGCTGTTGATGAAAATCAAACCATTGCTGACACATTCCAGACTAACGGCAAAAAAGAGTTAGGCAGTAAAGCTGAGGGGCGCGTGGCTTTGTACAACTTAACCGGCAGTCCAATGGCTTTGAAAGCAGCCACGACTACTCTTAAAGTAGGTGATAAGACTTATAGTTTTAAACAAGATCAGCCAACAGTGAAAGCACTAACCAGCGCGAGCAACGACAGCAACGCAACGGTTGCAGATATAATCGCGTCCGAAGGGGGAGAAGCGTATAACGTTCCCGCTGGCACGCGCGTGGAAATTAGTAATCAGGCGTTCGGCAGTCAGCCGCAGCGACTGTATGCTAAAACTGTAACGCAAGTTATTGGCGGAAACTCGCGCTTTATATCAGCAATTTCCAAAGACGATTTAGATAACGCGCAAAAGGAATTAACCAAGCGCGTGGTTGATGGCATTAACGCCAACTTAGCCGGCAGCAACAAAAAATTAGTCGAAGGTGCGTACAACGTTAGCGTGACTGCATTCACTGCCGACAAAGCCGTTGATACTGAAGCGCAAAGTTTTTCCGCGCAACTGCAAGTGTCTATTACTGGGTTAGCGTTC
>DATAMW010000023.1:0-24323 GCA_036266555.1 Patescibacteria group bacterium
ATAATTGATTTATTTTTTGGCATATTTGTTTCTTAAATTGCTTTGTCTATCATTAGTATACACCATTGACTTAAAGGCCTAAAACTGCTATAATACCAGTGCAAGTGAAACTCGTTTTGTCTTCTTTTAGCAGATATCGAGCCAATTAAAAGTCGCCTTGCTCAATATTTGTTAAAGAATCTATGAACAATAAACTATACGTAGGCAACTTGCCTTACAGCACTAACGATCAAGCTTTGGGTGATTTATTCACACAAGCTGGTACAGTTACATCTGCTTCAGTTATTACTGATAAGATGTCTGGTCGTTCTAAAGGCTTCGGTTTCGTTGAGATGTCTTCTCCTGAAGAAGCTCAAGCAGCTATTACCATGTTCAATGGTAAAGAATACGAAGGCCGTGCTATGACCGTTAGCGAAGCTCGCCCTAAAGAAGATCGCCCACAACGCGACTTCGGTGGTGACCGCGGCGGCCGCAACTGGTAATCTAGCTTCGGCTATAAACTAGTTCGCGTTAAACGCAAAATTCAAACAGCGCTCTGCAGTGATGCAGCGCGCTGTTTTTTTATTTTAAGTCATAATAAAACGCTGTGGGCGAATTAAATGGTACAATAACTACATGAGACTCACTGAACTTGGTTGGCTGTTGTACAAACGCAAACAACCGACAGATTCCAAAAGCGGATTTACAACCGACGCCAACGTCGGCCGTGTTGGTATTGAGAACAAAACTAATTTTGTGTTACATGCCGAAGATGGTGAACTGGAAGGAATCATCCAAGGGAAATTTCGCCACGTTGCTAAATCCCCTAGCGACTTCCCTAAAGTTGGCGACTGGGTATTATTTGAAAAGTTACCAAACGAAGATAAAGCTATAATTTCAAAAGTGTTGCCGCGCTACTCGATTATCGCGCGCAAAGCTGCGGGCGATTCCACTGATGCACAAATAATTGCCTCAAACGTGGACTCGCTATTCATTGTGTTCGGTTTAGACAAACCCTTCAACGCGCCACTCTTAGAACGCTACTTAAGTATGGCCTACGAAGGGGGCGTTAAACCGATCATTATTTTAAATAAAACTGATGCCACGAAACTAACAAGTAAAGCCATTGAACAAGCGCATAAATTAGCACCAGGTCTTTCCGTGCATGCCATTAGCGCCAAAACCACTGTGGGGCTACACGAAATTGAACGCTTAATAGAACCCGGGCGCACCATTGCGTTTGTCGGTCCCTCGGGCGTTGGGAAATCAACTTTAATTAACGCGCTACTGGGCAGCGAAGTACAAACCACTGGCGAAGTGCGCTTAGTAGATTCCAAAGGCCGCCACACCACTACTCGCCGCGAACTGTTTGTGTTGCCAAGCGGCGGCATTTTAATAGACACACCAGGAATCCGCGAGCTAGAAACTCTAAGCAGCGGTGATACAGTAAAAACTTTATTCAACGATGTAGAATTATTGGCGGCGCAATGTCGGTTCCGCGATTGTGATCATATCAATTCTAAATATTGTGCGGTACTAGACGCGCTCAAAGCGGGAACGCTTACGCAAGAACGATACGATAGTTTTATCAAGCTGAGTAAGGAAGCGACTTTTCACGAAAATAAAGAAGATCTTTACGGTCAGCAAAAAAAGAAAGTCAGTGATAAACGCGCGAGCAAAGCACTGCGCGATGCTTCGCAAAAACGAAAACCTGCGCAAAAAACCAGACATAAATAAAAAAACAGCGATTAACGCTGTTTTTTAGTTTTCTTCTTTTTAGAATGCTTTGCGCAATTACAATGTTTACCAATGAAAGCATCAAAATATTCCTTGCCATAGTCGTAGAACAATTCTTCGCCTGGCTTAATGTTGCGCTTGGCTTTAATTTTAATGTGCAAAGCATATTGAATTGGTTCGCAGTTAGTACCAACGCACGAGTGGTTGATGTAGCGCGCAATATTTTCGCGCGAAGTACCATCAATAGTCCACTTCTTCCCTAAAGCAAATAAATATTTGCCGCCTTTGGCATCAACTTGGTCATCACTTAGCAGCGGACCTTTGTATTCAATTATGAAGCTACCTTTTTTAATTGGCTGAGTAGCGAACAGCCCGAGACCAGCGATTGATTTTTTAACAATTAATTTTTCTCTTTGATCTTTTACCTTCAGTGGTTTTAATTTCATGCTTAATTTAAATTTTATTCATCTTTTGCATTTTGACCAACAGCAGTTTTGATGCCAGCTCGTCGAAACAATCTATTCAGTGGAATCACTACAAAATAATACACTACTAACGCCACTAGCAGAAAGCCAATGGCTGAGTTCAGGAAATTGCCAAACATAATTTTGCTGCCATTAATAGTTACAGCCATGGCAGAAAAATCTGGTTGGTGGAAAATCGCCGCAATCACTGGAGAAATAATATCTGTGACCAGCGAATTCACGACGCTGGTAAATGCAGCCCCAATAACCACACCAATGGCTAAATCCACTACATTCCCCCGCATTATGAAAGTTTTAAATCCTGATAGCATTTTATTGATTCTTTATAATTTTGCCTACTTTGCTAACTCTTCATCAATTTTCTTAGTAAACTCATCTGCAGTCGGAATATGACCAGGAGTTGGAGCAAACAACACGCCGTTCAAGAAGAATGTTGGAGTTCCCGCAACTTGCAATGCATTGCCGTCGTCAATATCAGCTTTGATGATGTCTTTAGACAACGCTTGAGAAATACTCAGTTTGAAAGTATCAACGTTCAGACCTAGACTTGCAGCGTAGTCAGCAAACATAATAGTTGGATCATCTTGAGTACTCCATTCAGTTTGCTTTTCGTAAAGCAAATCGTGCATTTCCCAAAACTTGCCTTGCGCCGCAGCTGCTTCTGCAGCTTCTGCAGCTACCCGCGCATTCGGGTGAATTGTTTCCAAGGGGAAATTGCGGAACACAAAGTTTACGTTATTGTTATCTTTATACTTATCTAACACTTGCTTCAAAATCGGATACGCAGCGCCACAACCTGGACACTGATAGTCCCCAAACTCCACAATATTAACCTTTGCACTAGACTGCTTAGTCATGTGGCTGGTGTCGCGGATCAAAGATTTTTCATCTACAGGTTTACCTGGCTCTGCTGCCCGCGGGTTTGCATAAATTGCCAACAACACACCGCCAGCAATTACCAAAATGGCAATGCCAATTAAAATTTTTGCTTCTTTAGTCATTTATTTGAGGTCCTTTCGCTGCTTTCCAGTGAATTATTAATAGTATTAAAATTAAAGTTGATGCAGACAGTGCTAGTAATGGAATCGTTACAAATCCAAACCATTGTATGAACTTAGTAGTACAAGATACTCCGGCTATACACGGTGCAGCTGCTTCTGGCAGAATTTTATAATACAACAAGTTGTGATACAAGCCAATCACCCAGCCTATAGAAACTAGCACGAATGCAGGAAGTAAAATATCTTTGCTTTTTTTGTAAATCGCAAACCCGATAATCGCTACTAACGGGTATGTGGTAATGCGCTGATACCAACACAATACACAAGGCGGAAAGTGTGCAATTTGGCTAAAATACAAGCTGCCTAACATTGCCACCAAAGCTACAGCAAATGCGAAATATAACGCATTATCTTGAATAAATTTTTTCATGCATTCATTATATCATGTTATGATTCAGCTATGAAGAAGACACTTTTATACATTTTATTGGTCGCTGTGTTTGCCGTAACAATTGTGTCGTGGTGGCATTTTTCTGGATATTTACTATCTTCCAGAGCTCCAGGTGATTTCCTGCTAGGGATTGGTCGTTTAATTGGCCTGTTAGCAGGAGTGATGCTACCTTTGCAATTAATCTTAATTGGCCGGGTAAAATGGGTTGAGTCAGTTTTTGGATTAGACAAGCTCTCCCGTATGCACCGCACAAATGGATTAATTATCCTAGGCTTAATTCTACTGCATCCATTTCTAATGGTTCTCGCCTACTCAATGAGCAATGAGACCGGGCTAGTTTCTCAATACCTCTTATTTTTAAAATATTGGGATCATATTTTGCTTGCGACAATAGGTTATCTGATGCTTCTCGGAACCATCATGCTTTCTCTGACTATTATTCGAAGGAAGTTGAAATACGAATGGTGGTACTATGTGCATATTTTTAACTATATAGCTATTGCGTTTATTTTTTTGCACACTCGAGAGACTACCCCTGATTCAAATTATTTACCTTGGGAAATTTTTTGGTGGGGAATTTACGTTTTCACTTTCTTCAATATTATGTGGTTCCGGTTTACGCGCCCAGTGTTGCGCTTTTGGCAACACAAATTTACAGTGGAGCGCGTAGTGGACTTAGGCCCTGCCACCTCTATATATATTACCGGCCGCAACATGGATAAATTTAAAATTCAAGCTGGTCAGTTTATGATCTTCCGCTTTTTGCAAAAGGGCTTTTGGAAGCAGGCGCATCCGTTTTCGATGTCTATGGCGCCGAATGGGCGCGAGTTGCGACTAACTGCAAAAAAGTTGGGCGACTTTACCAATGAGTTACCGAAAATTTTGGTTGGCACACAAGTGTTAATCGACGGGCCGCATGGTGTGTATACGGAAAAGTTGATTACTAAACAAAAATTGCTATTCATTGCTGGCGGCATTGGTATTACCCCGATCCGTTCGATTTTAGAATCTCTTGGCACTCGGTATCCAGACAAGTTTTTGTTGTACAGTAATAAGTCTCAAGCAGAAACTATTTTAGGTGATGAACTCGCCGAACTTTCTACAAAAAATAATTTTAAAATTACCAATATTTACGATGGCGAACAGGTCACGGGTGCGGAATTTGGCCGTTTGGATAAAACTATGCTCGCGCGCCTGGTGCCTGACATCGCGGAACGAGACATTTTCTTATGCGGCCCTCCCCCAATGATGCTTGCATTACGCAAAGCGATGGTGGAATTAGGGGTGCCAAAATCGCAAATTCACTTTGAACGTTTCGCACTTTAAATAGACTTTAAAAAATCTTGAGAATAAATTCAGGAAAATTTGTCCACAATAAGCGGTTGACAGCATTTTAGAAAAATCTTATGATTCTTTCTTAAACCAAATTTCCATTTGTGAGGTGTCATCTAGGTTTGAGGTTGATACCGGAGTAACATCACATGAGAATGCTAATCATCTCAAACGACTCGAGTGCGGCTTCCGAATTATTAGAGGGTTTTCACGCAGCAGGATTCAGTGTGGATCATGCTTTTGAGCAAGAGCAAGGGTCTTTCTGGGCGAGAACCACAGATTACGATCTAGTATTAATTGATGACACCGAGGGCACGAACGCAGGCAAGCTCTGCGCCTACATTCGGTCCAAAGGGAAAACCATGCCGATTGTGGTTGTGTCAGATAGGCCAGCTGTACCGAGCAGAATTTCTTTGCTCAATGCTGGCGCAGACGATTGCGTGGACAAAGAGTGCTCAATGGTTGAGTTAACTGCGAGGGTGCGAGCCATCCTGCGTCGCCCAAACATCATTATGGACGATGTCTTAAAGTTAGATGATTTAACTTTGGATGTACATCGCTACAAAGTGAATCGCGGTAAAAAAGAAGTGATTTTAACACGCAAAGAATTTGGCTTGTTGGAATATTTACTGCGCAACCCTGACCGGGTCATTGCGCGCACGGCTTTAATTGAACATGTTTGGGACATTCACGCTGATCTGTTCTCCAATACTTTGGAAACCCACATTCTGAATTTGCGCCGAAAAATTGAGTTCCCTAAAAAGCGTAAACTCATTCATACAGTTTCCGGCCGCGGTTACAAAATTGCATTGAAGCCTTAGTTCACAACGTCGCGTCGCGCCTAAAACACGGTTGACCATCCGCTTAAATAAGCCTATAATTACCTATTATATTAATATTTGATTGGTAACTATATGAAAGATTTCTTTAAGCGAATTTGGGCACGAATTACTGCTTGGCCACGGTCTAGCAAAATCACTGCTGGGATTTGGGGATTATGTGTTGTCGCATTCGTGGCATTCTTGATTATTCATCACAACATTTTTGAGAACAACAAGAATAATGCAGACCAAGCTCCAGAAGTTACTCAAAATTACGAACCGCGAATTGGCGAACCGTTGTCTACAGATGTGCCGAGCGATACGGTTGCTATTGGCGCCACAGTGGCTGGCGATTCTACTACTACGCCTGCTGCCCCAGAACCTGCTCCACAAAACTATATGGTGGCACCAAAAACTGGTGTTGATCCAAATGAACCAATTGCTTACGAAAACAGTGATCTAAAATTTAGCGCTACTTTACCCGCAGGCGCTAAAGTTAATGAATCGCAATTAAACAAAGTTATCTTCACAACCAAACAAGGCAGTCTCCTCTACATTGTTTCTACTTCCAGTGCAGATAACGAAACTTTGCAAACTTTAAAGGCGCAATTGAGCAATAGTTCGAGTGCAAGCAACATTACGAATACAACGTTCAACAACCATCCTGCACTAAAATTCACAGTGCAAGGTTATGGCGCAGGAATTGTTTTCATCGCCAACGGCAAAATTTATTATTTGCTTGGAACAGAAAAATATTTCGCAGACTTCAAAATCTAAATTTAAAAAACTCCCAACCGGGAGTTTTTTTATTGTCTTTTATTCAGCAATTTCAACTTGACCTTCTGCATTGATTTTTGCCACATACACAGGCAAGCCATCTGCCAAGCGTTTTAAAGTTTCGGTTAACTGCTTTCCGAAAGCTTCGTCCAAGGCTTTGCGAACATCCGCAGATTCCACAACCTCAGCCTTAGCAGCCAAGGATTCCTGCAACAAGTTCGCTAATTTATCCAGTTGTTTGCCGTGCAAAGTTTTTTGGTACACAAACGCTTCCTGTAAATCCTCGCCATTGCGCAACAACGGCACTACTCCATAAGCTTCGGAGTCAACCACCACAACAGCTTGCTCAGCATGATCACCTTGCAGTACTTCCTGATGCGCACCCTGCTCCAACAGTCCTGGCAAAGCGTTGGCCAAAAAATCAATTTGGTCTTGAGTCAGTCCATACGCAACTGGATCCAACTTAGCTTGCTTCAAATGACCGCAGCCCAAACCTATTGCCGAAGGGTCTGCGTGAGTATCAGTATGGAAATTAAAATGATTCGCTCCGTCTGTTAGTTTCAACACGGTATCAATAACAACCTGCGGGTCGAGGTGTTTTTGCAACAAATTCAAAGCGCCAAAAGCAGCAATAACATCACCAACATCCCCGCCTGGCTTGGCACCCAAGGGCATATCAACAATATTTTCGTAACGGCCATCAACACAGCGTGCAAATTTATTCGCATCGGTAATTGCAATCTTGCTTGCTTCTACAAATTCTGTAACTTGATTGAGATTCATAATATAAAATTTAATGACTTAGAAATGATAGTAGATAAAAAGAAACCGCGCAACCCAGAAAGATTGCGCGGATATTTAACATTGACTTCGTTACAAGATATTAACCAGCCGCTGTTTGGAACATCCGCCCAGGGGTGTAATCGAACTCTACGTATTTGTCGATATTTTCCCGCCATTTTGAAATGGAGATCTGACGAGTCTTGCGTATCTCTCCCGGATAACAAACGTGGAAAAAACTTTTTACTTCCAAATCCGGGATGTCACTATAGCGATTCCGAATATACTCCTGCGCATTGTCCATGATCTCGAACTGATCGAACAACGAGAGATTAAACTTGCCCGCTGCGCCGCAAGGAGCATGTGAAAAAGGATAAAAAGAACGAATTCCTTTTTCTCGAATGGCAAAGTCTGCGCTAAAAAACATTGCCTCATTGATCGACTTGCCAACTTTGTTGTTTAGCAGGTCAGAGTTTGCCAGCCATAACGCGCCGCCCGGCATCGGAATCGGCCAAGGCCTCATCTTTTTGCCGGCTGATTTAATCAGCGTACTGAAGTGGCTGCCCAAATCAACAAAATGGTCACAATCGCTGCAAGGAGCAAAAATATAACCATTATTTACTTTCAAGAGTTCAGGCTGAATCTTGTGGATCACGCCATCCTCTTTCAACATCCGGAAAAGTGCTACGTCCCTTTCAGGAATTTCTATAGAAGCCATACTATCCCAATCCTCCGATTTTCTTCATAAGTGTATTTTGTCCATCGCTAAAAATTCAGCAACGAATACTTAATTTACAACTTTTACTCGCAGTTGTCAACGTGCTAAAATTAAAAGGGTGAAGTTAAGTAACATCTAAATTTATGATAAAAACTTTAGTTCTTAATGCATCGCTTAAGCATGGCGACAATGGCACTCCTTCGAACACCGAAGAGTTGGCCCAGTTGGTGTTGGAAAACATGAAAAAGCATAGCAGTGAAGTTGATTCGGAAATCGTGCGCTTGTCTGACTATCAAATTGATGTTGGTTTAGGATTCCGCGAAAGCGAAAAAGATCAATGGCCGGAAATTGTTGAAAAAATTAAAGCAGCTGATGTAATAATTTTCGCCACGCCAATTTGGTGGGGTCAACGCTCGAGTTTAATGCAACGGATCATTGAGCGCATGGACGCATTCGACGAAGAAGTGATTGCCGGCGGTCGCAGCGCGTTGCTCAACAAAGTTGCTGGAGTGGTAATTACTGGTAGCGAAGATGGCGCGCAACAAGTTCTTGGATCAATTTTAGAAGTATTAACATTCATGAACTTTACCATTCCCCCTCAAGCTTGCGCCTACTGGGTTGGAGAAGTCGGCGATGATCCAAAACACGAACGTGAAAAACGCCTAGCCAACAAAGCTGCCCCACACATGGCGGAAAACTTAGCTCAAGGCTTAGTCTATTACGCGCAACTTTTGAAACAGAACCCAATGCCGCAACCAAAATAATTTTATGTATACTCTTCGCACCAGATTTAAAAAAGATGTAGTAACAGAATTTCTGCCGCCAGCGCGTACTATCAAAAAACAGCGCGTAATTATTTTAGCTGACGGGATGCCCACTGTTCCTAAAAATAAGGAGATATTGAACTTATTAAGTAGTAAGGGTTTTTGGGTATTTGCCCCGCGTTACCGTGGCAGTTGGGAAAGTGATGGAAAATTTCTCGCTCACTCACCACATAAAGATATCCTGGATGTGATTGATGGGATTCATCACAACTTTGTCAGCATTTGGGATTACAATTTAGGTGATAAAAAAGTTTTCAAACTGAATCCAGATGAAATTATTTTAGTAGGCAGTAGTTTTGGCGGTCCGGCCGTAATTCTGGCAGCTCAAGAAGATAAGCGCGTAAATAAAACAGTTGCTTTCTCTCCAGTAATAGATTGGCGTAGACCAGGAAAAGATGAACCCATACCACTGCTCGCAAAATTTACTGAGCAAGCATTCGGCAATGGATACAGAACATCTAAAAATGGCTGGGCCAAAATTATTTCAGGAAAATTTTACAACCCCGCGCTAAATCCTGATAAAACCAACGGCGCAAGTCTACTCATGATCCAGGCTAAAGATGATACCGTAGTCTCATACTCAGCAACTAAAAAATTTGCAAAGGATACGGGTGCGAAACTTATTACTCTTCCCCGTGGTGGGCACTTAGGGAAATCTATTTTATTACAACCTCGCTTCTATAAAATCTTTGCAGAGTTTATCAAAAAATAAATTTAACAGCTATGAAAAACAAACTAATTATCATTGCCGCAATAGTTGTCGCATTAGTGGGAACGGTCGTTTTCTGGCAGCACAAATTAAAAAATGGACCAGCTGGTTCTAAAAATGGCACAGCACAAGATCAACAGTTCCCGGCCATAAATGGCGTCCCAGTTCCCGAGAATATCGCAAAAACTCGGCCAGTGGCAGTGGTGATTGAGAACCACACAGACGCCCGCCCGCAGTCAGGCCTCTACCAGGCAGACATCGTGTACGAAACCCTTGCTGAGGGCGGAATTACGCGTCTTCTAGCCCTATTTCAGACCCAAAACCCTAAGGAAATCGGCCCAGTTCGCTCGGCGCGACCATATTTCAACTTTGAGGCAAATCAATGGGGCGCGGCATTTGCCCATGTCGGCGGTAGTGACATTGCGCTGACCCAGCTCGACACTGGCGTGTACAAAAATTTGCAAGACATTAATCAATTTTTTTACGGTGATTATTTCTATCGCAGCAAAGACCGCCTCGCTCCTCACAACGCTTACACTAATTTAGATTTGCTGCGCGCACTAATAGAGAAAAAAAAGTGGCAAGATTGGACGCCAACTAAGCTCGGAGACTTTGAAACTATTCCAACCGAGCAGCTGCAAACTGCTGTAACTAAAATTTCGATAAAGTTTTTTGATCCTGCTTACGCTGCTGCCTTTACGTTTGATCCTTCCACTGGTTTGTATGCGCGCACTAACGCAGGCAAGCCGTCGATCGACAAAAACAACAACACACAAATTTATCCGCGCAATGTGGTCATTCAATATGTAGACGATTACGTTGTCCCAATGGAAAAAGCCAATGGTGTTGGCTTAAAACTAGACGAGGACGGCCGAGCTGTACTATTTACCGGCGGCAAAGCAGTGGATGGCACTTGGAAATATAATGGCGACCATACAGAATATTTGAACTCCGATGGTCAGCCCCAAAAATTCCAACCCGGTCAAACTTGGATTGTGTTAATGCCGAAAAGCATATCTGCTAATGCCACGTGGCAGTAACTCGAAAAATAATTTATCATTAATTTATCAAAACTTTATGTCTTCCTTACCAAAACTTGGCGCTGCGGCACCAGCAATTAACTTACCTGACCAAAATAACGACAAGCACAAACTGTCTGACTACAAAGGTCAGTGGGTGCTAATTTATTTTTATCCAAAAGATGATACGTCTGGCTGTACCACCGAAGCTTGCGGTATTCGCGATGCATTCCCAAGATTTGGAAAATTAAAAGCCAAAGTATTTGGCATTAGCATTGACTCAGTGGCTAGTCATAAAAAATTTGCGGAAAAATACAAGCTGCCTTTCACCTTACTCGCCGATGAAGACAAAGTCGTAGTGCAAAAATACGGCGTGTGGGGAGAAAAAAGCATGTACGGCCGCAAGTACTTTGGGATTAACCGCACCTCTTTCTTAGTTGACCCCAATGGCAAAATTGTGCGAATATACGAGAAGGTTAAACCCGCAGAACACACAGCTCAGGTTTTATCAGATCTTGAGGAATTACAGAAACAAGCTAAGAAATAATATGAAGAAACACGTTAATATCACAGTCAATGGCAATGTTCAAAAAGTTGGCTTCCGCTTCGCCGCTATTGAACAAGCTCTGGAACTAGGCCTAACAGGTTTAGTGAAAAATTACGCTGACGGCAAAGTCCAGATCGAAGTCGAAGGCGAAATTGACCAGTTAAAAATGTTTTTGCGCTGGTGCCACATTGGCCCCAAAGGCGCTCATGTAGAAAAAGTAGATTACGAATCGCTCGAAGAATTGCAAAATTACGAAACCTTTAACGCTGAGTACTAGCAAAGCTAGCTCAGCGTTTTTGTTTACGCTTTTGCGCGCAAGGTCAGACGGTTGACAAATTCGGACTTTTGGAGCAAAATGTAGGCACAAACGTTCGGAACAATCGCGATAACAAAATTGGGGAGGTAATGATATGCGAAGCTTTAATATAGCAATCAGTCATCCAGTTGAAGTCTTAATCAATTGGATCAAGATTCAGCTGGCGGAAATGAGGCATGAGAAAATTCCGAGCAAGCTACTGGCATTATGTGTTGCCGTGGTTTGCATCGTGGCTGCGTTAGCTGTAATGTTTTGGTTTTCAGCTGTGGCAGGATCAGGGCAAGCCTATGCTTTGCCAACGATAGTTGTAGTGATGTGTTTATTCGCAATTGCTGCTGCCGCAATCAATCGCTTGGAAATATAATGGAGGGGAAATATGAGTGTGCAAACACCCGAAAATTGTCTTAACGGAACTGATGGAGGATTAAAATTTCTTCTCAGGATGGCGGCTATCGTCTTTACATTCGGCTGTCTTAGTGTACTGATAGTGGGAGGAGTAGGTTTCTGCGCCTACTTCCTATACTGCTCAATAACGTCTCCGCATTATTACAGCGACTTGAACACAGCAAGTGGAATTATCTGTGGTGTTTCCATGATAACGTGTGGGGTGATAGGGCTAATACTTTCTATCCCTTACGTTTTCAGGTAAATTCGATAAGATAACAACACCAGGCTTCAACATTGTCACAAATGTCGAAGTCTATTTTTTTATGCAAAAATAAAAGCACTTCGGTTGAAGTGCTTTTATCAAAACTTTATCTTGTCATTAGAGCTTAGTAATCGCGCAACTTATGAATATCGCTATGTTCTTTAATTCGTTCCAAAGCTTTAGCTTCAATTTGACGGATGCGTTCGCGAGTCACGCCAAATTCTTCGCCTACTTCTTCCAATGTGTGAGTCACGCCATCTTCCAAACCAAATCGCATTTTCAAAATCTTTTGTTCGCGCGGGTCTAAATCTTTCAAAATATTTTGTACATACTCTTTTAGCAACTGGCGACCAGCTTGCTCAGTTGGTTTTGGTCGATCTTCATCTTCAATGAAATCCTGCAAATAAGAACCTTCAGCATCTTCACCGTCATCGCCGACGGGTGCATCAATCGAAACAGTTTCCTGAGAAATCTTTTTTAAATGATAAACTTTTTCCACGTCGATCCCCATTTCCGCAGCAATTTCTTCTGGCAATGGTTCGCGACCCAAGTCTTGCACCAATGACCGTTCGGCTTGCGCATACTTGTTCAAAGTTTCTACCATGTGTACTGGAATACGAATAGTACGAGATTGGTCAGCTAATGCGCGAGTGATAGCTTGGCGAATCCACCAAGTCGCGTATGTCGAAAACTTAAATCCTTTTGTCCAGTCAAACTTTTCTACTGCACGGAACAAACCTAAATTACCTTCTTGAATAAGATCAAGAAGGCCTAAGTTACGACCCATATATTTTTTTGCGATAGATACCACCAAACGCAAGTTAGCTTCGGTTAAACGCTTGCGGGCTGCTTCATCACCTTTTAGAATACGTTTTGCCAAATCGATTTCTTCATTCGCTTTCAACAACGGTACTTTACCAATTTCACGAAGATACATTTGGATCGAGTCATCGTAAATGTCGCCTAAGTCAAAACCTTCTAGAAGTTCATCTTTTTTCTTTTTGCCTGTAGCTTCATCAGCTTCTGGCTTTGCTTGTTCCCAAACACTCGCTACTTCTTGGTCTACCAACTCTACACCGATTGCTTCCAGTGCATCCATCACGCGCTCAATGGAAGAAATATCATTTTCCAAATTTGGAAACACGTGTAAAATTTCTGCTTCAGTAACAAAACCACGCGCCTTGCCTTTGCGCATTAACTCACTAAGCTGTGCTTCGATCTTTGCTTCAGTTGCTGCATCTGATACAGCAGGAGTTGATTTAACTGCTGGTTTTTTTACAGGCTTCGCAGTTTTGGCAACAGGCTTTTTTGCAGGCAATTTTTTTGCCACTGGTTTTTTAGCAATCGGTTTTTTTACCAAAGGTTTCTTCGCTGGTTTTTTTGCAGCCGGCTTTGGAGACTTTTTGGTAATTACTTTTTTTGCTTTGCTTGCCATTATATAAAATTCTATTAATTAAAAAATTTACCGAGTACGCGTTTAATCTTCAGATCTCGCCTGACTCAGTTGGAACTATATAGTTGTGTTTGATTTTTATTTCTAGCTCTCAAGCTTTTGCTCGAGCGCATAACGCTGGGCACTCAACTCGGCGAATAACAGACTTGTCTGTTTGATGGCGGAATTGTCGTGTAGCGATTCAGCTTTTTTGATGGCGGTCGTGGCATCTTGTAATTGTTTTTTGATGCCTGCCAATTTAAACAAATAAAAGCTTTTCTTTAACTCGCGCATAAGCGCCAGTTCATTGTTCGCAAGGTTTTCTAAATTAGATTCTACCATAAACTGGGCCTCGTTGGCAAGTGCGTGAGGGGTTGGAGTGCCATCTTCGCTCACCAGCTCCGAAGCAGCGATATCTGTCTCCGGGTCTGGCAATGGATCGCCAATTAATACCGCATTTATTACGGTTTGCATGCCTGGGGAGATATATTCAGTGGGCAAGCCTTCTTCTGCCACAAACGCGCGATATTCCGGGTAAGTTAGCAGTCCGCCAAGAATCTCTTTTTCCTGGATGCTTTCCTGCGTGACCATTACTGGCTTGATAATTGTTTCGCGGGGCGAGTGCTGTAAACCAGGTCCAGGCTGTTGCGCGTTCGGGCTGGTTCGCAAGGCCGAGCGAAGTTCATTTTCGGTAACTGCAAAACGTTCGCTCATGAGTCGCATGTAGTGACCTTGCTCAAGCGGGTTGGTGACGTGCTTTAAAAGCGGAATAACATCTTCTACTAAATATTGTTTTTGTTCTAAACTGCCAAATTCATATTGATTCTCCGCCACCTGCATGTAGTAGTCGATAAACCACATAGCATCTTGCACGGCTTTCTTCCATAGCCCAGGGGATTTTAAAATTAATTCATCTGGATCTTTCGCCACTTCTAAATCAAGCACAATCACTTTTACGCGGAAGCCCATGGTCATTGCCAATTCGCCAGCACGACGCAGCGCTTGCAAACCAGCGGCATCTGAGTCAAAACAAAATTTTAAATTTTTCGTTAAGCGACCAATTAACCGCAAGTGGTCTTCTGTCATGGCAGTACCGCTGGTGGCAACAGTGTTGTCGAACCCAGCTTGATGCGCAGAGATTGTATCCATCTGTCCTTCGACCACAACGGCTTCATCAGCTTTTCGAATTGCCGCCTTCGCTTTATACAAACCAAACAGCACTTTGCTCTTACTATAAATTGGTGTTTCTGGACTGTTGATGTACTTGGCAGTTTCGTCCTTCGCGCCAGGCATGACGCGCGCAGAAAAACCAACAACATCGCCGAAATAATTATGAATTGGAAAAGTGATGCGGTCGCGGAATCGATCGTAAATGTTGCCACGATCGTTTTTTGCAACCACACCTGCTGCGAGCGCGGCTTGCGAAGTTACTTGTTTGGCTTGCAGTGCTTTAATGAGTGCGTCAAAACTGTCTGGTGCGAATCCAATTTCCCATGCTTCAATTGTTTGCGAGTTTAAACCGCGATCAGTTAAATATTTTAAAGCAGCTTTGCCCGGTGCGGACTCACCAGCCAATTGTTTGTGATAGAACTTTGCCGCAAAACTATTAATGCGCGCTAAGTCCTCAGAAACTTTTTTATCTTGCCCCGAGCTCGGACTGCGTTCTGGTAATGCCACACCAGCTTTTTGTGCGAGCTGCTGCAACGCTTCGCGGAATTCCAAATTTTCGTAACGCATCACAAAACCAAAAATGTCCCCGCCTTCGCCACAACCGAAACAATGCCAAATTTGTTTTTGCGGCGAGATCATCAAGCTAGCAGTTTTTTCGTTATGGAAAGGGCATGACGCTTTGTAATTGGCACCAGATTTTTTAACAGCAATGTACGCTGAAATCACCTCAACAATGTCGAGTCGGTCTTTGATGTCTTGTAAGGTATTATCTGCCATATTTAAGCGATTTTTCGGAACGTTTTGTTTAAATCTCTATAGTTACTTTACCAGTAAAATGGGTGTTCGGGCAACTCGACAGAAGTCGAATTAAATGTTAAGATAAACTGTATTTTAAGGGTTTTATCAAAAATTTAGCAACAATGGAGAGGTCGCATAGTGGTCGAGTGCGCCACCTTGGAAAGGTGGTAAGGTGTCAAAGCCTTCGGGGGTTCGAATCCCCCTCTCTCCTCCAGAGAATAATTTTATGAATCAACCACAAATTATTGACGAAGATTTAGACCTAGTAGATGAAAACGATAATGTGATCGGCAAGAAAAAACGCTCAGAAGTCTACGCTGAAAATCTTACCAACTATCGAGTAATCAACGCATTCGTAATTAATGCAGCTGGTCGAATATGGATTCCACGGAGAGCTGTCAATAAACGAATTTTCCCATCATGCCTCGATATGAGCGTGGGTGGTCATGTTGAAAGCGGAGAAGATTACGACACAGCTCTAAAAAGAGAAACATTTGAAGAGCTAAATATAGACTTGAATATAACTCCATATACTCTATTGGGCCATCTTAGCCCTCAAGAACATCAAGTCTCAGCAAATATGAATGTTTACGAAATTAAGATGGACGAAACGCCTGACTATAACAGAGAAGACTTTACAGAATATTTTTGGTTAACACCTGCAGAATTATTTCAAAAAATTGCACAAGGAAACAAGACCAAAGATGACTTACCAGTATTAATTAAATCTTTTTATAACCAATAAGAAAGGATCTCATGGCAAAATCACAGTTGAACAACATGAGCAAGAAAGAAATCTTGCAAAGCTTGATGTACGAACAAAACCAAAGCAACGCTACTCTATCTCGATTGATTACTGCAGTGGCTCGCACTGCTGGTGTTGATGCAGAAAAATTAGCAGAGATGTTTACCCAAGATAAAGAGAATCAAGATTACGTAGAAAAGTTTAACGTCGCAGTAAAAGAAACTCATGCGAAACGTCTTGCTCAAGAATCTGCAGATCAAGCTATAATTGCTGGCAAGGATTCTGAAGCAGCGCCTACTCAAGATTCCCCGACAGACGCGACCGCTGAAACACCGACCGAAGACAAAGCTGAATAAACTTTTAATAAAATAAAAATGGATAAAAAAACTTTACTAAAAATTGCAGCACCGCCGTTGTTTGTATTAGCATTTCACATTCTCGCAAGCATAGCCGGATGGTATGAAAATTTTTGGTGGTTTGATATTCCATTACACTTAATGGGTGGCTTTGCTGTAGTGCTGAGTGCATCAATTATGCTTAATGACTTTAAGGCCCATGGAAAATTCAATGTTGCCTGGAAGCCGTTGAACATTTTAATTCTCATCGGCTTTGGTGCCATGGCCGCGATTGCCTGGGAAATCCTTGAATTCACTTTGGACATTTACTTCCACACCAACCTGCAAGCCAGCTTAGTAGATACCATGAAAGATATGGCGATGGGCATAATCGGTGGCGGAGTTTCAGCAATTTTAGTCAGCATTAAGCCAAAAAAATAACGCGATTAAAAGCGCCTGCGACAGGCGCTTTTTCTATTTGTATCAAATTTGCATCAAAATCATTTTTAGTATAATTTCAAGGTAGAGCAAAGGAGGGCTCATATATGAACGTATTACCTTTGATAACCGAAGGTCGCGTGGAATTGCCAATGCCAGGTATTTCCATTAATGTTGACCGGCTTATTAATGGATTCATAGATTTAATTGAGTCCACCACAAACTGCCGGAAGGACTGGGTTTTCCATTTACCGGGGGACCCGGATACTGATCCAGACAGCGGTCTGGTTCAAAAAAGAGTTAAGGAAGGCGCTGATGAAAAAACTTGGTTTCATTATCGCCCAATCCTGCTTCAACAACTACAAGAATGGGGCACAGAAATCACGCCTGCTCAAAACTCCTTTTTGCATCAATGCGATCAGTTTTATCACCTGATGAAGCTAAAGGCTGAGCAAGTACTTCGAGAACTGGACCTGGCTATGCCTGGTTATAACTTTTTGGAAGGCATGCTAAGCATCCCCGAGCATCTGCGACACGTTTTGCGGTTTCTGTATTACGAACCATGGCATGAGCGTATGGCCAAAGCTCATGACGATAAAAACTTCTTAACTTTAGCAGTCGCTGATTCCAGACCAGGTTTGCACTTTATGCAGGATCGCGATCTGTATCAATTTAAGAAGGATCAAATTTTGGCATTCACAGGCCTGAAAGCTGAAATTGCAACAGAGGGTCGACTAAAGTCTATGGCTCATTACGTTGACAACTTTGTTCTCGGCGATCCGCGGTGGTCAATTGTTCATTTTTCTCACGTGCCAGTACAACTGAGCGCAGGAGAAATTAAGCAAATTATCAATCACCGGAAAAAATTGCACGCAGCTATTCTCGCTGCGCAAAACTAAACAAATGCAGCAATGCAAAAAGCGTACCCATCATACAGGTACGCTTCTTTTTTTATTTCACAGTTACAGCTTGTACTAAGTTCATGCGTTGTCCAAGCGGATTGCCGGCAACTAGAACAACTTTTTCCCCTTTGTGCACCAGCTTCATCATTTTAGTTTTAGTGACAAAATGTTTGAGTAAGCCTTCTACGTTACGCAATGGCTTTAAGCTGTTTACATACAACGGACGCACTCCCCAGAGCAATGCCATTTGGCGATAAACTTTTGGTCTGTCTGTAAGTAATAAAATTGGAGCTGATGGGCGTTCGCGCGAAACGAATCGGCCAGTATAACCGCTTTCACTTGTGCCGATAATGGCTTCGGCATCAACGCCAATGGCCAAACGTAGCACCGCGCTAGCAATTAATGATGCTTTGTATTCATCCACATTACCTTCTTTTGCAAACGGTTGCGCAGGCAAATCGTCGTAAGGAGAAGCTTCGGTCGCCTCAATTATGCGTTGCATTTCGGCTACTGCTTCTACTGGGAAGCTGCCAGTCGCGGTTTCACCGGATAGCATCACGGCGTCGGCGTGGTCAATAACGCTGTTGGCCACATCGGAAACTTCGGCGCGCGTTGGTCGCGGATTGCGAATCATGGAATCCAACATTTGTGTAGCCACGATTACTGGTTTAGCATGCGCGTTGCATTTGGTAATTAAATCTTTTTGAATTAACGGTACTTGCGAGTCATCCATTTCTACACCTAAGTCCCCGCGCGCAACCATTACTCCATCTGTCACTTCCAAAATTTCATCAAAATTGGCGACTGCTTCTTTGCGTTCGATTTTCGCAATTACTTTTGGTGCAATTTTGCCTTTTGGTAAATACTTTTCAATTAATTTTTTCAAGTTTAAAATGTCTTTGCTGTTGCGCACAAATGATAGCGCTACGTAGTCTACATCATTTGCCAAACCAAACTTTAAGTCGCGTAAATCTTTTGCAGTAATAATTGGAAAAGTGATAGTGCTGTCCGGTAAGTTAATGCCTTTGTGAGATTTCACTATGCCACCATTGATAACTTTGCAAATAATGTGTCCGTGGGTTTTAGAACCAGCGCGCGTTGGAGTCACTTTCACAATTTTTAATTCCATTAACCCGTCTTCGATTAAAATGCGTTCGCCTTTTTTCACGGATCGGCTAATATCAAAATCCATATCAAAGTCTTTGCCAAGCGTGACAGTTTGACCGCGCTTAATGGTGAATGGTTGTTCCAATTCACCCACGCGAATTTTTGGTCCTTGCAAGTCCTGGAGAATAGCAATCGGTTTATCTTGTTTTTTAGAAGCCTGGCGAATGGTTTCCATTAAGGCAGCATGATTGTCGTAAGAACCATGCGAGAAGTTCAAACGCGCCACATTCATCCCATTTTTCATTAATTCACCCAAGATTTTCGGGCTTTCGCAAGCTGGCCCAATCGTACAAATAATTTTAGTTCGTTTCATAATTTTATTAATTCTTTACCTATAAATTATAGCAGATTAAAACAAACTGGTTTGCTTAGGCTTCAAAAGCATTTTTTCGCGCTCCTCTGCCGAGTAAATTTGAATTTTACCAAATACGCCGTCGTATCCACCTGCTAAATTTAGCCGACCTTCCCGTACACGCATAATACTTTCCGCAATTGTTTCTGAACTCAACTTGATAAGTTCCGCGCGCGGCGTCTCCAGCAACAATTCAAACTCGTTCACGTGCAACACCATACTTTCGTATTTCGCTTGCACCCTTTTACTCGCCGCGCTCCCAAGACCAAATGTTTCGGCAATAATTTCTTCCAGCGGCACAATACTTTTAAATGGAATTGCGTTTGGTGGGGTGAAGCCAAGTTTGCGTGGCGCGTTTTTAGAGCCACGCGAGTTGCTAGCACTCAACTCATCCACCCGATACATTACCCCGCGCAACAACTTCTTGCCACACACTGGACAGAGCCCGCCCAAGCGCTTGGTTTCTTCCGGCATGCAAGAAAATTTACAATCTGCGTGGCCATCTAAGTGGTACTTGCCTTCTTCTGGAAAGAATTCAATTGTGTTCAAAAACTCGGATGGTTTGCGTTCTCGAATCACTCGCATAATTTCCGCATAACTAAGCGCTTTTTCAGGAATTTCAAACACATTTGCTTCGCGACCAAGCTTACGTAAGCTATGCGCATCAGAGTTAGAAATTAAAGAAATATTATCTAAATCTGGAATTTGCCAATTCATTTTCGGATCACTAGACAAACCAGTTTCAATTGCAAACACATGCTTGGCCATAGAACCAAACGCTTCTTCCAAAGAATCAAAACCAGATAGCGAACCAAACACGCCAAAGTGTGGGGTCCACGCATGTGCGGGAATTAATTCCATGTTTTCATCTGCTTCTTTGCAAATTTTCAATAACTCTTCACACGGTACTCCCATAATCGGCCGACCATCAGATTTTAAATTCACTTTCCGTTTTTCTAACAGTGCAATGAATCTGTTTGCAGCTGCAAAGTTGGGTGCGTACACTAAATTATGCACACGACGAACTTTATCACCTTGTTTATATATAGACGCAAGCTCGCCAGACAACAAAAATCTTGCCGCAGTTTTTTTGCCGGGGCCTTTCAACTGATACAGCCCAGGTTCTGACTCAACTAATGCTTCCTTTAACTCTTTCAGCCACATCGGGTGCGTAAAATCACCCGTACCTAATACGTTAATGCCTTTTTTGTCTGCCCACTCAGCTAAATTATGTGGATTCAAATCGCGGCTGCACGCGCGAGCATACTTAGAATGGATATGTAAATCTGCAATGATCTTCATGTTACATCCTTTTGATAACTATGTACTCGTTGCCTTGCGCGTCTTTGCCTAAAAATACTTCTTCGGTTCGCTGATGAAATACTCGCTCTGTAGCATTGCCTAAAATCTGAGCATCATTGGTGGGGATGGTGTTGCGGTTGGCGTAGTAGCCAATGGCTAGACCTTTATAATTCTGATTCACGAACACAGGCACGCCAGGTTTGTAATCTTTCAAGAACTCGCCTACTTTTTTATTATAGATATATTCTTCGGTGTATTCGCCTAAGGCTAATTTGTAGGTGTTGAAGGCGTAGCCAGTGTACACAAAAGATGCAGCCAAAACTATAGCCACTAGCACGCGCATCCAGACCCTTGGAATGTAATTTACAATTTTTGCTAAGGACAATCCAGACAGCATGACTATTAACGGCAACACCACAACAATGTACGAAGGCAATTTGGTTGTCGCAATGCTGAATAGTAAAAATATTGATGCCGCGCTAACCAAAACAAACCGAATGCCGCGGTCTTTGATTGCTAACCATACAGATATCAACACGCCGCTGCCGAAAATTGCCAAAGCTAAGTAATATTTGGTGAAGACGAGTTGGAAGAAGTATGAAAATGGCGCGCCATTGCCTTCCAAGTTGGTGGTGGCTCTTTGCACTACATGATACAGCAAATAATTATCCCAAAATGCTTTGCCAGCAATAAAGCTTTGATAAATATGCCATGGCGCGGCAATTAAAACTAACGCCAAAACGCCATACCAGAAAAATTTGTTTTTAAAGAACTTAAAGTTTCGATCAAATAATACTGTTAGCCCAATTGGTACTAACGGTAAGAAGCCTACAATGTTTTTTGTCATCACGCCTAAACCTAAGGCAATGCCCCACACTAAAAACCACTTGGCGCTATCTTTTGTACCCGCACCGCTATAAGCTTTCCACCACGAATACAAAGCAGTCAAAATGAAAACGCCAACTATGGTATCAAAATTTATAAAGTAACTGGCTGTGATAAACGGAAACATGATGAAGTACGCAGCCATAGTAAAAAATACTGCCGTGTAAGACTTGCGCAGCTCGTAAACCCAACGTAAGGAAAGCAAAACTGTGGCAAGAGCAGCAATTGCGGATGGCAATCGCGCTGCCCATTCATTGATACCGCCAACAGCATAGCTGGCAGAAATTAACCACATTACTAATGGCGGTTTTTCATACCAGTGCGCACCAAAATAAGTGAGATTAAAAAACTTATGATTCACAAAAGCCTCTTTAGCCACTTGCGCGTAAATACTTTCATCCCAATCAATGTATGGATGCACACCTAATCGGTAGAGCAAAAAATATGCAAAAATTAAAAAGAGAGTAGCTATGCCAGCCAGCAAAAATTTATTTTGATGTTGTTTGATCCAATTCACAGCTATTTAATTAAATATAAATACATGGTGTGACCAGTGGGAGTTTGCCAGGTGTCTGAATGAGGCAAGCTTGGGAGATTAAAATCACGCACCACAATTTTGGTACCAGGCTGACAGTCTTCTAAGGCCTTGTCCTCTACTGATTGCATCAAGAATGGATAAAGATAGGCGTACACCACAGTGGCATCGCTCCAGGAATAGTCAAAGAAGTTGCCAGTCACAAATTCTGTGCGACTTTGTGATTGCATTGCCCGACGTAGTTTGGCGTACCACTGAGTCCAGCCGCTGCGCTGGAATCCTTTGGCGCGCGCGCCGGCTAAGTCTGCCATGGCAAACACGACTTTCCCGTTACCACTACCTAAGTCGTAAACATAGTCTTCAGCTCCAATGCCGGCGCGCTCTATCATGAACTCTAAATCTGCTTTAGCCGTGGGCACAAATGGCACGCGGGTTTGCACGAAGTTCATCATTTCTGTGAACATCACTACTAACATAAACAAGGCGCCCAAAAGCAGCAACCCTAAAATAACTATTTCCATGAATTCAATAAATTTTTTGCTTGCTCTAAATCGTCCGGAATATTGATCCCATAAATTTCCTGCGGCGCTACTGGCAGTGACTGGATTTTTTGCCCATCAGCAATGGCAATTTCTACTATGTCGGTTAAATAAAATTCTCCCAAAGAGTTGTTGTCTTTTATCAGTTCTAATTTATCCCACAACCAAGCACTATTAAACATATACTCGCCAGTGTTCACTTCTGTAATTAACTTTTGCTCCTCAGAACAATCCTTTACTTCCTGGATCTTTACTATATGCCCAGTTTCATCACGCAGAATTCGACCATAACTAATGAACGGCTTAAATTCATTTTCAAAATTCGGCAATTTACAAGTTAGCATACTAACCATAGCTTGCGTGTTAACATGTTGCTCAGCTAATTTGCTTAAAGTCTCCTTAGACATAAATGGCATATCGCCATTAAGAACAATGATGTTGTCCGCAGTCACTTTTGATTTTGCAGAGAGCGCTGCATGAGCCGTGCCCTTCAGATCGAATTGCTCAACATAAATATATTCTGAGCCTAAAGTGTCCATCACTTTTTCTTTCTCAAAGCCCACCACAATAATTGGTGCTGTGTCCTGAGGCACAGTTTTGATGCTTTCCAAAAGACGCGAAATCACCGGTGTATCACCCAAAGGCAATAAAACCTTAGGGATATCCGCACCCATCCGAGTCCCTTTTCCAGCTGCTAAAATAACAATTTGTTGTGACATATACTTCATTATATCAGTAATTTGCACACGAAAAAACCCTCCTTTGAGGGAGGGTTTAAACATAAATGGGCAGCTACCTACTTTTGCACTGGCATGCACCAGACTATCATCGGCACGACCACGTTTTACTTCTGAGTTCGGGAAGGGATCAGGTAGTTCCGCGGCGTACATGCCACCCAATCGCCAATCCCAGTCATTGTTTGCTTACTTTAGCAAACTAACTAAGGAACAACGATCGAATAACATGTCACTGTATTTATTTTTTAGGGTTTCATGCCAAGAACGAAGTGGTTAGAAATCAAATAAAAGATTGCTGATACCGCTACGATCGCAAGCACAAAGGCCCCGATTTTGAATGTGGATTTTATCATAGATTGCGCTATGGCGCTTTACATTGCACGCGAATTGCCCGAAGGCGTATCGCAAATTGTTTGTCAAATGAATTGTGTATTCATAGAATAGAACTTTCGATTGATTAGTATCGCTCGGCTGAACACGTTGCCGTGCTTACACCTGCGACCTATATGCGCGGTAGTCTTCCGCGAATCTTTCGTGACCGAAGTCACAACGAAACCTAGTCTAGTGGACAGCTTCGCGCTTATATGCTTTCAGCGCTTATCTTAACTCGACCTAGCTACCCCGCCATGCCCTTGAAAGGACAACGGGTACACCAGCGGTCGATACTTTCCGGTCCTCTCGTACTAGGAAAGTGCCCACGCAAGTTTCGTACACCCACAGCAGATAAGGACCAAACTGTCTCACGACGTTTTGAACCCAGCTCGCGTACCACTTTAATATGCGAACAGCATAACCCTTGGGAGCTTCTTCACCCCCAGGACGTGATGAGCCGACATCGTAC
>DATAMW010000024.1:0-14130 GCA_036266555.1 Patescibacteria group bacterium
AAGTTAGTCAACGTTAGAAGGAAGAAGGCGTCCCAGAATATCGGAACGCTTTTTTATTTTGACACAACCACTGGTTTGTTCTATTATTCCATCTGTAGCTCAAGTGTTTCGAGCTACTTGCAGAAAAACTTTCGGAGGACAAAGCATATACATGTCAGAATATCTTGATAGGACCTCTACAGTTATCCCGCCGCATACGGCAGAGGATACAGAACTTTTTTTTGAATCGATCCAGCCCGACGCTCCCTCAGAGCCGGTGGCTAAGCAACCGTGGTTCCCAGACCCAAAGAATAATGTTTGGGAAAGAGATTTTTTTCTCGAGCAGACCAAAGATGCAGCCGCTATCAATTTGGCTGTTACTTTTCCAGAAAGCCTCGACAGGGTTAGTACCAAAATGGTTGCTGATGCGTTTCGCGAGGTCGGCCCGCATGTGAAGGCCGCGAAGGCCGAGAAGAGAAGAGTGGTTCTCACTTTTGAGCACTCACCTGAGAAGTTCAAGATTCGTATCGATGAGATGAAGACAAAGGCCCAGGCCGCGCTAGGACATTTAACTGGCTAAGCTCCAAGTCGCAAGATTTTAAAGAGCCGCGTTCATAGAAACGCGGCTTTTATTTTTTTGGTATAATGAGGAAGCATTAATATCAACCTATGAAAATCACAAATTTAAAGAAATTGAAGCCGAAAAAATTAATTGTATTTGACCTTGATGGAACCTTAGCCAATTCCAAAACCTATGCTGATGCAGAAATGATCGCGCTATTCACAGAGTTATTGGGAAGCAAAAAAGTAGCTGTAATTGGCGGTGGTAAATACGCGTTATTTAAATATCAATTGATGAGTCAGTTAAAACCATCTAAAGATTTGTTTAAAAATTTAGCTTTGTTTCCAACTACTGCAACTGCTATGTATCGATACAACAGCGGCTGGAAAAGAGTTTACTATATAGAACTTTCAAAATCCGAACGTGCAGAAATAAAAAAAACATTTGCGCGTGTGTTTAAAGAAATTGGATACAAGCATCCGAAGAAAACTTACGGACCAATTATCGAAGACCGTGGTACGCAAGTGACTTTTTCTGCACTAGGTCAGGAAATTGTCAGCATGCTTGGTAAAAAAGGTTTGGCTATGAAAGATAAATGGCGAGACGAAAACACTGCAACCAAATTAAAAATCGCCAAGTTGATGGGCAAGTATCTTCCGAATTTGGAAATCCGTGCTGCTGGCCACACATCCGTGGACGTAACTAAAAAAGGAATTGATAAAGCTTACGGCCTAAAGCAAGTCGAAAAGTACATGAATGTGAAAATCAAGGACATGCTTTTTGTTGGTGATGCAATTTTCCCAGGCGGTAACGACTACGCCATCACAAAAACCCCTATCGACTATGTAGCAGTGAAAGGCCCAGAAGATACCAAAAAAGTTATTCGCGCTGTTCTAACTCAGTAGTTGCAATTCTGCGAAGTTAGCGTAAACTGATCGCAAAGGGGGAGTTATGCAAAAAGACAAATACTCACTGGAAGCCATCGAAGCCGAGCCTGATCTTGCAAAAAAGAAGCACTTGGCAACTTTTGGTTTGTCTGGTGCCAATCTTGAACTGGCTCGCCTGCGAAATATTAAGGATCGAATCCAAGGCATGGGTACGTATCCAGAGCGCACGTCTGCGGAAGATCCTAGCTTGCGGAGGATTCAGCCATACATAAATAATCCAATCTTGTTGGATTCGGAAATCGCCTTGGCTACCACAGCTAAGCATCAGTATAAAGAAATTTTAGACAGACTTGAGAATGATAAATAAAAAACGGCTCGCTATATAGCAGGCCGTCTTTTTTTATCTAAACTTTATATCAATTTATAGTAAACCAACTTTTTGCTTTACGTCGAGCATGGTTGGATGGGCAATTTCGCGAGCGCGCGCTGCGCCGTCTGCGAGGATTTGTGCTAAACGCTGTTTGTCAGCCAGCAATTCTTTTTTCTTTTTGCGGAAGTCTGCAAAGTAGTCGGCAATGGCGTCGGCTAACGATGTTTTTAGTTCGCTGTATTTAATACTGCCATCTTTCACTTGCGCACGGAATTCTCCAGCTGTCGCAGGGCTTCCAAAAGTTTCCAAAAGATACAACAAGTTTTCTACGCCAGCACTGCCTTCAGCTCCAGTCGCAGTGACTGCTTTTTTTAACTTGGCGTGAATTACAGCCGGCTCATCATCCATGTAAATTGGATCGTCACCAGTCTTACTCATTTTCTTAGTGTCAGGATTTTTTAAACTCATAATGCGTAATGGCTTTTTCACAAACGGCTTTGGTTCTGGAAAAGTTTCGCCAAATTGTTTGTTAAATTTGCGCGCCACTACTCGGGATAGTTCAATGTGTTGCACTTGATCATCACCAACTGGGACAAAGTTTGGCTTGTACATTAGAATATCTGCAGCCATTAAAGTTGGGTAAGTGAGTAGTCCAGCATTCACAGAATCTTTTTGATTTTTGCCCTTGTCTTTAAATTGAGTCATGCGTTCCAATTCGCCAACTGGGGTAATACAATTAAAAATCCAAGCCAGCTCAGCGTGTTCAAGCACATGATTCTGGATAAAGATCACAGATTTTTCCGGGTCCAGCCCTGCTGCAATATACTCCGCTACAACTTCAAGAGTGTCTTGGCGCAGTTGTTTTGGATCGCGCGGCACAGTTAACGCATGCAAATCTGCCACAAAAAAGTAGCATTGCAGTTTGCCTTCATTTTGAATATCCACGAATTGTTTTAAAGCGCCCAGATAGTTGCCAATATGCATCCGGCCAGTGGCCTGCACGCCTGAGAGAATAGTTTCTTGTTTCATATTTAAAAGGGAAAATTAACCTTGATATTGACATTTTAGCACATTTGCGGTAGTATGGTTAGTCTTTATGACATAGACACGAGGACACGAGAAAATCAAAAGGAGAAAAGAGGATGACTACATCAAATACTAAGTCGAATGTTTTGGCATTAATCGCAAAGCATTTTGCCTGGTTGCTTAGCAATGAGGCAGAATGTCAGCAGTTGCGTGTTTACACCAGAATCGATCATGTTTCTGGGAAAGAACGTTATTTTGTCGGCATGGGGAACGAGAAAATTCTGAGAGGTATTCCTGGAACCGAACCGGCGGCCAAGTATTTTTGGCATCCAGATAAACCGGAATCGCTGGCCGGCGATTATGTCTCTGGGATCCCTGTCGGCGTCCCAATTCCCGCAAGCACTTTGTTGATGACGGATGACTTGATATCCGCCATTTTTCAAAGCTCCAAGCAGCATGTTAAAGATGTCATTACTGGTTTGAGAAGGGCCAGACGCGATGCTGCACGGCGAGCCGAACAACAGGAACTCACGGACAACGAGTACTCGCAGGTCATGGCTGATAGCTCCGAGTTTCCACCCATTTCGGAGTTTGAACAAAAGATGACGGCTCTCGGCGACGACCCGGCGACCAGGACAATTACATGCCCAAACCCGGATTGCCAGAAGGAAGGAGTTGAGCTTTCAAAGGAAGGCAAAATGCAACTGCATTATGCTAGTCCGGCCAAGACCTTAAGTCCGGACCAGCCTTGCGTTTTGTCGGGACAACCATACGGAGAGTTGCAAGCTCTCGACGAAAACCATTAACAATCGCACCTCTGCTTTGGCACTACCCCCGTCAAAGCAAAAAGCGATCGTTTCAGCACATAACGTGTTGTCTCGATCGCTTCTTTTTTTATTTAAGAAAGTTTTAGCTGTACTTCTGAGTCTGTAAAATATCTTTGGAAACTTCTAAGTTACTGTGACTTCCTTTTTATTTTGGTAATTGGAGTTGATTTACACTTCAATAATAACTGGCAAGATCATTGGGCGTCGCTGAGTCTTTTGGAAAAGATACTCACCAACGCTATCACGAATTTCTTGGCGTAGGTCTGCAAAATTTGCTTCACCTTTACCGCCGTTGCTTTCGATCATCTTGCGGATTTCATGTTTCACTTCTCGTAATAGTTCGTCGTTGTTTTTCATGTACACAAATCCTCGTGATAAAATTTCGGGAGGACTTACAAGTTTACTAGTACGACGATCAACTGTAGAAATGATTACAAACATTCCATCTTGCGCCATTAGCTGACGGTCACGAATGACCACTTCGCCAACATCACCCACACCAAGTCCGTCTACGAATACGTAACCGGATTCAACTTTGGTATCAAGCACGCGCGCTTCGCCGTTAGCGTTGAACTCTAGAACAGAGCCATTGCCGAGCACGAAACAGTTGTGTTCAGGAATACCAATGCTTTGCGCTAATTTCGAGTGACCCACAAGCATGTGGTGTTCACCGTGAATAGGAACAAAGTATTTTGGCTTGGTTAGCTGCATCATCAATTTTAATTCTTCCTGTTGGGCATGCCCAGAGGTGTGAATGTCTAACATTTTGTTGTAAATAACTGTAGCGCCTTGGCGGGTCAAGTTATCTAGAACTGCAACAATAGAGCGTTCATTACCTGGAATAGGGGAAGATGAGATGATGACAGTGTCACCAGTTTTAATTTTGATAGAACGATGTTCGCCGCGAGACATACGAGCCAGCTGTGAAGCTTCCTCGCCCTGTGCACCAGTTGTCAAAATAGTTAACTGATTATCAGGATATTTAGCAGCTTGTTCAGATTTGATAATTAATTTAGGTAATACTTTTAAGTAGCCCAATGAAATGGCAGTTTCTAAAGTATTAACCATGGAGCGACCAGTGACGATCACTTTGCGATTATGTTTCGCAGAGAAATCCAACACCTGTTGCATACGCGAAATTAGGGAAGAGAAACTCGCGAACACAATACGGCCTTTAGCATCAGAGAAAATGCGTTCAATACTAGTACCGATTTCTTTTTCAGATAAACAGTAGCCAGGCTTGTTAGCATTAGTAGAGTCTGACATTAAAGCCAGCACGCCATTGCCACCAAAAGTAGCAATTTTGTGGAAGTCAGTAGTGCGTTCGTTAATTGGAGTGTGGTCAAACTTCCAGTCACCAGTATGAATGATCTGGCCGATCGGAGTATTAATAGACAAACCCACTGAATCTGGAATGTTGTGATTCACAGAAAAAAACTTCACTTGGAAATTTCCCACAGGAACTACATCATCAACTGTGAGGGCGTTTAATTTAACGCGACCTTGCAAGTTGAATTCTTCCAAACGCTTTTTGATCATCCCTGCAGACAAAGTCATGGTGTAAATTGGTGGATCACCTAACTTAGCAAGTAAGTAGGGAATAGCACCAATGTGGTCCATATGTCCATGAGTGATGAACATTGCGCGAATGTTTTTCTTGCGATCTTCTAAGTACTTTGTTTCTGGAATGATGTAATCGATTCCAGGAGTTGTTTCGTCAGGGAACGCAAAACCACAGTCAACAATGATAATGTCTTCGCCGTATTCATAAGCCATCATGTTTGCACCGACTTCTTCTAAACCACCAAGTGGAATGACGCGAAGGACGTTGCGTGACAATGTTGCTTTGGAATTACCAGTTGCACTGGTAACAGAGGAAGGGACTGCAGTTGCAGTGGCGGTTGTGCCAGCAGTTCCCACAGAGGGGACACGGCGTGGCGCGGTTCGGGCATTTGGAGTCCCGAGAGGTTTTTTGATCATAGATTGCTTTCAAAGAGTTTGGTGTTAGGTTGAGGCAAATGCCGGCAATTCCGGAAACTGCTTTAAAAGAGCTGGGCTCTAATAAAGACAGAAACACAAAAAATCTTTTTTACTAATTTTTATATCTTTAGGTGTGAGGAAAGTGGCTTCCGGGGCCGCCTAACGCTTCACAATTACCAAATGGGGATCTACGTGATGATCGCCTTTGCGAGTCACATAAACAGTCATCTGAGAACTGCTGATTAACTTATAGAAGTATTATAGCACGGGGTAGGGGAAATTGTCAAACGATTTTGTCAGTTTAAGGCTTATTTAAGAGCAATTTATTACCTATTTCAACACGCGTTTGGTATCGATATACCAGTTGGGCAGGTCGTAAAAACGCGCAGTGGTGTCTGATAGGCTAGTTAAAGAAATGCCTTTGATGTTTGACTTCTGGGCGTAGGAGAATACGTTTTGCACTAAGAAAATCGCTGGAGCATCAGCTTGAATTACACTTTGAAATTGGCGATAGATTTCGTCACGCACAGTTTTGTCAGTAGCAGCACGCGCTTCGCTCATCAGCTTGTCAGCATTAGTGTTCGCGTACAAAGACAAGTTTAAACCAGGATTGCGCACCTGACTAGAATGCCAGAACAAAAATGGATCTGGATCTGCACCCAGTTTTTGCGCAAACAACAGCGCATCGTAGTTGCGGGGACGAATAGCGTTTTCTGTTAACTCTTTTGTTGGCTGAATATTCAAAGTTACTTTCACCCCAAGCTTGGACCACTGGCCGGCAAGCAACTCAGCAGTTTTAGTGTTCAAAGAAAAGTTATTAGTAGACAAAGTGAACGCTAATTCAGTGCCATTTTTTTTGCGCACATTGCTGCCGTCCGTCAGTTTCCAACCAGCTGCATCAAGCATAGCTTTAGCGCCTTCTACATTGGTAGAAATCACAGGTTCTGGCAAACCATCTACATGCTGACGCAAAATTGGACCGTTAATTGGTTGGCCTTGGCCGTTGTAAACCGTATCAATAATAGTTTGAATATCTGTGCCTAAGCTCAAAGCTTTGCGCACTTGCACATCACTGAACAATTTTTTACTGGTGTTAAAAAACACAGCCTGATATTGCGGCAAGTCTAATTGCGTAATTTTAAATTCATTGTTGGATTCATCCAAGCGCACGTTTTCATCGAAGGGGCTAAAACCAAAGCCATCAATTTGCTTGCCATGAATAGCAGAAAGCACTGCTTCGATATCATCATAAAAATTCAACTTCACACTACTGATGTATGCCTGACGATTATGATAGTCAGAAAAAGATTCTAAATTAATAGTTTGCACCGTGCCTTGTGAGGACTTGCGCACTTCTTTGATAATATACGGTCCGCTACCCACGGCCTCGATGTTGCCTTGAGAGAGCACAAAGTCGCTCGGGGACACAGAAGACCAATGTTTTTGGCTAATGATTGGCAAAGTTAAGTTATTCAAAAATGGTGCAGACGGGGTGTTCAATTTAAATAAGACTGTAGAAGTATCGACTTTGCTCACAGTAGTTGACTGCCATTCGTTGCGGCGCGGGCTGTTGAAATCTGGGTTTTGCAAAGTTTGGATTGTGAATACAATGTCATCAGCAGTCACCGGAGTGCCGTCATGCCACTTAGCATTCGCTTTTAGCTTTACGGTATATTCTTGATCGTTATCAGACACTGCAGGCATGCCATCAGCCATATCAGGCACTACAGCACCAGTACTATCTAATTTATAGAGACCAGCAAACACTAGTTTTACAATTGAGCGATCGGTTTCACTAGTTGCTAATAAAGGATTGATAAACCGCGGCTGACCAATAATCCCTTCGCGATAGCTGCTGCCATTGGCAGGCACAGATTCGGTAAAGTTTGCATAAAGTTTTCCGCCGGAATAAAATCCGCTGGCTAATACTAAAACCAACAGCACTGCGAGGGTGATTTTCTCGCGTTGGCCCATTAATGAAAAAACCTTCCGTAGCACGGAAAGCCGAATGTGGGGGACAAGTTTGAAACCTTCAATAAATTGTCCCCAACGAGTAAGACGATTGTAATGTTGGGAGTTCACTGTTTAGGAATTGTGCGCGTTATTTTGAAAGCAAAACAATGGTTAAGCTGATTCCGGCAAAAAGGATGCCTAGAACAATCGTGGAGTAGAATAACCACTTTTCAGAACCGCGGCGAGTGGACACTACTCCGCCACCGCCACCGAATACATTAGACAAGCCAGATGATTTATTTTGCAAAGACACGGAGATGATCAAAGAGACCATTACGACCATATCTACGATTGTTAAAATGTATGGTAAATTTTTCATAAATAAAGTTTAAAAAGCTTAATTATTGTAGTAATTTATAGGGATTGTGTCAAGGTGGGAGTTCCAGTAGATAAAGTTTGTAAAAAAAATAAAGAGGGAAGAGCTGTTGGACTCTTCCCTCCGAGGAGGATCGTTCTATGAAGTAACGGACACTTTTGTGAGGTTCGCCAGCTATGAAGCCGGCCGTGAGTTAGGCGAGATTGGCGTCAGCCGTTTCTCCTATGCCATTGTTCATGTTTGAGGCCAATGTGGTTGTCATAAGGATCGTCGTGTTGTTTGACAAATTGGCGACAAGACTGAGACTCGCGTGACCGGTGTGGCGTCGGCTAAATATAGAAGCCGGGGCATTGTTTGTCCTGTTATTGTTCGAGGCGACCATGGGTACAATGAGCGACGTTGGACTCCTGTAGTACGCAACATAATTATTATTCGTGTTGATCGTTGCCGCGGCTGTGCGAGCATTTGCGATCTGCGAATTCGTGTTCGAGGCAGCCGGGCTAGTATTGCCAACGCCTTCGTTCAATGCGCTGTTCTCTTTATCGATTTTCGCCGGGGTTGTTGCGATCTGCAACGTGGGCATAAATATCGAAAGCGCTTGCGCAGTCGGCGGTGAGCCTTGTTCAATCTTGGCCGTTCCGCTATACGCTTTAACAGATGTCATGTTTGCCAACGCCATACTGGCCATTGCGGCAATCATGCACATCAAAACGAACAAAGTCTTGAAAATAAATTTGTACATTTTTCTCTCCTTCAATTTTTCTTCGGAAGCATACCTTTGAAAAACAATCCGCGAGGACATCAAAAGTAACCTCTAAATTATCCCATAAGCAAGCGAAATCTGTCAATTTTTGCTTAACTCTGGGAAAACTGTATAATATGGAAAATCGATGGAATGGAGGAAAAGTTATGAGTGGGATGGATGTTGATCTGAGGAATGTTGGGGCGACCGGTGGAAACGGGATGATTCGCACAGGGCGCAGCAAAGCTGTTAAGATCTTTTGGACCATAGTTGTTGTTCGGGAAACCGGCGAAATTAAAATGGATCCGGTGACTGCAGCGTCTCGGAAACAAGCGGATGAAATTTATGGTATTAAATTTAAAGGATGCGAAGGCATCTGTGATCCGCCGTTCGATATCGTGCGACGCTTGAACCTTAAAGAAAGCAAGGTCATTTCCAATTATTGGGACTTGGGCAAAAAATCGCGGCGCGCTTTTATCGCAATGCTCAACGATCCGAGCACTGATGTGGAAACGTTACAGATCACTTAAGGTGCTGCAAAATAATTTTTGCCTTGGCTGGACCAACTAGTTCACCAAGCTCCGCAATCGGTGTCTGTTTAATTTTTTGAACAGACCCGATTTTTTGTTTCAAAAGTTTTTTGGTTTTTGGACCGATGCCGGGAATAGTATCGAGTTCAGATTTAACAGCTTGTTTGCTGCGCAGAGTTCTATGAAAAGTGATGCCAAACCGATGTGCTTCGTCGCGCAACCGTTGCAGCATTTGTAAAACTGGATTGCTGTGTTCTAAGACAATTGGCGTGGAGTTGTGAGGGAGGAAAATTTCTTCAATGCGCTTGGCTAGGCCGACAACGGGAATTTGTAATCCCGCTTTTTCTAATACTTCGACAACCACGCCCAACTGACCTTTGCCGCCATCGATGACGATTAAGTCTGGCAATGGCCATTTGTCATTTTCATTCTTGGGGCTTAGACGCGCTAAGCGGCGAGTGAGCATTTCGCGCATCATCAAAAAGTCGTCCGGAGTTTGTTTCGAAGTAATTTTAAATTTTCTATACTCAGACTTGGCAGCTTGGCCATCTTTAATTACCACCATACTGCCAACTGGGTTTGTGCCTTGCGTGTTGCTAATGTCGTAGCCTTCAATCCGGCGCGGCTTAGTTGGTAAGTTCAATATTTCCTGAAGTTTTGATAAAGTCTCTTGGTTAGCTTGAATATTCGTGGCTTGGCTGCGCTGCCATTTGCGCAAATATTCCTCAGCATTAGTTTTTCCTAAATTAATTAGGTTGAGTTTTTGGCCGCGCGTTGGCATAGACAATTTAATTTTCGCTGCTGTTTTTTTCGTGGCGCGTGAGGCTAATAAAGTTTTGATCAATTGCTCGTTGGCTACTTCGCCCTGCAAATAAATTTCTTTAGGCAGGTTAGTGGCCGTGGCGTAATACATTTCTAAGAACGTTTGCATCACCTCGGCTGCACGGTTTTCTTCTGGCACATGCAAAATGTTGTCGTAAATAAAATTCTCCTTGTCTAAAAGTTTGCCTTCACGCACTTTGAATACATTTACACAGGCCGAAATAGGGTCTATAAAGACAGATACAAAATCCCACGAAACTTTTTGGGAAAACAGCACGGCTTGGCGCTCGTCCAACACCTCAATAGCCTTTAATTGGTCACGCAGTCGGGCCGCGGTCTCAAAATATTTCCATTTGGCAGCGCTGCGCATTTCTTTCGCTAAAGTTTTTTTAATTTCTAAGTTACGGCCAGCCAAAAACAGCGCAATGCGTTCCAATTGCAGTTCGTAATCTTGCAAACTAATGACGCCAATGCACACGCCAGGACAGCGATGCAAATAATAATAGAAGCATGGGCGCTTACCAACTTCTTTATTCGCGCAATAGGGAAATACGCGTCGCACAAAATCTAAAGTCTTGCGAATTTTAGCAGTCGAAGAATATGGGCCAAAATATTTGTCCGTGTAGTTTCCTCGCGCCGCGTTTTTCGCATCACCCACGCCAACATTTTCCTCAATTTTCCGCGCATAAGTAATTTGGGGAATCTCAGTTGAGTAATCAATTTTAATGAATGCGTAATTTTTATCATCCCGCAGCTTAATATTGTAAGGCGGCATGTACTCTTTGATGAGCGTGTTTTCCAAAAACAAACTTTCCAGCTCAGAGTTCACAACTATATATTCAATGTCTACGGCTTCGGCCAGCAAGAAGGGGAGTTGAGCACGCGTGTCACCAGTACCGAAATATTGTGCCACGCGACTGCGCAGATCTTTAGCTTTGCCCACGTACAAAACCGCCCCGTCTTTATCGAGGTACTTGTACACGCCTGGTTTATGCGGAATATCTTTGACTTTGTCCTTAAGCATAGCTATATTATATACACTTTAGATTTTTGTAGCACATTTTCGAGGAGGACTTGAAATGACTAATGAAGAATTATTGGAGGTTCATAAAAACAAGGTCAAATCCGCTGAACGATTTTGGGCACTCTCGGCTATCTTGTTTGCAATTGCACTGGCTTTTGTAGAAGACATTACTTATTGGGGTGTGATCTTGGTAACATTGATGTGTGTTGTGACTGGCTTATTGGTTTATGCGTTTTCGTATCTACCAGCTAGTATGGCTATTGAGAGTTTAAAAATACATGAGTGGTATAAGAAACTACCCGTGGAGATGAAAAGTCCTCGGTACTATTCAAGTGAGGACCTTGTGGTTATAGAAATGTTATGCGCTCAAGCTGCTCAGTATGGCATGATTTGCGGCGAACCAAATCGATTGAATAACGGTTCGTGGCGAGTCAGTGTTCAAAGGGCTTGAAGGCTTTAAAAGACCTAAGTGTGCCCGTGCACGCTTAGGTCTTGTTTTTTTCTCAAATTGGTGCTAGGGTTAATAAAGTTATTAATTTATATTTATTTTATCTTTTCTTGATTATGCCTAAGAAACCAACCTCAAAACCTGCTAAGTCTAGTGCTAAGCCAAGCGCGAAAAATTCCGCAAACCACAGCGATAAAATCGTTATTCGCGGTGCGCGCCAGCACAATTTAAAAAATATTGACCTCGACCTGCCCCGCAACCAGCTGATTACGATTACTGGTTTGTCTGGTAGCGGAAAATCCAGTTTAGCATTCGATACTATATATGCCGAAGGTCAACGTCGTTACGTTGAGTCTCTTTCAGCGTACGCGCGTCAGTTTATCGGGCTAATGGATAAACCAGATGTAGACAAAATTGAAGGCTTATCTCCAGCAATTTCCATTGACCAGAAGTCTGCATCGCATAACCCGCGCTCTACTGTAGGAACAGTCACTGAAATTTACGACTACTTGCGTTTATTGTACGCGCGCGTGGGAATCCCACACTGTCCGGAATGTGGCGAGCGCGTATCAGGTCAAACTTTACAATCCATGGTGGACACTTTGATGTCCATGAAGGAAGGCACTCGCGTAATGTTGTTGGCGCCATTCATCAAAGACCAAAAAGGGGAGCACCGATTAGTTTTTGAACAGATTAAAAAATCCGGATTCGCTCGCGTGCGCGTTGACGGAATGATTATGGATATCGCCGAAGCCCAAGGATTAAATTTAGATAAACAAAAGAAGCACAGCGTAGATGTAATTGTTGATCGCATTGCGGTGGCTGCGGAAGATCGTGGCCGCATTTCAGAAAGTTTAGAAAAAGCCTTGGACTTGGGCGACCAGTTGGCGAACGTCGTCTTAATGGAAGGCGACAAGATTAAGCAAGAGATTCCGTTTTCGCAAAAGTTTGCTTGTCCAAACGGCCATGCAGTGGCTTTAACAGAACTTGATCCGCGTGAATTTTCATTCAATAGCCCTCATGGTGCTTGTGAAGAGTGTAAGGGTCTTGGCACAAAGTTAACCATTGAACCAGATTTAGTGATTCCGAATCAGCGTTTAACTTTGGCTGAAGGCGCAGTGCGTCCGTGGAGTAAAACTACTTCTCGCTTGTCTTGGTATTCTCGCGTGTTGGAAACAGTGGGCAAAGAATTTGGTTTTTCTGTGTCTGTGCCAGTAAAAGATTTGCAGAAAAAGTTTTTGGATATAGTTTTGTACGGCACTGATGGAAAAAAAATCAAAATGCCATCTGACTCACGCTTCGGTGGTGGTACATATGAAGCTCCTTTCGAAGGCGTCATTCCAAACTTGATGCGCAAGTATAAAGAAACTGACTCTGACTACATGCGCAGTGAAATCGAAAACTACATGCGTATTCGCAAGTGTCCGGTTTGTGGCGGTAAGCGTTTAAAACCAGAAGTTTTAGCTGTTACTATAGATGGCCGTGGTATTGTGGATGTTTCTCAGTTGTCTATTGAAGATGCTGCTGAATTTTTTACAGGGTTACCAAAGAAATTGAATGCCAAAGAAATGGCGATTGCGAATTTAATTTTGAAAGAAATTTCTGCACGTATTTCGTTCCTGTTGAACGTAGGCTTGTCTTACTTGTCGCTTGATCGTGGCGCTGACACTTTGTCTGGTGGGGAAGCGCAGCGCATTCGTTTGGCAACCCAAATTGGTTCTGGTCTAACCGGCGTGCTGTACATTTTGGACGAACCTTCGATTGGGTTGCACCAACGCGACAACACACGCCTTTTGGAAACTTTAAAAGAACTGCGCGACTTGGGTAACACTGTAATTGTCGTTGAGCATGATGAAGAAACGATTCGGGAATCTGACTGGGTGGTAGACATTGGTCCTGGCGCGGGTAAGCATGGCGGCGAGCTAGTAGCGGAAGGTACTCCGGCGCAAATTGAAAAAGATCCAAACTCTGTAACTGGAAAATTCTTATCTGGTGCTGAACAAATTGAAATTCCAAAACGTCGCCGCGCTGGCAATGGCAAAAAGATTTCTGTGGTGGGCGCTTCTGAGTTCAACTTGAAAAATGTGAACATGGATATTCCCTTGGGTAAGTTCGTGGCGCTGACCGGTGTATCAGGTAGTGGAAAATCTACCATTTTGAATGACATTGTTGCGAAAGCTTTGTCTAAGTATTTCTGGAACAGCAAAGATGAACCAGGCGAACATAAGAAACTTTTGGGAATCGAACACATCGATAAGATGATTAACATCGACCAATCACCGATTGGCCGTACGCCGCGCTCTAACCCGGCAACATACACTGGAATCTTCACGTACATTCGCGACTTGTTTGCGGAAACCCGCGAAGCAAAAATGAAAGGCTACAAAGCTGGCCGTTTTAGCTTTAACGTTAAGGGTGGACGTTGTGAGAAGTGTCAGGGCGACGGGGTAATTAAAGTGGAAATGAATTTCTTGCCAGACGTGTACATCACTTGTGAAGAATGTAATGGTAAACGCTATAACCGCGAGGCGCTGGAAATTCATTACAATGGCAAAACTATTTCTGATGTCTTAGAAATGACAGTTGATGAAGCGAAGATGTTTT
>DATAMW010000025.1:0-27433 GCA_036266555.1 Patescibacteria group bacterium
ACGATAGTCTTCCCCCTCAAATTTTTGACATATGAAACAGGATTACAATATACCAAATCTGCAAAAAGCAGTCCAGCGTTTTGAGCACCCAGCCTAGCCAAAACCGCGCCAGTCGAGTACAATATAGACTATGTCATTTCAAATTGGAATCGTGGGTCTGCCAAATGTTGGCAAGTCCACACTATTTAACGCCATTACCAAGTCCTCGGTTGAGGCTGCTAACTACCCTTTCGCGACTATCGATCCAAATGTGGGTGTTGTTCCTGTACCTGATGAACGTCTGGCCAAGTTAGCTGTGCAAGAAAAGTCTGAGAAAATTGTTCCAACTACCATTGAGTTTGTTGATATCGCCGGTTTGGTGAGCGGTGCGCACAAAGGTGAAGGTTTGGGCAATCAGTTCTTAAGCCATATTCGCGAAGTTGATGCGATTCTAGAAGTCGCTCGCCTCTTTACTGATGATGATATTATTCATGTAAACGGTTCTGTTGATGCGAAGCGCGATATCGAGACTATTGGTATTGAATTGCAGCTTGCGGATTTGCAAAATGTAGAAAAGCGCATGCAGTCGAACGAAAAATTAGTGAAGTCTGGTGACCGTGATGCAAAAATCCGCCAAGCAGTTTTAGAAAAATACAAAGTAGCTTTGGAAGCTGGGAAAATGGCGAACACTGTTGAGTTGAGCGACGAGGAACGAGTTGCTTCTAAGGATGTGCAGCTGTTAACCACCAAGCCTTTCTTGTTAGCCGCAAATGCAACTTATAATATTTCTTCCAAGAAGTACGAGAGTGAAGATGGTAAACAAATTGATACCGCAGTTTTGAACGACAATGCGTCCGGCGGCAAATTCGGCGACACTATTATAGTAGACGCGAAACTGGAAACAGAGTTGGCGCAGTTAGACGACTCTGACCGCGACGAATATTTAAAAGATTTAGGGTTAACTGAAAGCGGTTTAGATAGAATTATTACAGCAGCTTACAAAACTTTGGGTCTTGTGACTTTTATTACTGCTGGCGAAATGGAAAGCAAAGCGTGGACTTGCCCAGCTGGCACAAAAGCCCCGCAAGCCGCCGGCGTTATTCACACCGACTTTGAACACGGCTTTATTCGGGCAGAAGTAATTCAATGGGACAAACTCCTCGAAGCCGGCGGCTACGTTGGTGCCAAAGAAAAAGGCTGGCTGCGCATGGAAGGCAAAGAATACATCATCCAAGATGGTGACGTGGTACACTTCCACTTCAATAGATAACATAAAAAAGGAGCGCGTTGACTATAGAGTCAACGCGCTTTTTCTAAATATAAACATCAGATTCAAGTTTATCTAACATGCGGACAAATGCTCGGACCTGATTCCAAGCCGATTTGCGAGAAAGATGGATAATACCCTTTTCGATCAAGTTATACAGTCTCAATTTCTGCCTAGAGGAAAATTTTACTTTTCCATGGACAATAAGATTGACTATATAATGCCCAATCTCAACATCTTCACTCAAGCACCGTGATATTCCGTTAATAACATCAATACCCACCAACCCAGCACTCTTTTCCTTGTTCTGAAGATCTATCGTTATTTTCGATGACGACATAATCCCTCCTTTATTCCTAGCATTATAGAGATTTTCAATGAAAACGTCAACCACCCCCAACCCTAGACAAAACCGCTAAGATATAGTAGAATTAAGGAAATTTGAGGAGAACTTTAGAAAAACTTTAAGTTTTCTTGAGGTACGCTTAGGCAAAATATAGTTAAGATCTTTAACTAGCTGCCTATGGAACACCTCATACAATAATTAATATTCTCTGCGCCAATTGGGGTGTAGAGATAAGGAACCCATCCTTATGCCGAGATATGAACTTATGTACATCCTCGCATCCAGTGTATCTGATGATCAGGTACCAACCACTGCTCAAACAATTGAGCAATACGTCACTGACAACGGTGGCACAGAAATTTCCCACGAACAGTTGGGGAAAAAGAAGCTAGCGTATCCGATTAAAAAGACTCGCAACGGTCATTACGGAGTAATTACTTTCACAGGCGAAGGTAAAGGCGTGAATGCTTTAGACGCGAAATTGCGTACACAAAAAGCAACTATCATCCGCCACATCATGGTAAACATCGATGAGCACTTAGAACGTCTTGAAAAAGATAAAGAAGCTCAAGCTAAGATGAACCGCAATCGCCCACCAGAAGCAATTGCTGCAGATAACAGCGAACCAGTTGTACCGGAACCAAAAGCAGCCAAGCCTGCTCGCACTCCGGCTCCAGAAAAACCGAAAACAGTAGTGACTGAAGCAGTTCTTGATGAAGAAATCGAGAAAGCGCTTAGCGAAGACATTACTAAATAAACTTACAAACATGGACTTAAACAAAGTTATGATTATCGGTCGCCTTACTCGCGAACCGGAACTACGCCAAACTCCAAATGGAGCAAGCGTGTGCCAAGTCGGATTGGCAACCAACTACGTTTACACTAATCAGCAAACTGGCCAAAAAGTTGAGCAAGTTGAATATCACAATGTTGTGATGTGGCGCAAACTGGCTGAAATTGCTAATCAATATCTTAAAAAGGGTCAGCGCGTTTACATCGAAGGTCGTCTCGTGACTCGTTCATGGGATGCTCAAGATGGCACTAAGCGCAGCAAAACCGAAATTGTTGCCGACAACATGATCATGTTAGATGGTGGCAAAGGCCAAGACGGCGGTGCTGGCAACGGCGCTTCTAACTTTGGTGGTAACTCTGCTCCCGCTAACGACAACTCTAATCAATCTTTCCCTGATGAAGAACTACCAACCATTCAAGCTGGCGGCGGCGAAGACATCAGTGTAGAAGACATTCCATTTTAAACTCTAAATATATAACCTAAGCATTATGGCTTACAACAAGAACAACAATAATAACAACGCTCCAGTGGTGAAGAAGATTTGCTACTTCTGCTCTAACAAGATCAGCACAGTGGATTACAAAGATGGCCAAACCTTGCGCCGCTTTATGTCCCCTCACGCTAAAATCTTAGCTCATGGCCGTACCGGCACTTGCCCTAAGCACCAACGCATGGTGACTATTGCTCTAAAGCGAGCTCGTCACATGGCTCTATTGCCATTTGTCGCTCCTTAAGTAGATTATAAACAAATACCTCTGACACGAAAACTAGATGCGCTACGATTTGCTTCTGCAAATCTGGGCGCAGATAGATTTCTTAGCCAGAGGTATTTGTTTATCACAACGTAAACAGTAACAAAAATAGTATGGATTTAAACGACGTAAAATTAGGTGCAATTGTGTTAATGAACGGCGAGCCAATGCAAGTGATCTGGTCCAACCGCATGCGAACAGCGCAACGCAAACCAGTAATGCAAGCGAAGCTACGCAATGTAATTTCTGGCAAAGTGCTTGAATACAGTTTCAAGTTTGGTGAAAAAGTGATTGAAGCAGACGTTACTCGCGAAAATGCCAACTTCCTGTACGCAGACGATGACGGCACGCACTTCATGAACAACGAAACTTTTGAAACCGTAGACTTTGACAAAGAAGCCACCAAAGAGCAAGAACTGTTCTTGAAAGAAGGCACAAAAGTGATGGTGCTTCGATTCAACGGCAAACCAGTATCAATTGAATTGCCTGTAAAAGTAGAATTAAAAGTGATTGAATCCCCTCCTAGCGTAACTGGCAACTCCGGCGGCAGTATTACCAAGCCTGTAAAAGTAGAAACTGGCTTAATGGTTAACGCGCCGATGTTCATCAAAGAAAATGAAATCATTCGCATCGATACTCGCACTGGCGAATACGTCGAACGTGTGAATAGCTAGATATAAATTTAAAAGACCCATGCGGGTCTTTTTTGTTATGCAGCTTTGTCGTATTCCTGCCCACCCATACTAGCACTGGCTTTGGTAAAAGCAATATCTCGTTCTAGTTTGTGAATCTGTTTGCCGATTTCTGGAAGATTTTTCACGTCCATGTTGTTGTTGGCTTCTCGAGTCTTGCTATTGCCGAACCCCATCACCTTAATGCCTTTGTTAACTGCCACGAGGATCTGCTTTTTCTGCTCCTGCAATTTATCTAGCTCAACTTCGGCCTTCGACAACTCCGATTCGCTAAGCAGCACCGGGCTTTCGTGCGCACCCGCTTCTTTTAATATATGTTCCACTGCATGCTCAACTGGCTTTTCCTTACTTGAGAACTCAATTACATTGCCCATCTCTGACCCCATTGAAGATTCTGCACGTTCATAAAACATAATCGTTAAGTTTAATTATTTTTACTTAAGTTTTGTTAAATAATTGCTCACCGCCATCGCGGCTTTAGCACCTTCACCAGCGGCAATAATGATTTGCTCGCCCCAAGCATCGTTAATATCGCCAGCTGCAAAAATTCCCGGCACACTGGTTTGCAAATCTTTATCAACTTTAATTTCATTGTGCTCATTCTTGTCCACTATGTCCGCAAAACTAATGCTTGGCTCATAGCCGATTTCAATGAACACACCACTGACTGCCAAATCTTCATCAGGTTTGCCTAATTGCTGAATCGTAATTCCCTCAACATGATCTTTCCCAGAAACTTTGACCACTTTAGCCTGATGATAGCTTTTCACATTCGGAATGTGCATAATTTTATCCTTTACGATTGCTTCACCAGTGTAATCGTCAGACATATTGATAACATAGACTTGCTTAGCCACTTTGGACAGGGCGCAAATCGCGTCCATGGCGGAATTTCCAGCACCAACAACGGCCACATTTTTCTCGCGATACAAAGGCCCGTCACAAGTGGCGCAAATCGCAATGCCTTTACCGAATAGTTCCTGTTCGCCAGGTACACCTAAATGACGTGGCAATTTTCCAGAGGCAATAATTACAGTTTTCGCATAGTACACATTACCCTTGGTGTCTTCCACTGCAAAACTGGTAATGTTTTTCTCAAGTTTGGCCACTTCCACGCCCAATTCCACTTTTAGATCTTCTTTCAAAGACGCCATGTGTTCCTGGAATTTCAAAGTCAGTTCCGCGCCTGTAACCATAGTAAAACCAGTGTAGTTTTCCACATCTGCGCTGTAGATCATCTGCCCGCCAACGTCCTTAGCCAGTACCAGCGTGTTCAGTTTGCGGCGGGCAGTATAAATAGCCGCAGTCATCCCTGCCGGCCCAGCTCCAATAATAATTACATCATACATATGACTTTATTATATCATTTTTTCTGATATACGTTCGAGGGCAACGATGTATGCAGCGGTACGCATGGTGGTGTTGTGTTTGTTTTTGGCTTCCAACACCGAGTTGAATGCTGCGACCATATGTTCGTCTAATTTTTTGAGCACATCTTCTTTGCTCCATTGTTCGTTATTCTGATTCTGATACCACTCAAAGTAGCTCACACAAACTCCCCCGCTGTTTGCGAGAATGTCAGGGACAACAGTGACGTTGTTTTGCGCAAAAATTGCATCAGCTTCCGGAGTAGTTGGGCCATTGGCCATTTCTAAAATAAATTTTGCTTTTACTTTGCCGGCGTTGTCAGCGGTGAGGACGTTTTCAAGCGCAGCTGGCACTAATACGTCGACATCAAGTTCTAATAAATCTTCATTAGTAATTTCGATAGTGCCTTCCAGGCCTTTAAGCGCGCGATTTTCCTTCTTATGCGCCTCGGCTGCAGCGACGTCGATACCATTTTCGTTATACACACCGCCTTTGCTGTCAGACAACGCCACAACTTTAAAACCTTTTTCCTTCAAATGCTCAGCCAAGTAAGTAGCAACATTGCCAAAGCCCTGGATGGCAATAGTTTTGCGTTCGGCTGGGAACAAGCCAGCTTTATGCGCTTCGCGGAGCACATAGGCGCCGCCAAAACCAGTAGCTTCGGTGCGGCCTTCGCTGCCACCGTTTTCGACAGCCTTGCCAGTAATTACGCCAGGTGCAGTTGTGCCAGTAAGTTGTTCAAATTCATCGCGCATCCACGCCATAATTTGGCCATTGGTGTTTACGTCGGGCGCTGGAACGTCTATTAGCGGACCAAAGTTGCGAAACATCTGCTTCATGTAACCGCGGCTTAAGCGTTCCAGCTCGCCCTCGGAAAGTTCGCGCGGATTTACAATGATGCCGCCCTTGCCGCCCCCAAATGGCACGTCCACTACAGCATTTTTAAAAGTCATCCAAAAGCTGAGCGCGCGCACTTCGTCTAGGTTCACGTCGGCGTGGTAACGGATACCGCCTTTGTATGGACCACGCGCGTTGTTGTGCTGCGACCGGAAACCAGAAAAAATCTTTTGCTCGCCGTTATCCATGACCACAGGAATGGAAACTTCAATGTAGCGATCCGGATTTTTCAGCCGCTCTACAATATTGGCGTCCGCGTTGCTAACGCTAGCGGCTGCATCAAGTTGTTTTTTCGCAGATTCAAATGGATTATTTGTCATATATTTATTCCAAACCCTCTAAATATTTTTCAACGTCCAACGCGGCTTTACAGCCTTCGCCTGCTGCGGTCACAGCTTGGCGGTAGCGATGGTCATGGACGTCGCCAGCTACGAATACGCCGGGAATATTTGTTTGAGTAAATTCTTTTGGTTCGATGTATCCGGCAGTGTTGGTTTCTACGCCAGCCTCAGCAAACAGTTTGGAAGCCGGAGTATGGCCAATGGCAACGAAGTATCCTTGAGCAGCAATGTCGCGCTCTTCGCCAGTAACATTATCGCGCACGCGAATGCCTGCCATGGAATCAGTACCTAAAATGTCTAAGATAGTAACGTTAGTGAGAAACGAGATCTTCGGATTTTCCTGTGCCCGCTTTAACATAATTTTAGACGCCTTAAATTCGTCACGACGGTGCACAATAGTTACGGACTTACCGAACTTGGTTAAAAACAACGCTTCTTCCATAGCGCTGTCGCCGCCGCCAATAACTAAAATGTCTAAGCCTTTAAAGAAGAATCCGTCGCAGGTCGCGCAAGCAGTGACGCCTTTGCCACGCAAGCGAGTTTCGTTTTCTAATCCCAGCCATTTTACTTCTGCCCCTGTAGCAATGATTATTGATTGCGCCTGGTATTCGTTGCTGTCTGTTTTAACCTTGAAAGGCTTAGTAGAAAAATCTGCACTCACTACAGTTTCTGGCACAATCTTAGTACCAAATCGTTCAGCTTGTTTGGTTAAGTTGATCATTAAGTCCGGGCCTTGAATACCATCTGGGAAGCCTGGGAAGTTTTCTACGTCAGTAGTAATAGTTAACTGACCACCGGGTTGGATGCCGGAGATTACAAGTGGCTGCAGTTCTGCACGCGCCGCGTATAGCGCTGCTGTTAGGCCAGCTGGGCCAGAGCCGACAATAATGGTTTTGTAAATTTCGTTCATATGTTCCTTTCTATTTCTTTGTATAAATCTTTATCAATTCTTTAACTGCTTCTTTGCGCTTAGTTGGGTTAGAACTCTTGGCATCGAGCACGCACTCGCCTAGGTATCCTTCTAAAATTAAAGAGTTCACTTTCTTCATAGCTTCGATAACAGCGTGACTCTGGTCGAGAATGTCCATGCAGTACGAATCTTTTTCAACCATGGTAGCCACAGCGCGCACATGCCCTTCGATGTAACGCAGGCGCTTAACCAGGTCCGCTTTATTCCCTGCCGCAACACTATTTAATGCTTTACTCATAAATTCCTTTCATACCCCCTACCAGGGGGTCTATATATCCAGTTTACGCCTGAGGGTATGACAAGTCAAGACTTGCCAAAAACGCCATTTTGTGATAAAATTCTGGAGTTATTTGATATTCACAAGATACATATGGCGCTATCGTCTAACGGTTAGGACAAGCGGTTTTCATCCGCTAAATCGGGGTTCGATTCCCCGTAGCGCTACCAAAAATAAAAACAGCCTTATGTGGCTGTTTTTTTTGTTCGAATGAAAAGTTGTAAAACATTATTTGTCAGCATTTTTAGGCAGATCTGGAATCATTGCTTTCAACTCCTTCGGAAGAAGATCCATCTCTTTCAACTTCTTAAAAAGGTAGGGTTCTGCTCGGCCGGTTGCTCGCCTGGTAGATTGGTCATAACTATACGAGTTACGCTCAATCAGCTTAGCTTCTGGCGAATTCCGCTGCTTGTCGTACCAACTTTCCTGCAGAATGAGTCTGGGCTCAGCAGCTGCCAAGCTAATTATTAGCCGCTCAACAATGTAAGATTCAGGGCCTTCCACTGGATGCTTTATCTGGGTTTGAATTGCCAGATACTTTTTTTCATCATTGAGCTCGATGCGACAGTCGTCGCTTACAAACACAAACCTACCATTCGGGCTGTAGATAGTCCACGGACCCAAAGTCTGCTGAGCAGACACGGCCACGCTCGCCATCAACACCCACACCAAACATGCAAGTACACTTACAGTTTTCATTTCATTTTACCTCCAACATTCCTTGTAATTCCCCCAAACAAAATACCACTCTATATCCCCTTCTACGCGAGCAGAAGTTAATAAATGATTATAATTACTTAGGTCAGTGCTGTCAATAATAAAAAGGTGCCGCTATTACAACGGCACCCAATAATTGAAATCACTCTGCAGCTAAAGCTGCAACGATTGAAATATCGATCGATTCAAATTCCAAATAGTTTTGTCTTGGAACCTGGTATCTTGACAACGAAACGATTGGACAATCTCTAAGGCTAATTTTGACTGCCAAAGAGCATGAGCAACACGCTTAGCTAGCCCAGAAAAGTCTTCTGCCAAGAGATCAGTATTTTGTACTTCCTTAAAACTGGTCATTAACCAAAGCCGATTTTCGTCTCGAGGCAAAAGTTTGTAGACATGGCCGCGAATTTGGATATTGTAATCGTCTTGCAAGTACTCTCCGTTTTCGCCAGACAGTTTGGCGTTTTCGTAAACAAGACAAACACTACCAGGATTCATTGCTAATAATTTGTTGTTCCAGTCAAAGCCGATACAAGGGAAGCTTAGTGTTCCCTGCTCTCTGCTGGCAATAAGGCTGTTGTTGGAGCCATCGTTTCTTACTGAGAACCCCAAGCCCTCAAGCACTTTTCCATTCAACCCCAAAATTTCACTAAAAAAATCAGGGTTAGGAATTCTCTCCTGATCAATTTTAAAATCGATATTTAGAGTATATCTTTTCATCTGTCCTCCTGAAAGTCCCTGTAAAGGAACCGTGTAGATGTTCTTAGCACACTACGAAGCTATGATAATCCCTTATGGGATTTATTATTGTATATAATTATTCGCCTATAGTCAACGCCATATGACTGTCGATCTTCTTCATAAAAATCAAACAATTTTCACCAACAAAAAAAGGCTGGAATAAATTCCAACCCCGTGATTACTAGTCATACAACACCATTCCTCCCTTTGGGTTTGGGAAAGATGGGTCGCCTGTAAAGGCCCAAAGCGGTGCCTTGCCTAAAATCTGGCCATTCTCCCTTCCATTAAACTGATGCCCACACTGAGCAATGATCATCAACTTACGGAAATTAGATGCATTTTTAGCAATTGTTTGAAAGTCATAGGCTGCTTCAAGTCCGACCACTTCATCGTCTTGGCCGATCACGATATAGACTTCGCCTTCAAACTTCCCTAGCCCTTCTTTAACAGCAGCCTCACCAGCGTTCCACGATGGAGCTATGAGTAAAATCTTCTTTACAGCCGTGTACTCCGAGCACACTGTTGCAACTGCGCTGCCACCTGCGGAAAAGCCCATCAAGTAAATGTTTGGTGTAGCAGATTTGCAAAGTTTCGGACTATTGCAAATTGCGTTATCTAGCACAGCCCGAAGATCATCGACTATGTTCTGCTCGTAGCCAAAACCGAACCGGTCAGCATTGCTCATTTGAATCACAGCGCCAATATTGCGCCGCACAAGCATCTTCGCAATTTTAAAATACTTGTTATTGTACCCATTAATTTCTCCGCCGCGCCCAGGGTAATTAATGATAATCGTATTACTCTGAAAATTTGGATGAGCAATAATGCTGATACTCACCGCCACCTCTTCACCGCTGTCTGCTACACCCAACCTGGTTATATCAGTACTATACGGTTCTAATGATTTCGCCATTTTTTTCCTCCCCAAAATTGTTCAACCAATAGATAATATTACGTAGATATATTAACCCTGTCAATACTATCAAGAAGCGCCACTTTTCGCTTTATCCCGAATCCCAATTGCAGAAATAATCCCCCCTAGCGCTAGCAACCCAGCGATGGCGAACAAAGTAATATTAAACGAATACGCCACCATACCAATTAAGGCAATGGCTAGCAGACCAGCTATCCGAGCGACAGCGTTATTTACCGCAGAGGCCACACCAGAGCGCCCTGCACCACCATCACTTAAGATAGCCGCTGTCAGCGGGGTCACCGTGATCATCAAACCAAGGCTAAACACAATTATCCCTGGAAAAATATTTGTCCAATAGTTCACGTTACTGTGAACCTGCAACCCTATCATGGCAATTCCCAAAGCCCCAAGCAAAGGACCGAAAGCCATAAACCAGCGGTTGCCAAATTTTTTAGAAAGTCTGCCCATGGTAGATGAACCCAGGAACATCACAATCGTAATTGGCAGTAGGCTCATGCCACTTTTTAAAGCAGAATAATGAACATTTTGCTGCAAATAAATTACCAAGATAAAAGTCAGCGCAGAGAGTCCAGCGTAAATACTAAACGTCGCTAAATTTCCAGCACTAAAATTGCGTTTTTTAAATAGATCCAATGGCAGCATAGGTTCTTTAGCATGACGTTCCCACCACAAAAAGAAAATTGCGAACAGCACTCCGCCAATTAGCGGTGCATAAACCACTGGACTAGCAAAGCCAAAATGCGGTTGTTCAATAAACGCAAAAACCACACCAATTAACGCCAGCGCGCAAGTAATTGCACCAGTGATATCAACTAAAGTTTTATTATCGCGCTTTGCTTCCGCTGGCATATGACGCATCAAGTATAGAGTGACGGCAATTGGTAAAACATTAATGCCAAAAATCCAACGCCAGCTAAAATTGTCAGTCAAAAATCCGCCAAGCAACGGCCCAATGATGAACGCAATACTTGTCCATGACGTCCAGTAACCAATAGCGCGGGGGAAATTATCTTCTGAAATGTATGCGCTGATAATCGCCAAAGAGCTTGGGACAATTAACGCGCCAAATATCCCCTGCACACCACGCAAAATTACTAACACCAAACTGTTCGGCGCAATGGCACACAGCAATGAGGCTATGCCGAATCCAACTAAGCCCATAAGCAGCAATCGCTTGCGGCCAAACAAGTCAGATAGAGAACCAGCGATTAAAATAAATGAACCTAGCGTGAGCAAGTACGCATCAACAATCCACTGCTGAATAATTAACCCACCGTGCAGCTCGCGGCTAATTGCTGGCAAAGCCACGTTCACAATTGACCCATCCAAAAAGGCCACCAAAGAACTGATAATCGCTATAACCAGAACCACTCTCTCTTTTTTATCATATTTAAATTATACCAAACTCCCAATATAAAAACCGGCCGAAGCCGGTTTTTATCATCATGCTACCAGCAGACTTAACCTACTGCATTGAAGAGCAGCACTTGCAATTGTGGCCCATAAGCTTTTGCAATCCAGCCAAGATCACTATCACTGGCCAAACTACACTTACGGTATGAGCAGCTATAACGTCCATAGCGCCCAACAAAAACAATACGCCTAGCAGAACAATGAAAATTGGCACCAATTTATGGTGGAAACAATTACACTTCTGCCCTGTTTGTTGCATATCCATGTTGATATGATTAATGCTTATGTCTTAAGTATACACCCGCTCTTGTTATTCTGCTATTTGAGACTACAATTAAAGAGAAAGGACTATATGAAAAAAGTATCTGTTACCTGGCTCGTGCTCGTGCAGTTTAGTTTGGCTTTGGAATGGCTGCATGCTACAACCAGCAAATGGCTAGAGCCCGATTTTATAGTTGGCATTAACAAAACCCTGGAAACCTTCGCTGCCAAAACGCCGTATCATTTTTACAGCAGCTTTCTAAATAGCGTAGCTGTCCCTCATGCCCAGCTATTTGGCAATCTCATTCGTATCGGCGAACTTGGTGTTGGCCTGACACTGCTGGCAGGCGGTATTTTCCTGTTGTCTAAAAAAGAACTGCCGGCCGCAGCGCAATGGCTGGTAATAATTGCCTGCTTTGGCGCAGCGTTAATGAATTTAAACTTCTTCCTGGCTTCCGGATGGACTAGCCCAGCAGCATGGGGCCTAAACATTCTCATGGCAACAATCGAAATTATCCTGGGAGTCTTCTATATACAAGCTCTGCAGCATCAGAATGATATACTATAGATATGAATATAATCCATTTTGAAGTTCCAACCTCAGACCAGCCAGTATTCGACAAAGCCAGTGCAATTGATGCCAGCATTAAAGAAGCTCGCACAGAATATTCAATAGAAAATTTAACTATCGAGTCTGTGAGTAAAGCAGCGCAGGCAGAGATTATCACAATTTTTGTAAATTCTAAAGTTGATGCAGCGACCATAGACGCTCTACCTAATTTAAAGTTGCTCGTGACTCGTTCGACTGGGTTCGATCATATTGATGTAGCCCATGCTCAATCCAAAGGTATTACGGTTTGCAATATTCCTGGTTACGGATCCCGCACAGTAGCAGAATTTACGTTTGCATTAATGCTTGGTTTGTCGCGCAAAGTCTTTGGTGCTGTTGAACAGATCAAAACCAAAAACAGTTGGGACATGTCGCAATTCGAAGGCTTTAATTTACAAAGCAAAACCCTAGGGGTTGTCGGCACTGGCCGCATTGGCCTGAACGTTGCCCAGATTGCCAAAGGTTTTGACATGAAGATTATCGCTTTCGATGCTTTCCCGAACGAACAAAAGGCCAGCGCTTACGGATTTACGTATGCTGCCAACTTGAATGCGCTTCTCGCTGCCTCGGACATTGTCACTTTGCATGTACCAGCCACTCCGGAAACTCATCACTTAATAAACAAAGACAATATTACTCAGTTTAAAAAAGGCGCTATGTTAATTAACACAGCGCGCGGCGACGTCGCAGATCCAGAAGCAATTTTAGCCGGCTTGCATGCGGAAATCTTGGCTGGAGTTGCTTTAGATGTTCTGGAAGGAGAACAAGATTTAAAAGAAGAAGCAGAATTGATGTCTGCCAACGCCCTTAGCGCAGAAAAGTTAAAGGTGCTGCTCGATGACCACTTACTTATGGATAATCCAAAAGTATTAATCACCCCGCACATTGCTTTTAACACTACAGAGGCTAGAGGCGAAATTATTACCACCACCATAGTCAACATTCAAAGCTACCTTTCGGGAGAACCTCAGAATATTATTACTACTACCCATGCCTAATACTTGGATTAAAAACACCGCAAGGCTCGCCACTACCCCAGAACGACAAATAGTGTTGGACATTATCGAGGCTGGCTACGACGCCATTGATACCAAAAAAATTATTCAATCTCAAGTCAGTTTAAACAATCAGACCCTTACCATTAAGGGTCAAAATTTTGATATTTCAGGTGTAAAAAATATTTACGTGGTTGGTTTTGGGAAACCATCTTGCCAAGCAGCCTCTGTGTTAGATGAAATTTTGGGTGACACTATTAAGCAAGGCGTAGCAATTGGCTTGGCTCCAGTGGCCTGCGAATATATTCAGACCTATGGCGGCACGCATCCCCGCCCTTCTGTACAAAACGTTGAAGTATCAGAAAAAATTATGGAACTGAGTAAAAATCTCACTGAGCACGACTTGGTTATTGTCGTGGTTTCCGGCGGCGGCTCTGCCCTGCTATGCTGGCCAATGCGCGAGTGCGAACAAGCCAACCGCTTATACGAAGATTTTCTTGGCACTGGCGGCGACATCAAAGAACTTAACACTGTGCGCAAACACATCTCTATGTTAAAGGGTGGCGGGCTAGCCAAGGAGCTTTACCCAGCTACCGTTATTGGTTTAATTTTTTCTGATGTCCCAGGCGACAACTTCGACTACATCGCTTCTGGTCCAACCTACAAAGATGTTACCACTGCCGCTGACGCTCAAGCCATTTTAGACAAATACCATTTAACCGGATACGACTTAAACGAAACTCCAGACGAAGATAAGTATTTTGAAAAGGTCACGAACATTCCCCTGGTTGGCAACATCGAGGCTTTGGATGCTATGCAAACCAAAGCCCAAGATCTTGGCCTGAAAGTCAAAATTCTATCCAACGAACTCTACGATGAACCTCACCAGATAGCGGAAAAATTTTTGGCCGCAGCCGAACCCGGATATGTAGTACTGGCTGGTGGCGAGCCAAAAGCTATTGTTACCAAAAAAGATGGCACCGGCGGTCGATGCGCCCGCTTGGGAATCGAAGTCCTGCCTTTACTCGAGCAGTCTGACGTGTTTGCTGCCATTGCTTCGGATGGTTTAGACAACAGCGAGTTTGCCGGAGTCATTGAAGACTTTGCTACAGCGCAAAAAGTTGCGGCGGGAAGCATAAACACTGCAGATTACAAAGATCGATGGGACAGCTTAGGTTTTTACGCACAAACTGGCAACGAACTACTGCAAACCGGCCCAACTCAAGCCAATGTTTCTGACCTAATGATTATGTATCGACAGTAATAGCTCCGAAGCTTGGTCAATTTTTTTAGAATTGCCATCGGGGATTAAGTCATCCACTTTTTCTTCAATCCATTTTAAGGAATCTTCAAACAACTGCTGACCAGATTTGGTCATTGCCACATAACTGATGCGGGCGTCGCGTTCATTGACCTCGCGCTTAACCACGCCAATTTTTTCAAGTGGAATGAGTAAGCGAGTTACGCCTGAGGCTGTTAAACCCACTTGCTCTGCTAAATCAATGCGACGAATTTTCCCGTCTGACGCCCCACTAATAGCATGCAGCACAGCTAAGTCTACAAACCCTAACCCTTGGCCGCTAAACTTTCTAGAAATAATTGCTTCTGTCTTAGACATGAGCATTAAAAACTCTAATTTTTCACTTAATTTCTTCATATTTTTTACTTGATTAATACTTGACTAGTGAAGTATATCTCAAGTATTTAAAATTGTCAAGAAATGTTAAAAAAACACCTCGGGCTTCCGAAGTGTTTTTCATTGCTCATTAATTATGTTTACTTTAGCGTGCCAATTTTTAACTTAGCGAGTTGGGCTTCTGGTCTCCCCTGCCCTTGGTGCTGAGCATCAAACAAGGCAGTGCCATCTATTCCACAAACTTTCATAATATTAGCCTTTCCTCCAGGGTGAAGGTTCAAATATGAGGTTAGATCATATACTCCTCCGCGAATGACTGTCCAACACTTTTGACTAGTGTTTGCCGATTGCACGTCTGCCATAGAATACGTTTGAGTTGAGGCCTGGCTGCTGGCTGGAGAGGTTGGATTTGAATTTGGGGTTGTTGTTTTACTGCATCCAGCTGCTAAAAGAACAATTGGCAATGCAATTAAAAGTGTTTTAAATTTCATTATCTAAGTACGGGTGATTTTAATTCTGAGAAGTGGTGGCATCATCGGCATCGTTGTCGTTACCGTGCATACCTCCTGGGCCGAATCCTTCATGACCGCGGAAACCGCCGGGACCACCATGGCCACCGCCGAATGGCAAGTAGCCTGCTGGGATATTATTGTCCGTAGCCCACTGCTTTAATGAATCCATCTGAGCTTTCATTGCAGCCTGGCGTTCGGCCGGAGTCTGCGACTGAAAAGTAGTCTTGTTTGCTTCACGCTGGGACTCTAACTCCGCGCGCTTAGCTGTAATTTTATCTGCTTGATCTTGAGTCAGCTTACCGTCAGTGACCGCTTGGCTTAAACGGGCTGCTTCCTCTTGCTGATGCTGCGCTTCTATGGCGGCATGCTGGTCATCAAATACCTGCTGCACATCGGTCTGGCTTAAACCAAACTTATCTGCAATTGCTTTGACTAAATTGGCCATGGGATTTCCACTCTCACGTGATGACTGAGTAGTGGCATCATTTGGGACTGCCTGTGCATGAGACTGATACGCATAAGTAGTTAATGCTCCAGTAGCTATTAACGCGAAAGCTGCTAAGGGTATGGCAACTTTATTTAAATTTTTCATAAATTCCTTTTTGTGTCGGGTTAATAATTAGAGAACATTCCTAGGTGCTCGGTTATTACTACAGTGGAGGGACAGAAAATATTTCATCGTCAATAAAAAATCCATAACCATTTATCAGCTCACTTAGCTTCGTGCATAATTAACTGGGTTAGTTTACACGCCGTGTGCTCAGATGCGTTCGCTTGATAAAGGTTAGGGATTATTATGACGTTTAAACATATCAGCATGTCCCTCTACGGTGCGGATCCCTTCGGCCAAAATGTTGACGCCATTTCTATCACCTAAAATAATGACGTTATCGCCTATATCAATGTCGCGGCCAGTTGGGAACTGCGTGCTTGGAGTAACAATAATGGTGAACTGCTGATCTTCTGGGTCAGTAATATAAAAGCCGTTTTCAAATGCCTCAACAATTGTGCCAGATATAATTCGATCCAAATGCGGCTCGCCAAACTGTCTGTAAAACCCACCCACGATTGGCAAGTGTTCTTCCTGTGCTTGTTTAAACAAACCTTCATGCACATGTGTTTGCACAATTAGGAAGCTGCCCGCTGCCACAAACACCGCAATGCCAACGACGGAATACAGCATTGGCTGGGCATAGGAAAATGAGTAGCGGCGCACGAGGCGTTCCAATAACAACAAGAAAATTAAGGCTACGGCAATGAACAACAGCGGCAAAGCCGTAAATAATTCTCGCACGCCAGGGCCGCCGAACGCTGGAGCAAACCACGCGCCGTTTTGTTCCAACAAAAATACAATGAAGCTGCCAGTAAAAAGAACGGCTAAGGCGGCCAGCACCAAACCAGCAACCATTAAGGCGCCTTGTAAGACAAACTGCCAACGCGGCTTCATGTGCACTCGCCCTGCATCAATGGCAGCGAGCACATTATCTTGTATAGATTTTCGATTTTCGTCTGTCATATAATTAATTAGTTGCCTCGTTAGGGTGAAGATCTGTGTAAACTTTTTGCAAAGCGGTTTTGCCTCGACTCAAGCGCACACCGACTGTAGAAACTGGCACATGGAGAATTTCGGAAATACTTTGATAGTCCATATCTTCATAATAGTAGAGCACCAGTGGTTCGCGATATTTTAAATCCAGTTTTTCCAAGCAGGAGTCGAGCATGGCCCGCAGCTCGTTATCTTTCACTTCTGTATCTGCGCGCTCTTTAGCAATCGGATGCGGGAACAATGTATCTGGATCAAAAAATGATAGCGGCTCTCTCCCCTTTTTACGAATCGCGTTAATAAACTCATTGTGAGCAATGCGATAAATCCAAGGAGAAAATTTTAAAGTAGGGTCAAAACTTTGTAAGTTAGAATAGGCTTTGAGAAACACGTCCTGCACAATATCCTGACTATCTTCATGCCCAAACAAAAAGCGTTTGGCATAACGCTGGAGTTTATCTTGATATCGTTCGACGAGAACACCAAATGCGTGCGTATCCCCTTGTTGAACCTGCCTGGTAATAGCCTCGTCTGTAAGTTCTTCCATACCACTATATAATACAACTTTTTTGCCAAAAAATTACAATGATTTGAAAAACCGCCTAGCACTTGCTAAGCGGTTTTATTTTGCGCTTTTTTGTTGAGCAGCCACGAAGGTAATTTCCGAATCCCCGTCTTTCACAGTTTTATCTGGAAAAACTTTACGCGGATATTTTTGGAATACAATGTACCCTTCCAAAAATTGCAGGAAGTCGTAATGCTTTGGGTTAAATTCTGCAGCAAAGAAATGGCGCACTGGCGCGCTCTCTGGAGTGTACTCGTAGTGGCCGCGAATTTCGCCATCGTTGAACACGCGAATATGATATTGGTCATCAAAAGTGTCGAGTTTGCGCCAAGATAGAATCTGATCAGTATCTTCCCAGGCAACGAAATGGTTTCCAAACCCCCACTTCGAGCTTAAATGACGCTTTAAATCAGCCAAAGACTGTTGCGGAGCCAACCAACCAAGGTGAAAAGGCTGCCGACGCTTTTCGTGAAAAGGCAATGCTAAGTGCTCCATCTTTTTAAAAGCCGGATAAATAAATCGCCAGAATTTTTGTTTTAGTTTCTGAATCAATGTCATTACTATTATTATACCTTAAAATTGTATCTTTATAGTAAAAAGAGGTTATACTTAAGATATGATAAAAAAAATCTCATCAATTATTTTACTCGTTGTCGCAAGCCAAGTGCCACTGTTTTCTGCTAGCGCGCAAGATCGACCGCAAAGCACTGTATTAAACGTGCAATATGTTTCGCAAGTACCTCTTGGACATTGGAGCGATCCGCGCCAAAGTGATGGCTGCGAAGAAGCTGCCATGATTATGGCTATGGCTTGGGTATGGAATGGCACCAGCGCTATTCCTGGAGAAGAAGCTGAACGAAGTATTATCAATATTTCAGAGTACGAGCGAGCAATTTTGGGATTCTATCAAGATACTTCTGCACAGGATACAGCTCAAGTGATGCGCGACTATTATCAGTACAAAGATATTATTGTAAAAGAAAATATTAGCGTGGAAGATGTAAAGCAAGAGTTGGCTTCGAACCGGGTAGTGATTTTACCATTCGACCCGCGCCTCACTGGCTTGGCCATGTACCGTGGCGGACCAACGCGCCACACTATTGTCGTGGTTGGCTATGACGATGCTAGTAATCAGTTAATTATTAACGACCCGTTGTACGGCAACCTGCACAACTTTTGGGTTTCTGCGGATGCGATTAACAAAGGCTTGCGCAATTACGACTCTGGCATCCACAAATCCACGGCCAATGGCACAGCATTGATTAGTATTGGCCGCGCCAGTATAATGTACTAATGAAATCTGCTTTAAATTCTAAACTTTTGATCAAGTCCCGAAAAACGGTAAATATTTTAGCCATAGAAACTAGCTGTGACGAAACCGCAGCTAGTGTTTTGCGTGGCGACGTGAAAGCCAAACAACCGAAGTTCAAATTTTTGTCTTCTGTGGTAAAGTCGCAAATTGATATTCATAAAAGAACTGGCGGCGTAGTGCCAGAAGTGGCTGCGCGCGAGCATATGGTGAATATTTTACCTGTTACTGAAAAAGCGTTGCACGACGCCAAGCTTAGCTTGGACGAAATTGACTACGTGGCTGTGACCAGCGGGCCAGGTTTAGTAGTTGCGCTCATTGTGGGCACAGAATTTGCTAAAGGGTTAAGTTTGGCCAGTGGCACACCGCTTTTGCCAACCAACCATATGGAAGGGCATTTGTATTCTGCGTTCGCAGAGCACCCAGAAAAGGTCCAATTCCCTGTGCTGTGTATTATTGTCAGTGGTGGTCACACTATGTTTGTGCTTTTGAAGGACTACAAGCATTACAAAGTTATTGGCAACACTGTTGATGATGCCGCCGGTGAAGCGTTCGACAAAGTAGCGCGCTTGTTGAATCTTCCCTATCCAGGTGGACCAGAAATTTCCAAACTCGCCCAGTTAGGCAAAACTGATATCAAGTTTCCGCGCCCCATGATTGGCGACAAAAATTTTGATTTCTCTTTCTCTGGCTTAAAGACCGCAGTGCTCTATTATATAGACAAGTTGGTGGCTGGCCAAAAAACTAAACGCGCGCTTTCTAAGCAACAAAAAGCAGATATAGCGATGTCTTTTGAAAATGCCGTAGCTGATGTGATTACCAAAAAGGCATTGCGCGCTGTGGAGAAATATAATTGCAAAACCGTGGCGCTGTCTGGCGGCGTGGCTGCAAATAAAAAACTTCGCGCTGATCTTGCCAAGATGTGCAAAGAAAATAAAGTCAATTTTACTGTGCCAGACTTTGAACTTTGCACCGATAACGCCCAAATGATTGCGTTAGCTGCATATTTTAACTTACGCGCTGGCAAAAAGCCGGCAGCATCAGGTAAAGTGAAAGCTAATCCAGCTTGGGAAATCCACTGATTTTCATAAAATTTTGATATAATAGTATAGGGGACTAAAAGCACTTATTTTGAAACCAAATGTCCGGATATAATCCCAGCGATAAGCCAGCAGACTTTACTGGCTATTTAAAAAAAGATCAGAAAACAACTACTCCAGTGGTACCAGTTTCTCCAATTCAGGAATATCAGCGGAAGCCGCTTTTAACTTCGCGAGCTAAATTTTTACTTATCTTGTTATTGATTTTGGCTGTGGTCCAATCAGTACTATTAATTACGCTCAACTTCAAAAAAGCGGAAGTCAAAATTCCAGCTGGCTACAGATTAGTCACTCCAACAAATCAACCAGCTCACCTGGAACGGATTAAATAAGTTATGAAAAACCAACACTCTCAATCTGGATTTACTTTAATTGAATTACTAGTTTCAATTGCGATTATTGGATTGCTGGCTAGTCTGGTGATTGTGGGTTTGAATCAAACTCGAGTGAAAGCTCGCGATGCAAAACGCAAAGGTGATTTAGTGTCTATGCAAAAAGCTTTGGAGATTTACTACAACACTAATAGTGGTTACCCCTGCACCGGCACTGGCGGCTCGTGCACCGTGGGAGTAGTTTGGCAAGCAGCCACTGGCGGTTGTGGCGGTAGCTATGGATACACTGGTGCCACTGGATATATTCCAAACCTAGCTCCAACTTTTGTTGGTGTATTACCAGCAGATCCAAAACCAGACACCGGTGCCTGTACTGGTTACGTTTATAAATCTGATGGGACCAGTTTCAAACTTCTCAGCAACTCTGCGGGAGGCCTTGGTGGTCCAGAAACCTTCCCTTCATCTGGACAAATTTTTTATGACCCAGTTAGACCAACCACTGGTTGGATGGTTTGCGCTGGCCCGACTGCTTGCACCACCTGGTAAACCAGTTTATACTATATTTACAAGCCAATACTGCAGCTGTCACTGCAGTGGCGCAGGAAGAACGCTGTGCGTGCGCTAACAAGCGCGCCACTAGCTAGTAGAATCTGCCGGAGCCTGCCGAAACTAGGCCAAATTAAGCGAAATTCTAGATGGTACCGTCCCGCTTTGCATAGGCAAGCCGAGACTCTAGACACCCCCATAAAATGGTAGAGGTGTTTTTAATTACAAAAAAACCATGAAAGAGCTAGATAAATCTTACGATGCTTCCAAGTACGAAGCTGATATATATCAAAAATGGATGGATTCCGGATATTTTAATCCTGATAATCTTCCTGCGAGCGACGACAACGCCGAGCCTTTTACAATTGTGCTGCCGCCGCCGAATGTGACTGGGACTTTGCATCTAGGTCACGCATTTGAAGATACTATTCAAGACATCTTGATTCGCTACCGTCGTATGCAAGGGCGCAAAACTTTATGGTTGCCAGGGACTGATCATGCTGCGATTGCTACTCAAACCAAAGTTGAAAAAATTCTGGAAAAAGAGGGAACTCGGAAATCGGAATTAGGTCGAGAAAAGTTTTTGGAACGCGTGGAAGCGTTTGCGCAGGGCAGTCACGACACAATTATTAGCCAACTAAAAGCCATGGGCGCGTCTTTGGACTGGAGTCGCGAAGCCTACACCATGGATGAAGCCCGCAGCTTAGCAGTACGCACAGCTTTTAAAGCCATGTACGATGATGGGTTAATTTATCGTGGGCATAAAGTAATTAACTGGGATCCAAAAGGGCAGACTGTAATTTCTGACGAGGAAATAGTTCATCAAGAACGTGATTCAGTGCTGTACACTTTCAAATATTCTGCTGATTTCCCTATTCCAATTTCTACTACGCGCCCGGAAACTAAAATTGGTGACACTGCTGTGGCTGTTCATCCAGACGATGAACGATACGCTGAGTTCGTGGGTAAAGAATACGACTTGGAATTTGCTGGTGTGCCATTGCACATTAAAGTGGTCGCCGACGAAGCCGTGGAAAAAGATTTTGGCACCGGTGCTTTAGGTGTAACTCCAGCGCATAGTTTAATTGATGCTGAAATCGCTGAACGACATAGGCTGCCAATGAAGCAAGTGATCAACGAGTTTGCGAAAATGTCTATTGGCGGCGAATTATTGGAAGGCAAAAAAGTAGCTGAGGCGCGCGAAATAATTGTTAACTGGTTGCGCGAACAAAACTTAATAATTTCTGAAGAGCCAATCAAGCAAAGCATTGCGACTGCCGAACGCAGTGGCGGCGTAATTGAACCTCTGCCCAAATTACAATGGTTTTTAGCCGTAAATAAGCCATTTTTAATGAAAAATTCGCAGATCGATGGCATCAAAACTGGGCAAGAAATTACTCTAAAGGAATTGATGCGTCACGTTATTTCTACTAACCAAATTGGAATTGTCCCAGAACATTTTTCCAAAACCTATTTCCACTGGGTAGATAATTTACGCGACTGGTGTATCTCCCGACAACTATGGTTTGGGCATCGCATTCCGGTGTGGTACAAAGGCTCAGCTGCCAACCCTGAAGAAATTTATTCTGGCGTAAGCGCGCCAGACGGAAGCGACTGGACTCAAGACGAAGACACTTTAGACACTTGGTTCTCATCTGGACTCTGGACATTCTCGACCTTAGGTTGGCCAAATGAAATTGCTGACTTAAAAACTTTCCACCCAACTTCGGTTATTGTTCCAGGATACGAAATTTTGTTTTTCTGGGTGGCCCGTATGATTTTGATGACTGGATATCACTTAGGGACAATCCCCTTTAAAGATATTTACTTGCACGGCATCGTGCGCGACAAAGACGGTAAGAAATTCAGCAAGTCAGCGAACAATGGCATTGATCCATTAGAAATGGCAGAAAAATATGGCACTGATGCATTGCGTTTTGCATTAGTGTTCAATGCTGCCCCAGGCAATGACACTTTGTTTGATGAACAAAAAGTCAAAGGCATGAAGCACTTTGGGAATAAGCTTTGGAACATTGCTAGGTTTGTATTAGCTAATGTTGATGAAGTGAATTTAGATGAACCGATCAATGCTATTACGGAAGCAGATATATCAATTTTGAACCAGCTTACCCAAACCACCCAAAAAGTTGATAGCGCTTTGGATAGCTTTCGCATTCACGAAGCAACCCAAAGTTTGTACGATTTTGTGTGGAGAGATTTTGCCGATGTCTACATTGAAGCCAGCAAACTGCAGCTCCAAGACGAGGCTCAAAAAGCCAACACAGAAAAAATTCTGGTGCACAATTTAATTCAAATTCTCAAGCTACTGCATCCATTTATGCCATTCCTAACAGAAGTGTTATGGCAAGAACTAAAAGATGCTAATCTGGTCAAAGAACCGCTACTCATGGTCACTAAATGGCCTAAATAAGCAAAAAAACAGCCCATGCGGGCTGTTTTTTATATATCTTATATTGTAGGCGGTGCAGTACTTTCTGGGGCGTTATAGCCCTCAAGCTCACGAGTATGACGGCGCACATAACGGTAAGCAATTATCACTAAGATTAAGAATAAAATCAGAAGAAGAATCAGCAGACTCCAAATAACAGCTGGACCTTGGCCAATGGCTGCAATTGGAGCTTGAGCTTCTCGCAAGACAAATGTATCAGATGCCATAGACTCAATTCCGTTGTACTTGCTGGAAATGCGAATTGTGTAAGTACCAGGAGGAGTCATGGGCGCAATATTAAACGTCTTCATATATTGCACTTGCTTGCTAAACGAAACAGTATCAGTTGTTTGCAACACCACTTTGTTATCTGGAGAAATAACCTGATAAGTAATATCTTGATTTGCCACTGATTGGTCTGCATTGCTGACTAATGTTACCCAACTAATAATTTGGCCGCCAGTTTCAATGCTTTTGTACTGAGGTAAAATTTCGTAGAAAATACCAAATACTGTATTTAAATTTCCTGCCGGGATTACTGGCGGTTGTTCTGGTGAGCCTGGCTCACTTGGAGTACCTGGCTGGCCAGGTGTGCCGTTACCAGAACCAGAACCGCCTGGTTGTGAAGGCTTACCTGGTTGCGCGGGTTGACCAGGTTGAGCTGGAGGAGTTTGAATAATGAAGTAGGTTTTAGCACTCGCAGAGTTTGTTAAATTATATGAATCATACACCACAGCAGTGATGGCGTAAGTGCCAAATGGTAATTGGTCGGGTGACTGCCATAACCATTTTCCATCTGCTGAGGCTCGGGCCGTAGTATTCACATTGCGCGGTCCCTCTATATATATAAAGATCAGTCCATTAGAAACAGAAGTGGTGCCAGAAAATGCTGGACGTCTAGTATCAAATACATACGCTGGCACAGTATTGCCACCAGCAGTGATATTGCGCTGCGGCACTAAACCTTGTGGCTCAGCTGTAATTGTAATAGTTGGATTAGCCGATGGCACTGGCACCCGGCTGCCACTAGTAGACGGCGGAGTTACTGGCCCTGGGTTAATGCCAGCCACAGTAGCAGTAATATCCAAATCTTGCGAAACACTAGAGACTGCCCCAGCAGTCACCCAATAAGTGCCCATCCCAGCAACTAACACAAGTGCTGCGAAACCAAAACACAGTCCCATAGAAATATGGAACAGGCGGTGCGCATGATGATGAGTCCAAGGTTTTGGTTTTAACTGCATAATTAAATTTATTGCGCTGGCGGTGTGGTTGCAGGTGGAGCAGGAGTAGTTGGAGTACCGGCATTGCCATCTGTATTTAATGGCGCCAGCTCAATGATTTGGTTACTGGACGGTCGGTACAAAATCGCTTTTTTTGCTTTGGAGTAAATTAACACTTTATCGCCCACTTGAGCTTTAGTAAAAAATGGTTGATCTTTTAATTTATTTAAATCACTAACTGTGGCAATTGTTGGGTCTTCATCTGTTGGTAAAATGATTAACTTGCCGACTTGTTGTACCAACTGCTTAGCATCATCTTGATTTTGTGTCGCTGATTGATTCTGTTGGGCTGAACCATTTTTAAGCTTGTTTAACTGATGCTGGCTGCGCCAAAATAACCCGCCTAATACTAAAATAGTTAAAATGAAAATCGCGATAACTAACCAAGGCAGCCATCTCGGAAAACGACTGGCTGGCAACTGCTGATTTTGAGGCCGATACTCAGTTACGCGGATTTTTGGCTGCTGATAAGGGTTTTCATCTGACATTTTAGGGAAACTTTAGATTTTATTTACGATAACTTTATCTACTCTATTATACAATACATTCTTCAGTATTAACCACTAATTTATGGAAACCGTTATTCAAAGCAAAATTTACTTTATAAGAGGCAGAAAAGTGATGCTAGACCGAGACTTAGCGGAGCTTTATGAGGTTGAGACAAAACGTCTTAATGAACAAGTTCGCCGCAACATTACTCGATTTCCTGATGACTTTATGTTTCAACTGACCAAAGAGGAAGCCGAAGGTATGCGGTTCCATTTTGGAACCGCATCAGAAGAACCAGGCATAAATAAACCAATCTTGAAGTCGCATTTTGCGACTTCAAGATCAAGACCGCTCAAAGAAAAAACAAACTTGAAGTACCAAAATTGTACTTCAAGTTTAGAGCACGGAGGTATTCGCAAATTACCATACGCATTTACCGAACAAGGTGTTGCAATGCTCTCGAGCGTGCTGAGAAGCGAAAAAGCGATTTTAGTGAATATCCAAATTATGCGCACGTTTACAAAAATTAGAGAAATGTTGGTAAGCAACGAAGAGCTGCAAAAAAAGATTGAAGAGTTGGAGGGAAAATATGACTACCAGTTTAGCGAAGTATTTAAAGCGATTCACAAACTTATAGATCCGCCAGAAAAACCAAAACCAAAAATCGGGTTTCGCACCGATGGCTCATAACCACAAATGCGAAACCCGACAAAGCGTTGATATTGAAATTAAGGGGCATCTCCGCCGCCGCCGCCATGACTGCCGCCGCCGCCAGAAGAACAAGCGCCACCAACATCAGGAGCCGCAATGGTCACTGTAGGGGCCACACTATAACCTGTCCCACCAACAGTCACTGAGATAGATATCACTGCGCCACCAGAAATCGTGGCAGCTGCTATGGCACCTGTACCAGCTCCTACAAAACATACGCTTGGTTGACTGGTATAGCCTGCACCGCCGATCACAACTGATACGGAGATTACCACTCCACCAGATACAGAAGCTGTAGCTGTGGCAGTAATGTTCCCGCCGCCGCTTCCCCCTGAACCACCGCCGCCGCTTGAAGAACTCCCTGAACCAGGACCACTATCTCCGCCGCCAGTAGAGCCACCGCGAATAGTAAAGTGCCAACATGAACCGTTATTCCCCAAGTTTACGATTGTACTATTCTGGGTAAAGTCTGTGCCGCCGCCACAGATCGAATCACTTACAGCTAAGTAGTTCATAGAGAAACTACCTGTCACAACAATTGTCCAAGTTGAACTATTAACAGTTGAGCCAATTGTTAAGTTATGACCAGAAGTTCCAGCTAAAGTTAAAGTCCCTGCTACAGTCACAGTTTGACCAGCTTTAAACAATACAGTTTTATCTGGCGCACTGATAGACAAATTCTGGAACGTAGTGGCAGTGGTACCAGTCACTGAACTAGAAGTTGTTGGAGTAATAGCAACAGTTCCACTGTTATGAGTAAAGGTACCATTATTAGTGAAATCACCTGTGACAGTCAGAGTCCCAGATGGAGCAACAAAAGTTCCTGCGCTAAGAGTAAGATTGTTAACAGTCATGGTGCCTGCTGCTGTGAAAGTATTACTGGCTTTGTTCATTGTCAGGTTGTAATAAGTCAAAGCCGGAATGGTGGTACCAGTTGTTGAAGCAGAGCTAAAGTCTACGGTACCAGTGGAAGGTGTGAATGTACCAGTAGCAGTTAAAGGGGTGGTGTTACCAGTTAAGGTAAGAGTGTTAGCACCATTAAGACTCAAGGTTTGTGAAGAATCAATAGTGACTGCAGTAATCTTAATGGAAGATCCCAGCTGAACAGTGGTTGCGCCAGCACCAGTCGAAATTTGTAACGTTCCAAGGTCTTGCTTAGTAGTGTTACTGTCGGTAATGGTTTGCGTAGTGCCACCTGACAAGGAAAGAGTGCCGGCGCCCTTAGTGATAGTAGCGCCATTGGTAATTACCAAGTTACCATTTACATGCCAAGTACTCGCAGGCAAAGTATAAGTGCCTGAGCCACCTAAAGTAAGATTTTTAAAAGTTGTCACAGTTACTGTTGCGGTTGAACCTGTATATTGGAAAGTCGAGGCGTTTGGAGTAAACGTACCCGTTACCACAAACGGCGTACTTGTTCCTGAAAGTGTCCAGGTCTTACTAGCTGCGTCTAGTGTATGACTTGCGCCAATAGTTAGTACACCAGTGACTGTTACTCCTCCAGCACCAGTTCCTGTAGTAGTACTACTGGAACCAGTGAAGCTTAGGCTAGAAGTAGTCCAGTCGCTGCTGCTACCAAAGCTGCCTGAGCCGTCTACAGTA